>NZ_QOWC01000089.1 GCF_003574465.1 Methylobacterium crusticola
GCGCCGCGCGGGCCTCTCGCGCCGCGCGGGCTTGCCGCCGAGGCAATATCGGGCGCTCCGCGCAACACTTCGCGCAATCTGCACGCAACCTCCCGGTGCGATACCGGCCGCTGCGGCAAAGCTCGGATCGGGACGGGACCGCGAGGACCCGCCGAGTGTCCGGTGCCGGGCGGCCGCAACGACAAGACTGCAAGATCAAAACAGCGGCATCCACCGGGAGAGGCAGATGGACAACGTCATCCGTCCGGTTTTCCGTCGCGAGAGCAAGGCTCGCAGCGTCGATCGACCCGATATCGTCAAGTCCTACGGAGAGGTCGGCAGCTACACGGTTTCCCTGGTGCGCGACCAGCTCGACGAGCACGGGGACGTCTACAAGGTGGTGATCGGCAGCGCCGGCGGGAGCAGCGTGGGCTCGGTCGGCATCGAGCCGGCGACGCCCGACGGCCTGTTCGATTCGAACCTGATCGGCATGGCGGTGCTGCGCACACTCGAGCTCCTGGAGAACCGCTCCGGCGACTTCGACGTGGCCTGAGGCGGGTCCGGCGGGGGCTCGGGCGGGCGCGCTCATCCGCCCAGGAGGTCGCGCAGCTCGGCCCCGACCTGGCGCAGGGCCGCCGCCGCGTACGGGATCAGGCCGCCGAGACCGTAGAAGTGGTGGATCATGCCCGGGTGGCAGGTGTGGCGCACCCGGACCCCCGCGGCGGCGAGGCGGTCCGCGTAGGCCGCCCCGTCGTCGCGCACGAGGTCGCAGGCGGCGGTGTGGATCAGCGCCGGCGGCAGGCCGGCGAAGGCCGTGGCGCGCAGCGGCGAGATCGCCGGGTCGCGCGGATCGCGGGACCCCGCGTAGGCGGCGACGTCGCGGGCGAGCGTCGCTTGGTCGAGCCCGTGGCCCTCCGCGAAGGCGACCCGCGAGCCCCCCTCCCCGGCGGCGTCGAGGACCGGGCAGAGCAGCACCTGCCCGGCGATGGCCGGCCCGCCCCGGTCGCGCGCCCGGGCGCACAGGGAGGCGGCGATGCCGGCCCCGGCCGAATCGCCGCCGACCGCGAGGCGGGCGGCCTCGATCCCGAGGCCCGCCCCCGCCTCGGCGAGCCAGGCGAGCGCCGCGGCGGCGTCCTCCAGGGCGGCCGGGAAGGGATGCTCGGGCGCGAGGCGGTAGTCGAGGGCGAGGACCCGCACCCCGGCCTCCGCGGCGAGCGCCCGGCAGAGCCCGTCGTGGCTGTCGAGATCGCCCGCCACGAAGCCGCCGCCGTGCAGGAAGAGCAGGCCCGGCCCGGCCGGGCCGGCGTGCGGCACGTAGAGCCGCGCCGGCAGGCGCCCCGCCGGTCCCGGCAGCGCGTGCTCCGCCACGGCTGCGAGGGCGGCTGGCGGGCCGGCGAAGCGCGCGAGCGCTCGCACGCCCGCCCGGCGCGCCTCCGGCGTCGCCGGACCCGGCCCGGCGAGGGCGATCAGGTCGAGGAAGCGGCGGGCGCGGGGATCGAGCGGCATCGCGGTCCGTGCGGCGGGGGGCGCCGGCGCGAGGCCCCGGGCTGGGGCCGGCGTCGTCTACAGACGCTTAAAATCATTGCGAAACCCTGACGGAACGTCGCGAGTCTCTGCGATCGGATTCAGCTTGCATCAAGGGGTCGCTGCTAGGGGTGATCTCCCCACAAGTGGAGAGCGCCCCGTGTCCCTGCCGCCGATGGTCTACTCGCCGAGCGACGTGCCCCTGAAGCCCGCGCCGATCAACCCGCACTGGGTGCGCGCCGGCAATCCCCTCGCGCGCAACACCGTGCTGTCGCGCAGCCAGGACGGCACCGCCAGCACCATCATCTGGGATTGTACCGCGGGCGAGTTCGTCTGGCACTACGACATCGACGAGACGATCTACTTCCTCGAAGGCTCGGCCGTCATCGGCGACGCCGCCAACCCGGCCCGGCGCTTCGTGCCCGGCGACGTGCTGTTCCTGCCCAAGGGCGCGGTCGCGCACTGGCAGGTCGACAACTACGTCCGCAAGGTCGCGTTCTGCCGCCGGGTGCAGCCGCGGCTCGTCGGCCACGCCCTGCGCGCCGCCTCCTTCGCCAGGCGCCTCGTCACCGGCCGCGGCCTCGCGGCGCCGGCTCCCTCCCTGGGGGCCTGACGGACAGCCGCCGCGCGGCATGGACAACGGGGACGCGCGGGGCCATGCAGGACGGGCGCCCGGCGCGGCGGGCGGAAGGCCGTAGGATCGGCGAGCGGGCGAGAGCGATGAGCGACACGACCTGGACCTTCTTCGAGGGCGCCTGGCACCCGGGCAACGTGCGCATCATGGGGCCGCGCACCCACGGCGCCTGGCTCGCCTCGACGGTGTTCGACGGCGCCCGCGCCTTCGAGGGCGTGACGCCCGACCTCGACCGCCACCTCGCCCGGGTCAACCGCTCCGCGACGGCGCTCGGCCTCGAGCCCGTCGTCGGCCACGAAACCTGGCTCGGCCTCGTCCGCGACGGGCTGCGGCGCTTCGCGCCCGACGCCGCGCTCTACATCCGGCCGATGTACTGGGCCGAGGGCGGCTTCGCCGGCGGGGTGCGGTTCGATCCCGCCTCGACCAACTGGTGCCTGTGCCTCTACGAGGCGCCGATGCCGGCGCCCACGGGCTTCACGGCGACGCTCTCGCCCTACCGCCGCCCCACCGCCGACACCGCCCCGGTCGAGGCGAAGGCCGGCTGCCTCTACCCCAACGGCGCCCGCGCCCTGGCGGAGGCCGCGGGCCGCGGCTTCGGCAACGCGCTGATGCGCGACGCGCTCGGCAACCTCGCCGAGTTCGCCAACGCCAACCTGTTCATGGCCCGCGACGGGGTGGTCTCGACACCGGTGCCGAACGGCAGCTTCCTCGCCGGCATCACCCGCGGGCGGGTGATCGCCCTCCTGCGCGAGGCCGGCGTGCCGGTGGTCGAGGCGACCCTGACCTACGACGACCTCGCGGCCGCCGACGAGATCTTCTCCTGCGGCAACTTCTCGAAGGTCGTGCCGGTCACCGGGCTCGACGGCCGGACCCTGGCGCCCGGTCCGCTCTTCCGCAGGGCGCGGGAGCTCTACTGGGCCTTCGCGCACCAGGGCTGAGGCCGCCTGGAAAAAGCACCCCCCGGCCCTACCCTTAAGGCAGGCGGCGCGGTCGGGCGGGGTGCGATGGTCTGGTTGCGGCTCGGTGTGGCGTGGGCGACCGTCGCGGCGTTCGCGGTCCTCGGCGGCGCGTGGCTCGCCGATCTCGGCTCGCCCCTGCTGGCGGCCGGGCTGTTCGCCTGGCTGTTCTCCGTCATCCTGTGGTCGGCCTTCGGGGTGGTGCACGAGGCCGAGGCGCTGGCCGACCGCCTCGGCGAGCCCTACGGCACCCTGATCCTGACCTTGGCGATCGTGATGATCGAGGTGGCCCTCGTCGCCGCCGTGATGCTGGGCGGCAAGCAGTCGACGTCCCTCGGCCGCGACACGATGTTCGCCGTGATCATGATCGTGATGAACGGCCTCGTGGGCGTCGGGCTGATCCTCGGGGGCCTGCGCCACCACCGCCAGAACTACAACCTCGACGGGGCCGGCGCCTACCTGGCGGTGATCATCCCGCTCACGGTGATCGCGCTGATCATCCCGAACTTCACCCGCTCGACCCCGGACGGGTCCCTGACCCGGCTCCAGGCGGTGTCGTTCTCGGTGCTCACCGTCGCGCTCTACGGCATCTTCCTGCTGCTCCAGACCGGGCGGCACCGCGACTTCTTCGCCGAGGTGAACCTCCGGGTGGCGGAGGCGGCCCACGGGGCGTCGGCCGGGTCCGGGTCCCTGGCGCGGCACGCCGGGCTCCTGATCGCCAGCATCCTGCCGATCGTGCTCCTGTCGAAGAGCCTCGCGGCGATCCTCGACCACGGCATCGCGGCCCTCGGCGCGCCCCAGGCGCTCGGCGGCGTGCTCATCGCGGCGATCGTGTTCACCCCCGAGGGCATCAGCGCCCTCAAGGCGATCCGCCGCGACGAGCTGCAGCGGGCGATCAACCTCTGCCTCGGCGCCGTGACCTCGACGGTGGGCCTGACCGTGCCGGCGGTGCTGGTAGTGGGCCTCGTCTCCGGGCAGGCCGTGGTGCTCGGCCTCGCCCCGGCCGAGATGGCGCTCCTCGCCATGACCCTGCTGCTCAGCGTCCTGACCTTCTCGCGCCAGGGCACGACCGTGCTCGAGGGCGCGGTCCACCTCGTGGTGTTCCTGACCTACCTGGTGCTGATCTTCAGCCCGTGAGCCGGCCGCGGCGCGCCGTGGTCGCGGGAGCGGGCCGGCGGGGTGCGGGCTCCTGCGTCCCGCGGTATGAAGGGCGCCGCGCGAGCCGCGGACAGGCAGGCCCGGGGGAGACGAGTGATGGATCGCAGGACCGTGTTGACGCTGGGGGGCGCCGCCGCCGCCGCCATGACGGCCGGGGGTGCCGCCGCCCAGACGGCCCCGGCCGGACGCCCCTACGTGCTGGTGCACGGCGCCTACGGGGGCGGCTGGATCTGGCACGACATCGCGCCGGCGCTGCGCGCCCGGGGCCACCGCGTCTACACGCCGACCCAGACCGGGCTCGGCGAGCGGGCGCACCTGCTCTCGCGCCAGATCACCATCGACACCCACATCCGCGACGTGGCGTCCCTGATCGAGATGGAGGACCTCACGGGCGCCGTGCTGGTCGGGCACTCGTACGGCGGCATGGCGGTGACGGGCGTCGCCGACCGGATGCCGGAGCGCATCCACCACATCGTCTACCTCGACGCGCTGATCCCGGAGAACGGCGACACCGGCCTCTCGATCCTGCCGGCCGGCATGGGGGACGCCCGGCTCAAGGCCGTGCGCGAGCAGGGCGCCGGGATCGCCCTGCCGGTGCCGGGGCCGGACGCGTTCCCGCTGCCGGCGGGACCCGCCAAGGACTGGTTCCACGCCCGCCTGCGCCCGCACCCGATCGGGACCTACGACACGCCGGTGCGCCTCGCCAAGCCCGCCGGGGCCGGATTGCCGGTCACCTACGTGGCCTACACCAAGCCCGCCAACCCCTCGATCGAGCCGAGCCGCCAGCGCGCCAAGGCGAAGGCCGGCTGGCGCTACGTCGAGATGCCGGTGCCGCACGACGTCCAGGTGATGGAGCCCGACCGCGTCGCCGGGATGCTGGCGGAGGTGGCCTGATCAGGCGGCGCGCACGGGGCGGGGCGGCGGGGCCGCGCCGTCGCCCGTCACCGCCGGCAGGGCGTCCATCACCCGGGCCGCCGGGAAGGTGACGACGACCTCGGTGCCCTCCCGCGGCCGCGACTTCAGCTGGAAGCCGCCGCCGTGCAGGTCGACGAGGCCCTTGACGATCGGCAGGCCGAGGCCCGAGCCCTGCTCGGCGGTCTTGATCGCGAGGGAGCCGCGGCCGAAGGACGACATCACGGTCGGGATCTCGTCCTCCGGGATGCCCGGCCCCGTGTCCCTGACGCTGACGTACTGGCCGCCCGAGGAGGTCCAGCCCACCTTGATGGTGATCTCGCCGCCGGGCGGCGTGAACTTGATGGCGTTCGACAGGATGTTGAGCACGACCTGGCGCACCGCCCGCTCGTCGGCGAAGAGCCGCGGCAGCGACGGGTCGACGAGTTCGCGGAAGCTCTGGTTCTTGGCCCGGGCGCGCAGCGCCATCATGTGGCGGCACTCCTCGACCACGTAGGCGAGGAGCAGCGCCTCCTCGTTCAATTCGTAGCGGCCGGCCTCGATGCGCGACAGGTCGAGGATCTCGTTGATCAGGGTCAGCAGGTGCAGGCCGCTCTCGTGGATGTCGGTCGAGTATTCCTGGTAGGACGGTGCCGCGTGCGGGCCGAACACCTCGTTCTTCATCACCTCGGAGAAGCCCAGGATGGCGTTGAGCGGCGTGCGCAGCTCGTGGCTCATGGTGGCGAGGAAGCGGGACTTGGCGAGGTTCGCCTCCTCGGCGCGCCGCCGCGCCTCGTCGGAATTGGCCTTGGCCTGCTCCAGCTCGCCGAAGATCGCGTCCTTCTCGGCCCGCGACTGGAGCGCCGCCACCGTCGAGGTGTGCAGGTGCTTCGACAGGGCGAGGAAGAAGAGCTGCGCGCCCACCGCCATGGCGATCAGCAGCACGGATTCCGCCTCGCGCGAGAGCCACAGCAGCGAGGCCGTGGCGGCCGTGAGGGGCAGCAGGCCCGCGTAGGCGGCCACCGGCACGGTGGCGGCCAGCATCGTGGTGACGGCCGCCACGATGACGAGGACGAACATCACGAAGGTGCGGGCGTTCGCGGCATCGATCCGGAACAGCATCAGCACGAGGAGGGCCCAGCTCGTGCTCTGGACGAGCTCGCCGACGATCACCCGGCGGCGCGAGGTCCGCAGCGAGATCGCCTCCGGGTCCTGGCGCAGGAAGGCGCGCGACAACGCCGCGACGGTGCCGGCGACGAGCAGCACCCCGGCGCACCAGGCGGCGCTGAGGGCAACCGGCACCCAGAACACCGCGGCCGCCGCGATGCTGAAGGCGAGCAGCACCAGGGGCAGGAAGGCGCCCAGGCGGTACTGCGCGTAGACCCTGAGGAGCTCGTAGTCGAAGGCGCGCTCGAGGCCGGTCGAGGAGGTCAGCCGCTCGCGGGCGGAGCGCACGTCCCGCGCGAGCTTGCGCCGCCGGGCCGCCTCCTCCGCCGTCGGGCCGCGCCCGCGCTGGACCATCTGCGCCGTGATCTCGGACATGGGGCCTGGTCGCGCCGCTCCCTCCCGCCGCGCGGGTCTCGCCGTTTCGCCGCCGACCACGCTTGCCGAAATGTGTTAAGGTTGCCCTGCCCCGATCGCGCGAATCCGATCGGTCCACCGGGCATCGTCCCGGCCGGCGCCGACGTGCGCTGGCGCACATCGGCCGCGCTTGCGGCGGGTCCATGAGGCGCGCCACAACACCCGCGCTGGAACCGTTCCAGCGTCTCGTCGGAGCTCGCGATGCAGAAGCTGACCGTCAACGGCCGGACCTTCGAGGTCGATGCCGATCCCGAGATGCCGCTCCTCTGGGCCATCCGCGACCACCTCAACCTGACCGGCACCAAGTACGGCTGCGGCATCGCCCAGTGCGGCGCCTGCACGATCCACCTCGACGGGCAGCCCACCCGCGCCTGCCAGACCCGCCTCGGCGACGTCGGCGCGGCCCGCATCACCACGATCGAGGGCCTCCAGGGCCCCGTGGCCGAGGCCGTGCGCACCGCCTGGCGGAGCCTCGACGTGGTGCAGTGCGGCTACTGCCAGTCGGGCCAGATCATGTCGGCCGTCGGCCTGCTCACCGAGAACCGCAAGCCCACGGACGCCGACATCGACGGCGCCATGGACGGCAACGTCTGCCGCTGCGGCACCTACCAGCGCATCCGCGCGGCGATCCACGACGCCGCCCGCACCCTCGCCTGACCGGGACGCCGCCCATGCTCAACGCTCTCGCGACCCGGCGCCCCGCGCCGTCCGCCTCCCGCCGCGCCTTCCTGCGCGGGAGCGCCGCCGCCGGCGGCGCCCTGGTGATCGGGGTCCGCCTCGAACTCTCCGGCTCGCCCGCCCGCGCGGCCGGGGCGCCCGACTTCTCCAAGGTCCCGGCCCAGCCGAACGCGTTCGTGCGCGTCGCCGCCGACGACAGCGTGACGGTCGTGATCAAGCACCTCGACATGGGCCAGGGCAACACGACTGGGCTCGCCACCATCGTGGCCGAGGAGCTCGACGCCGACTGGGGCCAGATGCGCACCGCCTTCGCGCCGGCCGACGCGGCGCTCTACAACAACCTCGCGTTCGGGCCGATCCAGGGCACCGGCGGCTCGACCGCGGTGGCGAATTCCTGGATCCAGCTCCGCAAGGCGGGCGCCGCGGCCCGCGCCATGCTGGTCGCGGCCGCCGCCGCCGAGTGGCGGGTGCCGGCCGGCGAGATCACCGTGGAGAAGGGCGTCCTGCGCCACGCCCGCACGGGCAAGGAGGGCCGCTTCGGCGCCTTCGCGGCGGCGGCCGCGACGCAGGCCGTCCCGGAGAACCCGACGCTGAAGCAGCCGGCCGATTTCCGGCTGATCGGCACCCGCCTTCCCCGGCTCGACTCGGGCATCAAGACCGACGGCAGCGCCGTCTACGCCCTCGACGTGCGCCGGCCGAACCAGCTCACCGCCGTGGTGGCGCGGGCCCCGCGCTTCGGCGCCAGGCTCGCCTCGGTCGACGACAAGGCCGCCCGGGCGCTGCCGGGCGTCGTCGACGTGGTGACGATCGGCAGCGGCGTCGCCGTCGTGGCCAAGGACACCTGGTCGGCCATGAAGGGCCGCGAGGCGCTGAGGCTGACCTGGGACGATGCCGGGGCGGAGCGGCAATCCTCGGACCAGCAGGTCGCCGCCTACAAGGCGATGGCGGACAGGCCCGGCCTCGTCGCCGCCAAGCGCGGGGACGCCGCCGGCGCCATCAAGGGCGCCGCCAAGGTGCTGGAGGCGGAGTTCGCCTTCCCGTACCTCGCCCACGCCCCGATGGAGCCTCTCAACGCCACGATCGAGCGGGCGGCGGACGGCGGCTACGACATCTACGCCGGGTCGCAGTTCCAGACCATCGAGCAGGCCGTGGCGGCCGGCATCCTCGGCACCACCACCGACAAGGTCCGCATCACCACGCTCTGGGCGGGCGGCTCCTTCGGCCGGCGCGCCACCGCCTCGGCGGACTACATCGCGGAGGCCGCGGCGATCCTGAGGGCCACCGGCGGGACGCGGCCGATCCACCTCGTCTGGACCCGCGAGGACGACATCACCGGGGGCTACTACCGCCCGGCCGCCTACCACCGCATCCGCGCCGGCCTCGACGCCAAGGGGGCGATCACCGGCTGGGAGCACACCATCGTCGGCAAGTCGATCATCATCGGCACGCCCCTCGAGGCGATGATCGTCAAGGACGGCGTCGACGCGACCACCGTCGAGGGCGCCGCCGACACCCCCTACGCGCTCCCGGCCTACCGCTTCGAGGTCCACAACGCCCGCGAGGGCGTGCCGGTCCTGTGGTGGCGCTCGGTCGGGCACTCGCACACCGCGCAGGCCATGGAGGTGTTCGTCGACGAGCTCGCCCACGCGGCCGGCCAGGACCCGGTGGCCTACCGCCTCGGCCTCCTGCAGCAGGCGCCCCGGCTCTCGGCGGCCCTCGCCCTCGCGGCCGAGAAGGCGGGCTGGCGCGGGCGCGCCGCCGCCCCCGGGCGCGGCCTCGGGGTCGCGGCCCACGAATCCTTCGGCTCCTACGTCGCCATGGTGGCCGACGTCAGCGCCGAGGCCGGCAAGGTCAAGGTCAACCGCATCGTGGCGGCGGTCGATGTCGGGGTCGCGGTCAACCCGGACGTGATCCGGGCCCAGGTCGAGGGCGCGGTCGGGTTCGCCCTCTCGGCGGTGCTGCGCAACCGCATCACCTTCAAGGACGGCGAGGTGCAGGAGAAGAACTTCGACGCCTACGAGCCGACCCGGATGAGCGAGATGCCGAAGGTCGAGGTGCACATCGTGCCCTCGACGGCGGCGCCCACCGGCATCGGCGAGCCCGGCGTGCCGGTGCTGGCGCCCGCGATCGCGAACGCCATCTTCGCGGCGACCGGTCAGCGCCTGCGCTCGCTGCCCCTCGACCTCGGGGCCCTGCGGGGCGTGTGAGGCCGCGCCCCCCGACACCGCCGCGCGGGCGCCGTGCCCGCGCGGCCCCGTGAGCCCGCCCGATTTCGCCCGCACCGCCGCGGCGGTGCGGGCCTGCCGGCTCTGCCGCGAGGCGCCCCGGCACGGCCCGCCCCTGCCGGTCGAGCCGCGGCCGATCCTCCAGGGCAGCGCGGCGGCCCGGCTCTGCATCGCCAGCCAGGCACCCGGCAACCGGGCGTTCCGGAGCGGCGTGCCGTTCCAGGACCCCTCCGGCCGGCGCCTGCGCGACTGGCTCGGCCTCGACGAGCCCGCCTTCTACGACGCCGGCAGGGTCGCCATCGTGCCCATGGGGGCCTGCTTCCCGGGGCACGACGCCAAGGGCGGCGACCTGCCGCCCCGGCGCGAATGCGCCGAGACCTGGCGCGCGCCCCTGCTGGCGGGCCTGCCGGCGCTGGAGCTGATCCTGCTGATCGGGCAGTACTCCCAGGCCTGGCATCTCGGGCGCCGGCCCGGCGGCCTGACCGCCACGGTGGCGGGCTGGCGCGCCATCCTGGCCGAGCCCCGCAGGCCGCGCCTGCTGCCGCTGCCGCACCCGTCCTGGCGCAACACCGCCTGGCTCAAGGCGCATCCGTGGTTCGAGGGCGAGTTGCTGCCGGTCCTGCGGGAGGAGGTGGCGCGGATCGTCGGCCGGGCTTGATTCCGGCCCCGAACCTGTGGTGGGTGCTGGGCGACCCTGACCCGAGGCGCCATGCCCGCTCCCATCAGCCCCCGCGACCGCCTCATCGTCGCCCTCGACATGGCGAGCACCGACGAGGCCGAGCGCCTGATCGACCGCATCGGCGACGCCGCCGGCTTCTACAAGATCGGCTACCGCCTCGGCTACGCCGGTGGGCTCGGGCTCGCCGAGCGCCTGGCGCGGGCCGGGCTGAAGGTCTTCCTCGACCTCAAGCTCCACGACATCGGCAACACCGTCGAGGAGGGCGTGCAGTCGCTCGAGGGCCTGGGCGCCACCTTCCTGACCGTGCACGCCTACCCGCAGACCATGCGGGCGGCCCTGAGCGGCCGCGACGCCGTCGGCGGGCGCCTCCGGATCCTCGCCGTCACGGTGCTGACCTCCTACGACGACGCCGACGCGCGCGAGGCCGGCTTCGCGCTGCCCGTCGCCGACCTCGTGGCGCTGCGCGCGGAGGCGGCCCGCCGGATCGGCATCGACGGCATCGTCTGCGCCGCCGCGGAGGCCGCCCGCGTGCGGGCGCTGATCGGGCCGGACCGGCTCATCGTCACGCCCGGGATCCGGCCGGCGGGCGCGGCCACGGGCGACCAGAAGCGGGTGATGACCCCGGCCGAGGCCGTGCGGGCCGGCGTCGACCACGTCGTGGTCGGCAGGCCCATCACCGGGGCCGCCGACCCGCGGGACGCCGCGCAGCGCATCGTCGCCGAGATGGCGGACGTCGACTGACCACCGAGGGAGGAACCGCATG
Source organism: Methylobacterium crusticola (assembly GCF_003574465.1). Taxonomy (GTDB): domain Bacteria; phylum Pseudomonadota; class Alphaproteobacteria; order Rhizobiales; family Beijerinckiaceae; genus Methylobacterium; species Methylobacterium crusticola. The sequence continues at coordinate 11,069 of NZ_QOWC01000089.1, forward strand.
GCGAAGGGATACTGGGTCGGGCGCGTCGACGTGACGAAGCCCGAGTCGTACAAGAACTACGTGGCGGCGAACGGCGCCGCCTTCGCCAAGTACGGCGGCCGCTTCCTCGTGCGCGGCGGGTCGTTCGAGTCCGTCATCGGCACGAGCCGCGCCCGCAACGTGGTGCTCGAGTTCCCGAGCTACGCGCAGGCGCTGGCGTGCTGGAACTCGCCCGAGTACCAGGACGCCCGCGCCAGGCAGGAGGGCGGCGCCGAGATCGACCTGATCGTGATCGAGGGCTACGACGGGGCCCAGCCGGGCTGATGGCTCGCCCGCGCGACGGGTCCGCGCGAGCACGGGGGCCCGGTGCAGGACCGCCCCGCCGGTCGGGGCGGCCGGGTCGCCCCGCGGGCGCATCCTGCGACGAGGCCCCGGGCCGCCCGGCCCGGGGGTTCGCCGCGGCGGCGCGCCCTACCCCCCGAACACCGAGGTGAGCTGCTGGCCCCCGCGGTTGATCGTCACCTCCCACATCGACACGCTGGTGCGGGTGATCCGGTCGAGGTCCTTGGTGGTGCTCACCGGCGCGCCGTTCACCGCCACGATGATGTCGCCCTTCTGGAGGCCGACCCGGTTGGCGATGGTACCGCCGTCGACCTCCGCGATCACGACGCCGTCGCCCTGCGTCTCGAGCTGCATCTCCTCCGCCACCGCCGGCGAGAGGTTGACCGCGGTGGCGCCCAGGAAGGGCGAGCGCGTCTTCACCTTCAGGGCGTCGCGCGACCGGGTCTCGGGGGCGGGGCCGAGGCGGACCGGGAGCGTCGTGCGGGTCGAGCCGCGCAGGACCGCGAAGCGGGTCTCGCCGGTGATGCCCTTGAGGGCGAACCGGTAGCCGAAGGCCTCCGGGTCGTCGACGACCTGGCCGTCGACCGACAGGATCACGTCGCCGCGCTTCAGGCCGGCCTCCTCGGCCGGACTCTTGGGCTGGAGCCCGGCCACCAGCACCCCGGTCGGGTGGTCGAGGCCGACGCTCTCGGCGATGTCCGGCGTCACGTTCTGGAGCCGGGCCCCGAGCCAGGGCCGCCGCACCATGCGGGCGCCGCCCCGGGCGGTCTCGACCACCGCCCGGACCATGCTGGCCGGGATCGCGAAGCCGATGCCGTGGCTGCCGCCCGACTGCGAGTAGATCGCCGTGTTGATGCCGACGAGCTGGCCGCCGAGGTCCACGAGCGCGCCGCCCGAGTTGCCCGGGTTGATGGCCGCGTCGGTCTGGATGAAGAACTGGTAGTCGGCCGAGCCGACCTGCGTGCGGGCGAGGGCCGAGACGATGCCCTGCGTCACCGTCTGGCCGACGCCGAAGGGATTGCCGATGGCGATCACGAAGTCGCCGACCTGGAGGCTCTCCGAGTCGCCGATCTCCATCGGGACGAGGCCGCCGGTCGGGCTCTTGATCTTCAGGATGGCGAGGTCGGTGCGGGGATCGCGCAGCACGATCTGGGCCTCGAACTCGCGCCGGTCGTTCAGCGCGACCTTCACCTCGTTCATGTTCTCGATGACGTGGTTGTTGGTGACGATCAGCCCGGACCCGTCGACGATCACGCCCGAGCCGAGGGAGCGCTGGGCCCGCTCCTGGGGCAGGCCGCCCGGCCCGGCATCCCCGAAGAAGCGCCGCAGGAACTCGTCCATGGCGCCGCGGTTGGCGGCCCGCTTCTCGACGTGGGTGCCGTAGACGTTGACCACGGAGGGCGCCGCCCGCTTCACGAGCGGCGCGAAGGAGAGCTGCACCTGCGCCTTCGAGTCCGGCAGGGCCCGGTAGGGCGGCAGCGCATCGGCCTGCGCGGCCGCCGGGCGCGCGCCGCCCGGCAGCCCGAGGAGAAGGGCGGCGAGCAGCAGGGGGAACGTCGGGCGGCGCATGGGGCTCAGGCTCCTCGGACGGGGCGGCAGGCTCCCTCACAGTACAGCACTGCGCTGAAAAGATGGCGCCTCGGCCGCAAGCGGGCGCCCGGCCATCGCGGCGTAGAGCCCGCACAGGGCCTCGGCGTGGGCCGCCAGCGTCATCGGCGCGGCCCAGTAGCGCGCGTGGGCCGCGAGCCCCATGCGGCGCACCAGCGCGTCGTCGCGCAGGGCGCCGAAGGCGGCCCCGAGGCTCTCGGCCGTCGGCGCGACCACGAACCCGGTCTCGCCGGACACGACCTTCTCCCCCGCGCCGGCCCGGTCGCTGGCGATCGCCGGGATGCCGGCCGCGAGCGCCTCGTAGACGGTGAGCGGGCCGGTCTCGAGCCAGCGCGCCGGCGCGACGACGGCCCGCGCCCGGGCGCGCAGCAGGCGCTCGACCTCCGCGGGGCTGCGCCAGCCCAGGACCTCCGTGCCGGGGAGCCCCCGCAGCACGGGTTCGAGGGGCCCGTCGCCGATGAACAGCGCGGCGAGGCCCGCCGCCCGGGCGGCGGCCGCCACGAGGTCGGCGCCCTTCTCGCGGGTGAAGCGGCCCACGAACGCGACGGCATCGCCGCCCGCCGGGTTCGCCGGAACCCCCTGGGCCACCCGCACCGGGTTGTCGACGCGGTGATGCCGGAAGGGCCCGCCGGAGAGCATCGGCTCGAGGCGCGCCCGGCTGCCGTCCGAGACGTGCACGAGGGCGAGGGGCCGCTCCGCGAAGCCGCGATGCAGGGCCGTCCGCGTCGCGGCGGCCCGGGCGAAGCGCACGAGCTTGTGGGCCCGGGATTGCGGGTCGCAGGGCGCCGCGAGGCAGGCGGCGCCCATCGGCGCCAGGGTGCAGGGGGCGCCCTCGTCGAACCGGTAGTAGACGCCGTTCGGGCAGGCCAGGAAGTAGTCGTGGAGCGTCACGGCGACGGGCAGGCGGCTCGCGGCCAGCACCGGCAGGATCGCCGGCGACAGGCTGCGGGTCCACTGGTGCAGGTGCAGGCAGTAGGGGGCGGCGGGCAGGGCCGCGAGCACCGCCCGCAGGCGCCGCGCCGCCTCGCGGTTCCAGACGCCCTCGAGGGCGCCGCGCCAGGCCGGCCGGTCCCAGACGTCGGTCAGCCCGAGCCCGACGCGGCGGATGCGGGGGTGATCGAGCATCGGGTCGGCCGGGCCGTCGATGCCGTGCAGGAAGGTGACGGCGACCCCGCGCTCGGCGAGGCCGCGGGCCGACTCGATCGCGACCTTCTCGGCCCCGCCCTTCGGGGTGGGGAAATTCGTCAGGATTCCGACGTGCATGGCGGGAGCTCCGGCCGCGACGGCACGCGCGTGACCTCGGCCGCGGCGGCACGCGAGTTTACCGACGATCAACTGCCGGGTCGTAAACGGGTCCGCTGGAGGCCCGACCATGGACGTCATCCTGGTTCTCGACCACGCCCACATCAACGGCGGGCAGGCGAAGGTCGCGATCGAGTCCGCCCTCGGGCTCGCGGGCCGCGGCCACCGGGTCCAGGTCTTCGCCGCGGTCGGCCCCGTCGACCCGCGCCTCGCGGCCGCCGGCGTCGCGGTGACGTGCCTCGACCAGCCCGACATCGCGACGACGACCTCCAAGCTCGCCTTCGCGGCGCAGATGCTGTGGAACGGCCGGGCCCGCGACGCCCTGGCGCAGGCGCTGCGCGGGCGCGATCCCGGCGATACCCTGGTGCACGTCCACGCCTGGGCGAAGTCGCTCTCGCCCTCGGTGTTCGCGGCGATCGCCGAGGCCGGCCTGCCCGCCGTCTACACCATGCACGAGTTCTTCCTCGTCTGCCCCAACGGCGGCTTCTACGACTACCAGCGCCACGCCATCTGCCACCGCCGGCCGATGTCGCGGTCCTGCGTGACCACGAACTGCGACATGCGCAGCTACCCCCGCAAGGCGATGCGGGTCGCCCGCCACCTGCTCCTCGAGCACGCGGCGCACTGGCCGGACGGCATCCGCGACGTGATCACCATCAGCGCCCTCCAGGAGGGGGTGGTCGGCCCCCTCCTGCCGCCGGCCCTGCGCCTGCACCGGGTCGACAACCCGATCTCGGTGCCGGATCTCGGCCCCAAGGCCGCCCCGGCGCAGGGGCCCGTCGTGTACGTGGGCCGGCTCTCGATCGAGAAGGGCGTCGGCCTCTTCGCCGAGGCGGCGCGCCTCGCCGGCATCACGCCGGTCCTCGTCGGCGACGGGCCGGAGGCGGAGGCGATCCGGGGCCGCTACCCGGACGCGGTGCTGCTCGGCTGGCGCGACGCGGCCGGCGTGCGCGAGGCCCTGCGGGACGCCTCGGCCCTCGTCTTCCCGTCGATCTGGTACGAGGGCCAGCCGCTCACCGTCTACGAGGCGCTGGCGCTCGGCACGCCCGTGGTGGTGAGCGACGCCTGCGCGGGCCGCGAGGCGGTGGCGGACGGGCAGACCGGCTACTGGTTCCCGTCCGGCGATGCCGCGGCCCTGGCCGAGCGCCTGCGCCGCCTGCGGGATCCCGCCACGGTGGCGGCGCTGAGCGCCGAGGCGCACCGGCGCTACTGGCAGCGCCCCCTCACCCTCGAGCGGCACCTCGATCGCCTGGAGGAGGTCTATGGCCTCGTCGCGCGCCGGGTGGCGCTGGAGCGGGCCGCCCCGGGGCGGCGCGGCCGGGCGCAGTCGGGCCTGGCGCCGGGCTGACCGGGACGAGCGGGGGGCGCCCAGCCCGCCCCGGCCTGCGCGCCACGAAACAGGCCCGGCCGCCGCGCGTTGACTGCCCGGATCCGACCCCCGGGGGACGTCCCGGGCAGGAGAGAGCACCATGAGCGACGCGAACGCCAAGTCCACCCCGCCGCAGGACGGCCCCGGGTCCCGTCAGGACAGCCCGCCCCCGAAGGACAAGGACCTGAAGGCGAACGAGCAGGACAAGCTCGCCGAGCGGCTCGACCAGGGCCTCGAGGAGACCTTCCCGTCGAGCGACCCGGTCTCGGTGAAGATCACCAAGTAGGCCGCCCGCCCGGCCCGCCGGTCACTGGGTCTCGAGCAGGCGCCGGGCGATCACCTGCGCCTGGATCTCCGCCGCGCCCTCGAAGATCGACAGGATACGGGCGTCGCAGAGGATCCGGCTGACCGGGTACTCGAGCGCGAACCCGTTGCCGCCGTGGATCTGCAGCGCGTTGTCGGCCGCCGCCCAGGCGACGCGGGCCGCCAGCAGCTTGGCCATCCCGGCCTCGAGGTCGCAGCGCCGGCCCTCGTCCTTCTGGTGCGCCGCGAAGTAGGTGAGCTGGCGCGCGATGGCGATCTCGACCGCCATCATGGCGAGCTTGTCGGCGACGCGCGGGAAGCTGACCAGGGGCTTGCCGAACTGCACCCGCTCCTCGGCGTAGCGCAGGCCGACGTCGAGGGCCGACTGGGCGACCCCCACGGCCCGGGCGGCGGTCTGGATGCGGGCCGACTCGAAGGTCTGCATGAGCTGCGCGAAGCCCCGGCCCTCGACCCCGCCGAGCAGGTTGGCGTCCGGCACCGCGAACCCGTCGAAGGCGAGCTCGTACTCCTTCATGCCGCGGTAGCCGAGCACCTCGATCTCGCCCCCCGACAGGCCGGCGACAGGGAACGGGTCGGCGTCGCTGCCCCGGGGCTTCTCGCCGAGGAGCAGCGACAGGCCCTTGTGGCCCGGCTCCTCGGGCCTGGTGCGCACGAGCACTGTCATCAGGTCGGCCCGGACCGGATGGGTGATCCAGGTCTTGTTGCCGTAGATGCGCCAGGCGTCGCCCTCCCGGACCGCCTTGGTGCGCAGGGAGGCGAGGTCCGAGCCGGTGTTCGGCTCGGTGAAGACGGCGGTCGGCAGGATCTCGCCGGAGGCGATTTTCGGCAGGAAGCGGCTCTTCTGCTCCTCGGTGCCGCCCCCGAGGATCAGCTCGGCGGCGATCTCCGAGCGGGTGCCGAGGGAGCCGACGCCGATATAGGCCCGCGACAACTCCTCCGAGACCACGCACATGGAGATCTTCGGCAGCCCCATGCCGCCGTAGGCCTCCGGGATCGTCAGCCCGAACACGCCGAGCTCGGCCATCTGGCCGATGATTTCGAGCGGGATGTAGGCGTTGTCCCGGTGCCAGTCGTGGGCGTGGGGCGCGACCTCGGCCTGGCCGAAGCGGCGCATCTCGGCGCGGATCGCCTCCATGTCCTCGTCGAGGCCGCTGTCGCCCACGGTGGCGGCGCCCTGCCCGTCGCGGATCAGCCGGACCAGCGCGGCGCGGTGCGCGGCGGTGTTGCCCTCGGCGATCAGAGCCTCGACGGCGGGCACGCGGTGGCGCGTCACCTCCTGGGGCTTCAGCCCGAGGGAGGTCGTCGGGCGCACCATCTCGCCCTGGCTCATCGGGATGCCGCCGAACATCTGGTCGAGGTACTCGCCGAGGCCGATGCGCACGAGGAGCGTCTCGGTCTCGCCGAGGCGCCCGGCGGCGCTCAGCCGCTCCGCGTAGGCCCCGAGCTGGCACACCGCCTCGGCGTAGGTGGCGAGCCAGGCGAGGCCGTGGGCGGCGTGCTGCTCGGCCTCCAGGCGCTCGGCCGAGAGGCGGCCCTCGGCCGAGAGCACCCCCGACCGCACGCGGCGCGCGGCGTCCGCCGCCAGGGCCTTCGCGGCGACGCCGGCCTCCTGCGCGAGGGCGACGAGATCGGTCGGGACAGGGGCGGGGGCGGCCTGGGCGGACATCGGTCAGGTCTCCGGTCGGGTGCTGCTGCGCTGCACAGAGAACGCTCGCCGAGCCTAGATAGACGCGAATGCCCGCCTTGTAGAGGGCCGGGCCGGCCGCCGCGGGCCGACTTTAGAGCAACCTCGCCGCCGGCCCGCGCCCCGGCGTGGCGCCAAGCCCCGGCGGGCCCCGCGGATTCGCCGCGGCGGAGGGGGACCGGGACGGGCCGCCTCAGCCCCGGCTCGCGATCGCCACGCCCGCCACCGCCACCAGCATGCCGAGGACCTGCACCGGCGCCAGGGTCTCGCCGAACATCGCGAACGCCATCGCGGCGGAGACCGGCGGCACGAGGTAGAACAGGGCCGCCACCCCCGCGACCGCGCCGCGGCGGATCAGCGCGAGCAGGATCAGGATGCCGCCGACCGAGAGGCCGAGCACCGCCCAGGCGAGGCCGGCCAGGACCGGCAGGGTGGGGTCGAAGCGCCCGCTCTCGGTCAGGAGCGCCAGGGGAACGGTCAGGACGGCGGCGCCGATGAACTGCACGGCCGCGTTGGTGCGCAGGTCGACCGCCGCCGCGGTGCGCTTCTGCCACAGGGTGCCGAACGTGATCGCGACCGTCGCGCAGAAGCAGACCGCCAGGGCCTCCGGCGGGAACCCTCCGCTCGCCGCGCCGAGCTTCGGCGCCAGCACCAGCCCGGCGCCCAGGAATCCGACCGCGATGCCGAGCCAGCGCCGCGCCGAGACGCGCTCGCCGAGCAGCGGGCCCGCCACGATCGCGGTCAGGAGCGGCTGCAGGCTCGTCACGAGGGCGGCGATGCCCGCCGGCAGCCCGCGATGGACGGCCCAGAACACGCCGTCGAGGTAGATCCCCTGGAGCAGCACGCCCGCCAGGAGCGCGTCGCGCCAGCCGCGCCAGCCGGCCGGCCAGCGCGCGCCGGCCGCGAGCGCGAGGCCGGACAGCACCGCCACGGTGCCGGCGTAGCGCAGGGACAGGAAGGTCAGCGGCTCGGCGTGCGGCGCCACGAGGCGCGCCACCACGAACCCGGTCGCCCAGATCAGGACGAACACCCCGGGTGCGAGCTGCGCGGGCAGGAATGCGGCGGACGCGGGCAGGAGGCGGGTCATGATGCCCACGCAAGCAGCACGACCGTTGCGGCCGCGCAACCGGCGGCTGCGGAGTGCCGCCCTGCCGGGCGCGCAGAGCTCGGCCGGCGGCATTTCTCGGTCCCCCGCCTTTCCCCCGGCCGCCGATCCGCCCTACCTGAGGCGTCAGCCCGCCCGGAAGACCCCCGCTCCGTGATCCGTCCCCGCACCGCCCTGGAGATCGCCGCCATCGCGGCCCAGCGCTTCGTCGCGCATGACGGCTGGGCGATCGCGAGCCACATCGCGCTCTCGCTCCTGACCTCGCTGTTCCCGTTCCTGATCCTCCTCACCGCCCTGGCGAGCCTGTTCGGCACGAAGTCCCTCGCCGACGAGGCCGGCAACCTCCTGTTCGAGATCTGGCCGAGCGAGGTCGCGAGCCCGATCGCCGCCGAGGTCCACCGGGTGCTCACCGAGCAGCGCGGCGGCCTCCTGACCCTCGGCGCCGTGCTGGCCCTCTACTTCTCCTCGAGCGGGGTCGAGAGCCTGCGGGTCGGCCTCAACCGCGCCTACGGGCTGCGCGAGATGCGGCCCTGGTGGCTGACGCGGCTCGAGTCGATCGGCTACGTGATCTGCGCCGCCTTCGCGATGCTCGCCTTCACGTTCCTGGTGGTGCTCGGGCCGCTCGTCTGGCGCGGGCTGGTCCTGGTCGCGCCCGGCATCGAGCCCCTCGGCCTCACCATCACGGTGGGCCGCATCGGGCTCACGGCGCTCCTCGTCGCCGTGGTGCTGATGATCGCCCACAAGTTCATCGCCGCCGGGCGCCGGCCCTGGCGCATGGTGCTGCCCGGCGTGGTGGTGACCCTCGGCCTCTGGGTGCTGGCCGGCCTCGGCTTCGGCATGTACCTCGACCGCTTCTCCAGCGCCTACGTGTCGACCTACGGCGGGCTCGCGACCGCGATGGTGTTCCTGGTCTTCGTCTACTGGCTCGCCGCGATGTTCCTGTTCGGCGGCGAGATCAACGGCACGGTGATCGCCGCCCGCAGGCGGCGGCTCCAGGCGCGGGCGCAGACGCGGCGCGAGACCGTGAAGGTGATGCTGTGAGGGCGCCCCCGCGGCCCGGGGGCCGCCGGGTCCTCCCTCAGGCCGCCAGCGCGTAGGCGGGCTCCGGCTCGCTCGCCATGAACTGCGCCCGCGCGAGCTCGGCGAAGCGGCCGCCCTGCGCCACCAGCTCGTCGAAGCCGCCGCTCTCGACGATCCGGCCCTGGTGGAAGACCAGGATGCGGTCGGCGTTGCGGATGGTCGCCAGGCGGTGGGCGATCACGAAGGTCGTGCGGCCCTCCATCACGGCCTCCAGGGCGCCCTGGAGCTTGCGCTCGGTCGAGGCGTCGAGGGCGGACGTCGCCTCGTCGAGGATCAGGACGGGCGGGTTCTTCAGGAGCGCCCGGGCGATCGAGAGCCGCTGGCGCTCGCCGCCGGAGAGCGAGCGGCCGCGCTCGCCGATGACGGTGTCGAGGCCGTCGGCCTGCCGCGCTATGAACTCCGAGGCCTGGGCCCGGTCGAGGGCGTCCAGCATCTCGGCGTCGGTGGCGTCGGGCCGGCCGACCTGGAGGTTCTCGCGGATCGAGCGGGCAAACAGCATCGGCTCCTGGAACACCACCCCGATGTTGTGGCGCAGCGAGGCGAGCGCGAGGTCGCGCACGTCGTCGCCGTCGATGCGGATCACGCCCCCGTCCGGGTCGAAGGCGCGGTGCAGGAGGCCGAGCGTCGTCGACTTGCCCGATCCCGTGGTGCCGACGAGGGCCACGGTCTCGCCGGCCCGGGCCGAGAAGGAGACGCCGTCGAGGGCCGGGCGGCGGCCGTCGTAGGAGAAGCGGACGCCCTCGAAGCTGACGTCGCCGGTGAAGCGCGCCACCGCCTTGGCGTGCGGCCGGTCGTGGACCGCCGGCACCGTGTCGAGGATCTCGAAGAACTCCTCCATCTTGGGCGCCTGCAGGAAGATGCCGTTGACGAAGGCCACCACCTGGTCGAGGCGCCCGACCAGCATGGTGGCGAGGCTCATGAACGAGACCACCTCGCCGATCGAGGCCAGGCCGTGGGCGTGCAGCACGATGCCGGTGACGAAGATCGCCGTCATGGTCAGGGTCGCGGAGGCGCGGGTCGCCACGGAGGCGAGGGCCCACCAGGACAGGACCGGGATCTGGGCGGCCAGAAGGTCGCCGATGATGCCGTGCATCGCGTCCTTCTCGGCCTTGGCCCGGGTGAAGGACTGGATCACCGCGACGTTGCCGAGGGCGTCCGAGGCGTGGGCGGCGAGGCCCGAATGGTAGGCCTCGACGCGCCCCTGCAGCGTCTCGGTCCGGCGCAGCACGTAGGTGGTGAGCGCGGTGAACACCACCACGAGCGCGACCAGGATCGCGCCGAGCTGCCAGTTGAGGAACAGGGTCAGCGGCAGCAGGATCACCAGGGAGACGAGGGCCGCGCAATGGTCGCGGAAGAACCCGAGCCAGGCCCAGGCCATGCCGTTCGAGCCCTCCAGCATCGCCTTCAGCACCCGGCCCGAGTGGTTGGCCGAGTGGAAGGCGAGCGGCAGGTCGAGGACGTGCTCGAAGTAGCTCGCCATGGCGCCGAGGCGGCGCCGGTGGGTCAGGCGGTCCGCGTGGAGCGCGATCATCACGCCCGCGCCGATGGAGAACAGGCCGAAGCCGACCCAGGCCCCGACGAGGAGCAGGAGCTCGGCGGTGCCCCCGCCCGCCGGCAGGTGGGTGAGGCGGTCGACGATGCGGCCGAACAGCACCGGCTCGGCGAAGGCCGCGACCGCGAGCGCGACGTTCGCGGCGGCCAGAAGGCCGCCGAGGCGCAGATCGGGACCGAGCTGACCCATGACCCGGACGTAGAGCCTGAACAGCCGCATGATCGTGAGAACTCCGCTGAGGAAGACCCGCCCGGGCCCTTGGGGATCTCTCGCGGATCCCGGAGTCGGCTCGGTTCGCCGTGCCGTTCCGTCGCCTCCTCGGCGGCCGGTCCGATCACGCAGGGCAACCATGGCGGATCGTGGCTGAACGGCGCATGACGGGGCAGGTGCGACAGGGCGCCTTTTACGGTTCATTGAGCCTGATCGGGCTAGCGTGCTGAACGACGCGTGCGGCCCGGCGACGAGGCCCCGCGCGCGGATCGTTACGAGGCCCGTCCGCACCGCCGGACGGGTCCGGGCCACGGAAAGCCGACCTCAGATGGATCTCGCAACCGGAATCGGCCTCGTCGGCGGCGTCGCGGTCGTGTTCGTGCTGATCATGATCGACGGCGGCAACTTCGCCGCCTACTTCGACAAGCACGCCGTCATCGTGATCTTCGGCGGCGCCACCGCCGCCACGATGCTGCGCTTCCCCTTCTCGGTGATCATGCACGGCATCCCGATGGGGATGCGCTTCGCCTTCACCATGCGGTCGATCAAGCCGCGCGAGCTGATCGAGGAGATCACCAAGATCGCCGAGATCGTGAAGAAATCCGGCCCGATGGCGCTTGAGAACATGGACATCTCGGACCCGTTCCTGGCGCAGGGCGTGCGCTACATCGCCGACGGCTACGACCGGGAGTTCATCCGCGACACGATGGAGCGCGACCGCGACAACTTCCTCATGCACCTCGACGAGGGCTCGAAGGTGTACCGCGCCTTCGGCGACTGCGCCCCGGCCTGGGGCATGATCGGCACCATCCTGGGCATGGTGACGATGTTCGCCAACATGTCGGACCCCTCGAAGCTCGGTCCCGCCATGGCGACGGCGCTGCTCGCCACCCTGTACGGCGCCCTCATCGCCAACATGATCACCCTGCCGATCGCCGACAAGTTGCACGTCAAGCTCGAGGAGGAGGACGTCTCTCGCTCCCTCATCATCGACGGGGTGCTGCTGATCCGCGACGCCAAGAGCGCCTCGCTCGTGCGCGAGATGCTGATCGCGTACCTGCCCCACAACCACCGCGACGAGTTGGCCGCCGAGGCGGCCTGACCGGCGGCGCGGGGAGCGGGCGACAGGGAGGCTTCGAGCGGTGGCCAAGAAGAAGCGGGGCGGCGCGCACGGGGGGCACGGCTGGTTCGTGACCTTCGCCGACCTGATGGCGCTCCTGATGAGCTTCTTCGTGATGATCGCCGCCTACTCGACGCAGGACCAGAAGAAGCTCCAGGCGGTGGCGGGCTCCATGCGCGACGCCTTCGGGGTGAACAAGGAATCTCGCTTCAACGGCATCATCGAGAAGGACGGCCTGCCGAGCGCCACCAAGCTGCGCGACGTCCGCGACGTGCCGCCCGAGAAGGCCTCCGACCGCACCACGCCGCCGACGCCCGACGAGATCTTCGCCGACGGCCTGGCCCGCGAAGGCTACAAGGACGGCTTCGGCCTCGCCGTCACGTCCCTGCGCCAGGCCCTCGACGCCATGCCGGAGATCGCGGAGCTGTCGAAGAACATCGTGATCGAGCAGACCGCCCGCGGCCTCGACATCTCGCTCGTGGACCAGGACAACCGGGCGATGTTCCCGGACGGCTCGACCCGCCCCAACGACCGGACCCGGCAGGTTCTGGAGCGCATCGGCCTGACGCTGCGCCGGATGCCGAACCGCATCGCCGTCACGGGCTTCACGGCCGCCGACCGGCCCGGCCGCCGGCCCCCCGCCCCGCCCTGGGAGCTCTCGGCCGGGCGGGCGATCAGCGTGCGCGACATCCTGGCCGGCGGCGGGATCCCGGACGACCGCTTCGCCTCGGTCGCCGGCAAGGCCGACACCGAGCCGCTGTTTCCCGACAACCCCTACCTCGCGTCCAACCGCCGGGTCACCGTGACGCTCCTCAACGAGGCCCCGCCGACGCCGCGCGGCCGCGGCCTGCCGTGAGCCCGGCGGGACCGCCCTCGGCGCGGCCTACTTCGCCGTGAGCAGGGCCCAGTACACCTTGTACTTCGAGTCCGGCGCGTACGCGGTGGCGATGCCCATCCGGGTCGCCGCGGGATCGAGCATCACGGCGTTGTGGGCCGGGCTCTCGCGCCAGCCCGAGAACGCCTCGGCGAGCGTGTGGTAGCCCGCCGAGAGGTTGGCGCCGGGGTCGCCGAACCCCATCCGGGCGGCCACCGTCTTGACGATGTCGGCCTGGCTCGGCCGGCCGGCCGCCGCCATGGCGGCGGTCTCGGTCTCGGCGAGGCGCTGGAGCCCCGGGTCGAGGGCGAGGGCCGGCAGCCCCTTGTTGCGGCGGTAGGCGGCGATCATGTCGTGCGCCGCCCCGGCGTCGAGCTCGGCGCTCGTCGAGGTCATCGGCCAGTACAGGCTCGGCCCCGCGGCCGCGGGCCCCCGCGTCGCCTCGCTCACCGAGCAGGCGGCGAGGCAGGCGCTGAGGCCGATGGCGGCGAGGCGCGGGAGGCGGCCGGGCAATGCGATCACGGGACGGTCTCGGGCTGTCTACGACGCTCGGCCTCGGCGCGGGGCTCGGCCGGCGGGTGCAGGACGGTCTCGCCGGGCCGGCCCGCCATCCTGGCGATCTGCCCCAGCGCGTCCTGCATCGTGTCCAGCCCCTGCACGGTGACGATGCTCGCTCCAGGCCCAAGATTGGGGATCAGCCCCTGCTCCGACAAGGTCTTGAAGACCGCGAAGTTGAGGTCGCTCTGCACTTTCAGCTGCGCGGCGACGTCGGTGATCATCGCGATCAGCTCGAATTCGAGGAACGGGTCGCCGATCTTGCGGAAGACCACCCGGGGCGGCGGCTCCTTGAGCACGTCGGCATGGGTCTTGGCGCAGGAGGCGATCAGCTCGGCGGCCCGCACGGGATCCTGGTTGCGCAGCACGCTCACCGTGATGGCGACCCGGCCGGTGCGGTCGCCGCGGACGCGGTTCTTCACGACGCCCGAGATCAGGTTCGAGTTCGGCACGATGACGGCCGAGCGGTCGAAGGTCTGGATCTCCGTCGAGCGCACGCTGATGCGCCGCACGTAGCCCTCGTTGTCGCCGATCACCACGAGGTCGCCGACGCGGATCGGGCGCTCCCAGAGCAGCAGCAGGCCCGACACGAAGTTGTTGACGATGGATTGCAGGCCGAAGCCGATGCCGACCGAGAGCGCGCCGGCCACGATCGTGAGCTTCTCGAGGCTCAGGCCGAGATACGAGAACGCCAGCGCCAGGGTGACCAGGAAGCCGACGTAGCCGCTCACCGTCGAGATCGAGTTGCGCAGGCCCGGGTCGAGGTCGGTGGCCGGCAGGTAGGTGTTCTCGAGCCAGCGCTGCACCGTCCGGGTCACCAGGATGCCGAGCGTCAGGAGCCCTATGGCGATGGCGATGGTCGAGAGCGAGATGGTGACGCCGCCGACGTTGAAGCCGAAGAACGCCGCCCGGGCCGAGGCGTAGATGTCGGTGGAATCGACGCCCCAGGAGGCGAGCAGCAGGATCGCCGCCGCGGTGATCAGCACCACCCGGACGAAGCCGGTGATCAGGACCGCGATCTGGTTGAGCGAGCGCTTGCGCAGCCCGGTATTGGCCTGGAGCGCGGTGGCGAAGCGGCTCTCGTCCTGGAGCGTGCCGCCCACGAAGGCGTCGACGCTGACGATGGCGAGGTAGAGCAGCGCCGCCGCGATGGCGGTCCACATGAGCTGGTCGATGAGGAACGACGACAGGGCGATGTAGCCGCCGAGCGCGCACAGGCCGATGGCCGCCACCACGACCCAGCCGACGATGCGCAGCGGCCCGCCGATGCCGGTGCCCGAATCCGCCGCCACGTAGGGGCCGAGGCAGGCCTCGTCGGTCTCGGCCCGGGCGGCGAAGCGGCGCAGGCCCTCCCCCAGCACCACCGCGACGACCGCCGCGAACACGCCCTTGGTGACGATGGTGACGGGCAGGCCGACCGCGATGCTCTCGTTCATCCCCTCGATCGTCCGGCCGACCGCGATGACCGAGGCGATGGCGATGACCACGCGGTTGAGGCGCTCGGCGGTGGCGTCGCTCATGCCGACGAGGCGCCAGGCCGGCCGGTCCGGCGACAGCAGCGCGTCCGCCATCGCCTCGACCACGGCCACGAAGGCGAGCGAGGCCACGACGCGGTGGGCGACGGTGAGGAGCCGGCCCGGGAGCAGCCCGGTCTGGTCGAGGGCGTACCCGACCACGAAGCTGCCCGCCACCGCCGGCACGGCGCCGATCAGGAAGACCCGCCAGGCCGCCATGACCCGGGCGCGCCGCGAGGGCTCCTTGGCGGACGTCCCGCGGTGGCCGATGCGGGGCGCGATGTGGCGCCGCCCGATGTAGAGCGCCACCGACGCCCCGATCGCGAGGGCGAGCAGCGCCAGGTTGAACGGCGTGCCCCGGCGCTGGCCCTGGGCGATGGTGTCGGTGAGCGCCGTCTCCAGGGCCTTGAAGTCGCGGGCGACGTCGCTGGCGGCCCGCATCCACAGGTTCGGGCTCACGAGGCCGTCGGTTCGCTCGAACAGGGCCCGGGTGAAGGCGGCGCGGCGCCGGTTGCTGATCTGGTCGGAGAGCTGGTCGCTCTGGACGAGGAGCGAGCGGGCGAGCCGGAGCGTGTCGTCGATCTCGGCGACGCCGGCCTCGCGCTGCGCGCGTTCCTGGGCCACGTCCGGGGCCTCGGGGTCCTTCGGCTTCGGCCCGAGCTGGGTCAGCCGCTCCTTGGCGGCCTCGAGGCGCGGGCCGAGCTGGTCGATGACCTGGCGCAGCCGGTCGGCGACGGGCTCGATGCCGTCGCGGACCATCGCGAGGTCGTCCTTGTTCAGCTCGCGATGCGTCAGGGCCTGCTCGCGCTGGTCGAGGTCGGCCTTCTCGGCATCGAGCTGGGCGCGGATCTGCTTGATCTGCTCCGAGATCGGCGTCTGGGGCTTGGGCGTCGGCGCCTCCGCGGGCGCGTCGGCGGCCTTCTCCTGGGCGGCCCTGGCGTCCGCAGGCTTGGCATCCGAGGGCTTGGCGTCTGTCGGCTTGCTGTCCGTGGGCTTGGCCGCGGGCGCGAGCTGCGCCACCGCCGGCTTCTCGGGTCTCGACGCCTGTCCCTGGGCCGCCGCGGGTGCCGGGGCCGCGAGCCCCGGGCTCAACGCGGCAGCGGCCGCGAGGGCGATCATCCATCGGCGAAGCAACGTCATGCGCAATCCTTCTCACCCGCGGGCAGGCTCGCCTTCCCGTCGGCGTCACCGGGTCTGGGCTCCGCCGGAGGGCCGCAGCCGCCGGGTGCCGGCACGCCGACGACCCGGATCGTCCCCGGCACCCTAGATCATGCGGCCGGGCGGCGGAGCCGGACGGGCCGGAATCGCGGATCAATGGGGCGAAAAATCGCCCGCCGGGCGAATTCGCCCCGGGCCCCGGCGCCGCCGCCGCGGCTTTCGATCCCGGGCGGGCGCCCGCCGCGAGCCCGCCCGGGCCGCCGCGGAATGCCTGTGGGCGTGACGAGACGCCCCGTCCGCGAACCTTCACAAGGCTGTCACCGTGCTATTAGACTAACCCGCAATGGACTCGGCCTTTTCGTTCTGCTGCGGGGAGGTGGCGTTGATCGTCCCTTGTCGGCAGCGCAGACGGCGCCCGGATCGCATCCCGGCCCCCGCTCACCACGGTGCCCGCCTCCGGCGCACTCGTGGCGGCCTTCCGCCGTGTCCCCTCACTCCCCCCGGCCAGCTCGGAGGATAGGCGATGCTCCCCATCACCTGTCCCGGCGGGCGACCCGAGGACCGGCATCGCGCCGGGGCGCCTCGGTGCGGTCGGTCCGTTGTCAGGGCAGGATGATGCTGGATCTTCAAACGCTCGTGCTCAACGCGGATTACCGGCCGCTCTCGTACAACCCGCTCTCGCTGTGGTCCTGGAAGGACGCGTTCACCGCCCTGTTCCTCGACCGCGTCACCCTGGTGGCGAGCTACGACGTCGAGGCGCGCTCGCCGAGCCGATCCCTGAAGGTGCCGAGCGTGGTGGCGCTGAAGAGCTACGTCGCGATGGCGCGCAGCCCCGCCTTCACGCGCTACAACATCTACCTGCGCGACACGTTCTCCTGCCAGTATTGCGGCCTGCGGCTGCCCTCCGGCGGGCTGACCTTCGACCACGTGGTGCCGCGCTCCCGCGGCGGGCTCTCGAGCTGGGACAACGTCGTGGCGGCGTGCAGCCCGTGCAACCTGCGCAAGGCGAACCGCACGCCCGAGGAGGCCGAGATGCCCCTCCTGAGCCTGCCCCGCCGGCCGAGCCGCTACGAGCTCCACCGCCGGCAGCCGGAATTCGACCACCGCCAGTATCACCACACCTGGGTCGACTACCTGTACTGGGACAGCGAGCTCGAGACCTGACCGGCGGCCGCCCTCACCAGGCGGGGAAGACCGGCGGCGGGATGTTGTAGATCGGCAGGCCCGTGGGGCGCGGCATCCAGGCCTCGTAGGCCTCGCCGTCGGTCTCGCCCCAGGAGACCGGCTGCACCCGGCCGACAAGCCGCCCTCGGCCGACGGGCCGCCCTCGGCCCGCGTGGGCCCGCCGGACGACCGGCCCGTGCCACAATGCCCGAATGGCGCGCGGCTCGTCGCCGCTGGGCGGGCCGCCGAGGCGCGGATCGCCCGGCGCCGGATGGCCCCCCGGCAGGCCGTCCGCGGCCGCCTGGGCTGCGAGCGCGAGGGTGAGCAGCCCGGCAGCCAGGGCGGGGCGGATCGTGCGGGCGGGTCCGAACATGGAACATCTCCTGGGCCGGCCCCAGGATCCCGCACGAGGCGCCACCGGCGGCTTAACCGCCGGCCCGCGACGCCTCGGCATGGTTTCCGCCCTATTGCGCGGTGACGCCGCCGTCGATCACCATCTCGGCCCCGGTGACGAACCCGGCCTCGTCGGAGGCGAGGTAGGCGGCGAGCCCGGCGATCTCCTCCGCGGCGGCGTTGCGGCCGAGGGGCACCGAGGCGCGCAGGCGCTCGCGCAGGGCCTCCGGATCCCGGCCGCCTGCCGCGAGGGCGTGCAGCATCTCGGTCTCGGTGAAGCCCGGATGGATCGAGTTGCAGCGCACGCCGTAGCGCTGGCGGGCGCAGTGCAGGGCCACGGACTTGGTGAGCAGGCGCACGGCGCCCTTCGAGGCGTTGTAGGCCGCGAGGTTGTGGCCGCCGACGATGCCGGAGACCGACGAGAGGTTGACGATGGTCCCGCCCCGGCCGGCGGGCGGCTTCATCACCCGCACGGCGTGGCGGCATCCCAGGAAGGTCCCGTCGACGTTGACGGCCTGCACCCGGTGCCACTGCGCGAGGGTGATGTCCTCGATCGTGCCCACGACCGCGATGCCGGCGCTGTTGACCAGGACGTCGATGCCGCCGTGGCGCGCCACGGCCGCGTCCATCACGCGCTGCCACTCCTCGTCGCGGGTGACGTCGAGGGACGCGTCGTAGAAGACCGGGCTCTCCGTGGCGGCGCGGCCGGCCCCCTCGGCGTCGATGTCGGCGAGCACCACCGCGGCGGCGCCCTCCAGCGCGAAGCGGCGCGCCGTGGCGAGCCCGATCCCGCGCGCGGCACCCGTGACGAGCGCGACCTTGCCGGCCAGACGCTGCATGAAGACCGCCTCCCCCATCCACCTCTCCCGGGTGCGCGGGAAGGGTGGAGCGGTTCGGGCCCGCCCGCAAGGGGCTCTCAAGTCCGCCGGCTCAGAACTTCACCGCGGCGCCGCCCCGCACCGTGTTCACGTTCAGCTTGTGGCCGTCGAAGTCGTTGAACAGCACGTACTGGTACTCGGCCCGCAGGATCAGGCCGGGCGTGATCGCGTATTCGAGGCCCGCACCGGCCGCGATGCCGCCGACGATCTTCTCCTTGCTGCGGTGCAGGATGTCGGGCGCCGCCAGGGTGCTGCCGCCGGGATTGCCCTGGATGAAGTTCGCGTAGCCGGAATTGTTGACGTAGACGCGCTGGGACGGGTCGGCGAGCGCCTGGTTGCTCCGGTAGGTGGCCTGGTCGTACTCGTAGGCGCGCACCGCCACCGTCTCGGAGATCTGCGCGCGGCCGACCGCGAAGCCGCCGGTCACGTAGGGGAGGAAGCCGCCCACGGTGTAGCCGAAGCGGGCCCGGATCGTGGCGTAGTCGTCGAGCCGCGTCGCCGCCTCGCCCGACAGGTTGGCGCCGTAGAGGTAGCCGTCGCTGCCGACGATGTAGCGTCCCGTGCGGTCGGCGCTGCGGCCGGTGATGCCGGCATGCGTGTAGTCGAACTCGACGCCCGCCACGACCTCGTCGAACTGATAGTTGATGCCCGCGAAGGCCCCGAAGGTCGCGCCGTCGCGGCGGGAATCGACCGCGCTGAGCAGGCTCGAGGCCCCGAGGATGCTCTCCAGGGCGCGGCCGCGCAGGTGGTCGGCGACGAGGGGCTGGAACACGCTGCCGAAGCCGAAATTCGTGCTCGACCAGCCGCCATGGCCGCCGACGTAGATGCCCTCCCACGTCGCCAGCGAGGGCGCCGCCACCGGCTCGTAGCTGCCGCCGCGCAGGCTGCCGAAGTCGAAATCCGCAGCGCTTGCCGCCGTTGCCTCGAGGAGGCCCAGGCAGCCGAGTAGACCGTAGATCGCGATACGCATGAAAGCCGTCCCCGGCAGCAGCCTCGATGCCGCTGTCTTGCCGCAATCGGCACAATGCATTGGTAACCTTAAGATTGGGTTGCCGATGACGGTGCGCGACGGATCGTGCCCGAAACGAGAACTGCCCGGCGCGGGGGCGCCGGGCAGTTCTCGAGCGAGAGGCGGGTGGCCGGCGATCAGTAGACCGGGGCGGAGCTCCCGAGGCCCGGCAGCGCGAAGCCGTTGCCGAAGGCCCAGCGCAGGCCAACCCTGAACTCGTTGGCGGCGATGTCCTTGATCCGGGTGTTCTGCGTGTAGACGTCGAAGCCGGTCCGCGCCTTGCCGATCTCGAGGTAGCGGTAGCTGGCGTCGATGCTGACGCCGGCGCCGATCTCGTAGGAGAGGCCCGCCATGGCGGCCCAGGCCAGGCTGAGCGCGGTGTGGCTGGAGCGGGCGTCGTAGCCCTGGGGGCCGATGGCGTAGATCGGCTGGGTGTCGCCGCAGGTGGTGGTGAAGCAGGTCGTGCCGGTCCAGGCGTCGTGGAAGCGCTTGCTGGCGAAGCCCACGCCGGCACCGACGTAGGGCGTGAAGCCCCACCAGGTGCCGAGGTCGGCGTAGACGTTGAACAGCCCCGTCAGCACGTCGAGCTTGCCGGCCTCGGTGTTGAATCCCTCGGTGAACAGGGTGCGCGAGCTGTAATCCCGGAAGCGGCTGCGGGTGCGGGCGTCGACGGTGATGTCGGCGCGCAGGAAGCTGTTGAAGCGGTAGCCGACGCCGCCGCCGTACCCGTCGGTGTCGGAGAGCCGGAAGCCCACGAGCTTCGCGCCGTCGGTGCCCGGCAGCGTGTCGTCCTTCGGGTGCCGGAAGTCGCTCGCCGTGAAGTCCCCGCGCAGGTACCAGCCGCCGCCGATCTCCACCGGAGCGGCCGGCGGCGGCGGGGGCGGCGGCAGCAGGTCGGCCGCCAGCGCGGGCGCGGCGCCGAGCAGGCCGAGCCCGAGGGCGGCCGAGATGCGGTGACGGAACCGAGCCATGAATCGCCCTCTTCTGCCCCTTCGGGCGCTTGAGCCCGGGCGTCTTCGCGATTGTCGTGCGCGGGCCTGCTGCCCGATGTCCCGACACTGGCATGTAAAGGTTAGCAGGCGTTTAACCCTAACCTTTGACCACGAGTCCCCGGACCGGGCGCCCCGGGGCCGGCGCGGATCTCCCGCCGCGGGAGCCGCCGAGAACGCCGACGGCGCCGCCCCCCGGAAGGGAGCGGCGCCGTCGCAATCGTCCCGCGCAACCGGGTCCGGTGCCCGCCTCAGTACTTCCGCACGAGCGGGCCGGGCATCGGCGGCGGCTCGTAGGCGGCCACCACGGGCCCGCCGAAGAGCCAGCGCATGCCGAGCTTGATGTCGTGGGACTCAATGTCCTTGACCTTGAACGGCCCGTAGACCTGGCCGCAGAAGCAGTTCAGCGCGCCCGAGCCCGCCTCGCCGAGGTTCAGGTAGCGGTAGGCGAGTTCGAGCCGCAGGCCGGGGGTGACGGCGTAGGACACGCCGGCGTGCAGGGCCCAGGCCAGGCTGTTCTTGGTCTGCGTCTTGTAGGCGCCGCCGCTGATGCCGCCGGACTGGCTGCCGGCCAGTTCGGGATTGTCCGGGTAGCTGACCTTGGTGACGTTCTGGCTCGTCTCCGACAATCCCGACATGCGGTTGAAGGCCACGCCGACGCCGCCGCCGATGAAGGGCGAGAACCCGTAATAGGTCCCGAGGTCGACGTAGCCGTTCACCAGCACGACGGCGGCCGAGTAGTTGCCGTTTGTCGATTCGTCGGTCTGGCTGCTGTAGCTCGTGCGCAGGCCGGAGCCGTCCGTGTAGCTGCCGCCGGCCTTGATGCGGTCGTTGGTGCGGAAGCCGCTGGAGAAGCGGTACTCGCCGGTCACGTCGCCGCGCAGCCAGTTGTTGAACTGGTAGCCGACGCCGATGCCCGCGAAGCCGCCGCCGCCCAGGTCGCTGTTGTAGTACTGCACAACGTCCGGCGCCGGCAGGGTCGAGACCTTCGGGGTGGTGTAGATGCTCGCCCCCACGTCGCCGCGCAGGTACCAGCCGCCGCCGAACTCCACGGGCGGCGGAGGCAGCGGCGGCGGCGGGGGTGGCAGCAGGTCGGCGGCGTGGACGAGGCCCGGCGCGACCACGCCCGCCGCGAGCGTGAACGTGCGCGCCAGCGCGAGTGGCTTGCAGCGGCCCATGACGGTTCCTTGCTTGAGGGGCCGCGAGGCTTCGGGCGGCCCGTCCGGAAGACGTCACGACTGTCCGCGCAATCGGTAAACCCGCGCTTAACGTTAAGCCTTAGGCTTGCGAAAGCGTTGCATTGGAGCGGCGTCGCCGCGGAGCGCCCGTCTCAGGCCGCGACCTTGCGCAACGCCTCCACCACATCGTCGACCACCCGGACCACGAGGTCGCGGTCGTCTCCCTCCGCCATGACGCGGATGACCGGCTCGGTGCCGGAGGGCCGGATCACCAGCCGGCCGGCATTGCCGAGGCGCTGGCGCGCGCCCTCGATCGCCGTCACCACGCTGTCCTGGCGCAGGGGCTCGCCCCCGGCGCCGTAGCGCACGTTCTTGAGCACTTGCGGCAGCGGGTCGAAGCAGTGG
>NZ_KZ984624.1 GCF_003574465.1 Methylobacterium crusticola
GGACCGGGGCGGGCGTCGGGGCGGGCTCCGCCCCGGCGGGCACGGCCCGGGCCGCGGGACGGGCCGGCGCGGCTGGCCGCGCCTGGCGGGCCAGGGCGGCCTGGGCCACGCGGCCGATCACCTCCGCGACGGAGGTGCCGAGCCGGCTGGCGATCTCCGCCGGGTCGCGTCCCTCGATCCACAGCGCGACCGCCTGCTCGGTCGCTTGCTCCGTCCACACCGCGTCGGTCATCTCGATTGGGGTCTCTGTTCGGGTCGATCCGGGAGGCGCCGTATAGGGCACCGCGCCGGTCGACGTCTCGCCCCTTGACGCAAGGGTGGGATGCGGCCGATCCGCCGCGGCGCCGGGGCGGCGGCCATGGTCTCGCCTCAAACGGCCGCGCCTCGCGATTCGACGCCGGCGGCGCCCTCACGCCCCCGGCGTCATCCCGGCCGCCCAGGCGTCGAGGGCGCCCTCCGCGATCCGGGCGCGGGCGTGCCGGTAGCCGATCTCGGCCACCGCCTCGAAGCTGCGCCAGGCCCGCAGGTCGATGCCGGCGAGGGGCGGCCGCAGCACCGCCGTGGCCCGCTCCCGCGCCATGGCGGCCGAGGCGTCGCTCGACAGGGTGGCGGAGCGCAGGAGGATCTGGGCGATGCCCGGCATGGCCTCCGGGACGCCGAGGAGCCGGCGCAGGAGCCGGGCGGGGACGCCCCGGCGCGGCGCGCCCGCGAGGGCGAGGTCGCTCGCCACGTCGACGGCGAGCACGCCGCCGCGCCGCAGGCCCGCCAGCAGGTCGACCGGCAGGTTGTTCATGATCCCGCCGTCGACGAGCACGCCGCCGGGCGCGAGCACCGGGGGCAGCAATCCCGGGATCGCGATGCTGGCGCGCAGGGCGTGGGCCAGGGGGCCGTCCGCGTGGACCATCGCGGCCCCGGTCGTCAGGTTCGACGAGACGCACTGGAAGGGCAGCCAGAGGTCCTCGATCCGCGCCTCCCCGAAATGCGCCGCGAGCCGCCGGTCGACCTTGGTGCCCCGGGTGAGCGCGGCGAGCGGCAGCGTGTAGTCGTTGAGCGGGGATTTCTCCACGAAGGCCGCGACGACGTGCCGGCGGATCTCCGCGTGGCTCCAGCCCATCGCGAGGCTCGCGGCCGCGATCGCTCCCATGCTGGTGCCGGCCACGATGTCGACGCAGAGCCCCGCCTCCTCCAGGGCCCGCATCACCCCGAGATGGGCGAAGCCCCGGGCGCCGCCCCCGCCGAGGACGAGGCCCCGCGCCCGCCCGCCCGCCAGGCGCGCCACCCGGGCGAGGTCCTGGCGGCTGCCCGCCCGCACCTGGAGGCGTAGGGCCACCGGCAGCCCGGCGACGGCCGGGTCGAGGGGCGCCGGCGCGGTGGCGTCGCGCGCCTGCACCACCACGAGGTCGTGGCGTGTCCAGCCCGTCACCGGCATGGCGATGCGCCCCGCCAGCGCCGCCCGGGGCGGCCGGCCCGGGGCGGCGAGCAGCAGGACGTGGTCGGCCCGGCGCAGGCAGAGGTCGGCCCAGGGCGTGCCCACCGCCTCGGCCGCGTACACGACCTGGTCGTGCGCGGTCTCGAGGGCGTGGAACCAGGTCTCGTCGGCCCCCTCGGGCCAGGCCGCGAGCGCCGCGGTCCGGCCCGGCAGGGCGGCGGCGAGGCGGCCGGCGAAGTCCGCGGCCGCGACGTCCTGCGTGAGGGCGATTGCCGCGAAGGTCATCGGCGCGATCGGCAGGCGCCCGCGGTCGGTGCCGCGCAGCCGCCCGGCGAGCAGCCGGGCGAAGTACAGCATCGTCGCCGGGTGGCGGGCCACGAGGTCGTCGAAGGCCGGCTTCGACAGGCGCAGCAGCAGCGCGTCCCGCAGGGCCGTGGCGGTGGCGGAGCGGGCCTCGCCGGAGAGGAGCGCCATCTCGCCGACGGTCTCGGGCGGATGCACCCGGGCGATCGGGCGCGTCTCGCCGCTCGTCGGGTCGCGGGCCGAGATGCCGACCGCGCCCGAGACCAGGATGTAGAGCGCGTCGGCCGGCTCCCCTTGCGCGAACAGGATCTCGCCGCCCGCCACCGCCACGGCGTCGAGCCGGGCCCGGATCGCCGCGGCGGTCGCGGCATCGAGGGCGGCCAGGAACGGGATGACGGGCTCGGCCGGCCCCGGCGCGGTGTCGGCCCTCATGCCGCGTGACCCATGCGGCCGGCCTCCCTCAGGCGGCGCCCCGGCCGGCCGGGACGAGCTTGGCCTTGAGCGCCTGCGCGGCCCGGGCGTAGCCGCCGCCCTCCCCGTCGACGAAGTGGACGTGGTCGCTCATCGCGGCCACCGGGGTGATGCAGGTCATGAGCGCGGCGTCCTGCCGGTGGTGCCCGAACCGCACCAGGCCCGCCGCCTCCGCCGCCTCGAGCCGCGCCACGATCCGGGCCGCGGTGTCCTCGCTGCAATCGAGCGTCATGCGCAGGCCGTCGTCGTACTTCTGGAAGTCGGCGTTCGCCACCAGCTCCCGCCGGTAGCGCGCCGGCGAGAAGCCGCCGACCCGGAGCCCGAGCCGGAAGATCGCGTAGGAGAGGAGCGTTTCCCCGAGGAGGGCGAGCCGCCGCAGGATCCGCGAGCCCGCCTTCGGTCCCCGCGCCCGCGCCTCGTGGCCGAGCCCCGCGGGCGGCCAGCGCAGGCGCGGGCCCGCGGCGCCGAGGGGCCGGCCCATGGCGGGCGCGGCGGCGGCGAGGCGCACCACGTCCTCGATGACGCCCCGGACCGCGGCCCGGTCGGCGCCCTCGGCCGCGACGACGAGGACCGACAGGATCAGCCCGTGCTCGGCCCGCCACGGCTCGAACCGGCACGACAGCCCGGACAGGTCCGGCCGCGTCCCGGGGCCCCCGGGCGGGATGGCGTGGCGGCCCTGCTTGAGGGCCCGCTCCGCGTAGGCGAGGCCCCCGCCCGTGAACATCGCGTAGGCGACGTGGGGCGAGGGCGCGTAGCGCGCGACGCGCACGTCGAAGCCGGCCGCGCGGATCGTCGCCACCGGCACCAGGGCCGCCCGGAGCGCGAGCCCCATGGCGTCGCGGCACCACGCGGCCGTGGCGGCGAGGGCGGCGCGGGCCGCCGGCGCGTCGGCCGGGCCGACCAGCAGGCTCGCGCCGTCCCCGCCGAACACGAAGGGCACCTCGCGCCGCGAGAGGGCGTTGCGCACCGCCGCGATCACGGCGGCGCCGCAGAAATTCACCGCCTTGTAGCGGCCGGCCGCGATCGCGCCCGTGGAATCGACCACGTCCGTGACGGCGACCGACCAGTCGTCCGGCACCGGGCGATAGCGCGCCTCGTCGAGGACATCGAGGAACTCCGTCGCGGGCGCGATCTCGTCGTACCGGAAGGCCGCGCCGGCGGCCGCGAACCCCGAACGCATCGCGGTCTCCTCCCCGGCCGGGAGCCTAGCACGATGCGCGGGCCTTGCGACCCGGGCGATCGGCGCGCCGCCCGCGGGGCGGTCCCGGGACCTACGCCATGCCGAGCGCCTGCATGTACAGCTCGAGGATCGCCTCCTCCTCCTGGCGCTCCGAGTGGTCCTTCTTGCGCAGGCGCAGGATGGTGCGGACCGCCTTGACGTCGAACCCGCGGCCCTTGAGCTCCAGCATGACGTCCTTGATGTCGCCCTGGAGGCCGGCCTTCTCCTCCTCCAGCCGCTCGATGCGCTCGACGAACTGCTTGAGCTCCTCGGCGGCGACCCCCGACGAGGCGACGTCGGCGTCCGGCATGCTGTGCGCGTTCATGGGTGTCTCCGTGTCGGTCCAATCGATCCGGTGCCGCGGGCGGGCCGCGGTCGCGGGGCGCCGACGGGGCACCGGACCTCCAGCCCCCTGGCGGCCGGCGCGCCGCGCGGCGCGCGCTTCCGGGGCGTTGATAGTTGCTCAACCTTACCGAGTTCTTTCGACGGCCCCGGCGGCTCAGTGCGTCTCGGCCCGGGCCGCGAAGGCGGCGGCCTGGTCCGGCGTCGCCTCGCGCTGGTGCTGCGCCTTCCAGGTCTCGTAGGGCATGCCGTAGACGTGCTCGCGGCTCTCGTCCCGCGAGAGGTCGAGCCCGCGGGCGTCGGCGGCCTCCTTGAGCCAGTTGGAGAGGCAGTTGCGGCAGAAGCCCGCGAGGTTCATCAGGTCGATGTTCTGCACGTCGCTGCGCCCCTGGAGGTGCGCCACCAGGCGGCGGAGGACCGCGGCCTCGAGTTCGGTCCGGGTGGTCTCGTCGATCGCTCTCATGGGATTGCCTCCTCGTCACGGATGTCCCGGTCGGGCCGCCGGCGCCTCCCGGCCCGGCCCGCCCCCGGGCCAGGGGCCGGGAGGCCCCGGCCGGGACGGGGCCTCCCGGGATCAGGTCGGCGGCGCCGGCCCGCCCGTCAAGCCCGGGCGACGAGGGGTCCCAGCAGGGCCGCGAACCGGGCCGCCCAGGCCTCGGCCCCCGCCTCGTCGCCGATCAGGTCCTGGCGGATCTCCACCAGGGCGTTCGGCAGGCCGCGGGCGATGGCGTGGCGGTCGATGGTGTCGCCCGGCAGGCCGCCGCCGTAGGGCTGGTTGTCGCCGACCGTGAACCCGGCCGGGTCCGCCCGCAGGCCCGCGATGAGCGGGGCGGCGAGGCGGTCGTCCCGGTCCCACAGGATGCCGACCTCCCAGGGCCGCGGCACCCCGCGCCAGGCCGGGGTGAAGGAGTGGATCGTGACGATGGCGGGCGGCGCCCCCGCGGCCTCGGCGGCCGCAACCGCGGCGTCGATCGCCCGGTCGTAGGGATCGTAGAAGCGGGCGAGCCGCGCGGCGACGCCCTCCGGGCCGATCCGGGCGTTGCCCGGCACCACCGCGCCGTCCGAGAGGCGCATCACCAGCGTCGGGTCGGTGCGGCCCCGGTTCGGGTCGATGATCAGCCGCGAGAAGGTGGTGAGCAGGGCCGGCGCCCCGAGCCGGCGCGCGAGGGCGCGCGTCACCGCCGCCGCCCCGATGTCGTACGCGATGTGGCGCTCGAAATGGGGGGCCGCCACCCCGAGCCGGTCGAGGTCGGGGGGCACCGCGTTGGAGGCGTGGTCGCACAGGAGCAGGAGGCCGCGGGCGGGGTCGCCCGCGACCGCCTCGACGGGCTCGGGCGGGAATTCGGGCGGCGGGCGTGGCGGGGGCGTCTCGGCGGGCGGCATCGCGGGTCCGGCTCGGGCGTTCGGGGAGGGGCGTCGCGGAGCCCTCATACCGCAAATGGCCGAGCGGTCTCCATCCGCCGCGGCCGGCATCCCCGGGGTGACGCGGGCCCCGACTTGCCATAGTGCTGTCGGCGATCCGGAACCCCGACGCGCACCAGGCGACACACGCGATGGCCCGAACCCCCCTGCCCGACCTGCCGGCGCCCGCCGCGAGGGCGCCCGGCCCGCGGGGGGCGGGCGCCGCGGCCGCGTCGCCGGGGAGCGCCGCGCAAGGGATCTCCGGGCAAGGGGTTTCCGGGCATGGGGCCTCCGGGCCGGCCGCCGCGGAGGAGACCGGCCTCGGCCTCGCCTTCGCGGCCCTGTTCGCCGGGGCGGTCGCCATGGGCGTCTCGCCGGTCTTCGTGCGGCTCGTCAGCCCCGAGATCGGACCCCTCGCCAGCGCCTTCTGGCGCGTCCTCCTGGCGCTGCCGGTGCTGCTCGCCTGGATGCGGCTGGAGGAGGCCCGCCGCCCGGCCGCGCGGCGCGTCCTCCTGGCGCCGTCGCTGCTCCTGGCCGGCCTCGCCTTCGCGGGCGACCTGCTGTTCTGGCACCGGGCCATCCTCGGCACCACGGTGGCGAACGCCACCTTCTTCGCCACCACGGCGCCGGTCTTCGTGGTGCTGTTCGCCTGGATCGGCCTCCGGCGCCGGCCGGCGGCCCGCACCCTGGCGGGGCTCGCCCTGTGCCTCGCGGGCGGCGCCGCCCTGATCGGCCAGTCGGTGCAGGTCGATCCGGCCCGCCTCGCCGGCGACCGCGACGGCGTCGTCACGGCGGTGTTCTTCGCCCTCTACATCCTGGCGGTCGAGCGGGCCCGGGCCCGCGGCTTCGGCGCCGCCCGGGTCACCTTCGCGGCCTCCTGCATCACCGCCGCGGCGCTGCTGGCCGCCGCCCTCGCCCTCGAGACGCGCCCGCTCGTGCCGCACTCCGCCTACGCGGTGGCGGTGCTCCTGGGGCTCGCCCTCATCAGCCACGCCGGCGGCCAGGGGCTGCTCTCGGTGGCCCTCGGCCGGCTGCCCTCGGCCTTCTCCTCGCTGGTGATCTTCCTCGAGGCCGTGGCGGCGGCGGCCCTCGGCTGGGCGGTGCTCGGCGAGGCGCTCGGGCCCTTGCAGGCGCTCGGCGGCGGGCTGATCCTCGCCGGCATCGCGGCCGCCCGGCCGAGGAAGGGCGGGCGGGCGCGCCCATGACCCGTGGACCGGCCCGGACCCGGCAGAGAGCGAGGATCCTCCGTTGAGCGACGCCAACCAGACCGAGATCGCCGCGCGGCGGGCCCTGCTGCTGCGCCTGCTCGACGCGGGCGTCACCGCCGCCCATCCCCGCGGCTGCCTCCTGCCCCACCTGCCCCCGCCGCCGGCCGGGCGCCTGGTGATCCTCGGGGCCGGCAAGGCCGGGGCCAGCATGGCGGCGCTCGCCGAGCGGCACTACCGGGAGGCGCACGGCCTCGCGCCCGGCCGCCTCGTCGGCCTCGCGGTGGCCCGCCACGGCTACGGCGAGCCCGCGGGCGCCGTCGACGTGGTCGAGGCCGGCCACCCGGTGCCGGACGAGGCCGGCATCGCGGCGACGCGGCGCAGCCTCGACCTCGCCGCCGGGGCGGGCCCGGACGACGCCGTGCTGGTGCTGCTCTCGGGCGGCGGCTCGGCCAACTGGATCGCGCCGGCGGGCGACCTGACGCTCTCCGAGAAGCAGGGCATCACCCGGGCGCTCCTGCGCTCGGGCGCGGCCATCGACGAGATCAACTGCGTGCGCAAGCACCTCTCGCGCATCAAGGGCGGGCGCCTCGCCCTGGCGGCCCGCGGGGCCGGCCGCCTCCTGACCCTGGCGATCTCGGACGTGCCCCGCGACGACCCGGCGGTGATCGCCTCCGGGCCGACGGTGCCGGACCCCACCACCCTGGCGGACGCCCGCGCCATCTGCGCGCGCCGCGGCATCGCGCTGCCGCCGGCGGCCCGGCGCCTCCTCGACGATCCCGCCAACGAGAGCCCCAAGCCCGGCGACCCGCTCTTCGAGCGCGCGGAGTTCCGCATCGTCGCCCGCCCGATCGACGCCCTCGAGGCGGCCCGCGCGGCGGCCGCCGCCGCCGGCTACGCGCCGGTGCTGCTCGGGGCCGACCTCGAGGGCGAGGCGCGGGAGGTGGCGGCCGCGCACGCCGCCCTCGCCCGCGAGGCCGCCGCCGCCGGGCGGCGCACGGCGCTGATCTCGGGCGGCGAGCTCACGGTGACGATCCGCGGCGAGGGCGAGGGCGGTCCGAACCAGGAATACGCCCTCGCCCTCGCGGTCGCGCTCGCGGGCGCCCCCGGCATCTCGGCCCTCTCGGCCGACACCGACGGCACCGACGGCGGCCGGGGCGAGGCCACGGACCCGGCCGGCGCCGTGATCGACGAGACCACGCTCGCCCGCGCCGCCGCCGCCGGGCTCGACGCCGCCGCCTCGCTCGCGGGGAACGACTCGACCCCCTTCTTCGACCGGATCGGCGACCTCGTCCGGCCCGGGCCCACCCGCACCAACGTCAATGACCTGCGCATCATCCTGGTCGGCTGAGATCCTTCCCCGCCCGCGCGCGCTCCGGCGCGCCGTCCTCCCGGCCCTCCTGGCCCTGGTCTGGGCCGCCCCGGCCCGGGCGGACCTGCGCATGTGCAACATGACCGGCAGCCGCATCGGCATCGCCCTCGGCTACCGCGATTCCGGCGGCTGGGTCACGGAAGGGTGGTGGAACCTCGCCGCCAAGGGCTGCGAGACCCTGCTCAAGGGCGCGCTCGCCGGGCGCTACTACTACGTGTTCGCGGTCGATTACGACCGCGGCGGCGAGTGGAGCGGCCGCTCGCTGATGTGCACCCGCGACCGCGAGTTCACCATCCGGGGCGTCGAGGACTGCCTCGCCCGCGGCTACGACCGCAACGGCTTCTTCGAGGTCGATACCGGCGAGCAGAAGAGCTGGACGATCCAGCTCACCGACCCGGGCCGCCCCGCGCCCTGACCCCCGCCGGCGCCATCATGAAGCGCGCCCGCCGCGCCGAGATCGTCGCGCCCATCGCCGCCGTGACGCCGGAGCACGCCGCCGGGGCGTGAGGCAAGGCGTGAGGCCGGCCCCGCGCCCGGGCGGTCTACTCGGCGGCGGCCCGCTGCCGCGCCGCCAGCCCCTCGATCTCGCCCACCACCGCGTCGGTGGCGGTGTAGTGCAGCATGTGGCCGATCCCCGGGAGCACCACCAGGCGGGCGCCCGGCACCGCGCGGGCCAGGGCCTCGGCGTGGACCGGGGTGCGCACGACCGGGTCGGCGTCGCCCGCCACGATCACGGTCGGCACCGCGATCTCGCGGTAGCGCGCGCTCTGGCCCGCCAGGAAGGCGTAGAGGCCGTCGAGGTCCCGCAGGTTGGCGCTGAACGTGCCGGGCCGCAGCACCAGCGGCACCCGGGCGCCGTCGACGTAGCCCGCCGGGAGCCCCTGGGGGCGGAATACCACCTCGGCGAAGCGGTCGAGGTAGTAGAGGCCGAGCGGCGCCGCGATGGTGCGGGTGGCGATCCAGAGCAGGAGCCGGCCGGGCCGCGAGCGGTACCAGCCGGCGTAGCCCGGGACCGCCCCGCCCGGCCACGGGTGGCTCACGGGGGCGAGGAGCGCCAGGCCGGAGACGCGCTCGGGATGGTCGAGAGCCATGGCGGTGGCGAGCGCCCCCGACCAGGAATGGCCCACCACCAGGGCCGGGCCGACGTGGAGCGCCGCGAGCGCCTCGCTCACCAGCCGCGCCTGCACGGCGGGCGAGGCGGCGTCCGGGGCGATGCGGTCGCTCCAGCCGAAGCCCGGACGGTCGAAGGCCAGCACCCGGAAGCCGTCCCCGGCGAGGCGCCGGCCGATCGCCTGCATGGGGTCCATGGCGTTGGCGGAGGCGCCGTGCAGCAGCACCACGGTGCCGCGGCTCGGGGCGCCCTCCCCGGGCCCGGCCTCCAGCACGGCGAGGTGGCCGCCCTCGACCGGCACCCGGTGCCCCGCCGGCGGGTAGCGCGCCTCGATCCGCAGGGTGATGAACCAGGTCGCCAGCACGCCCGCGAGGAGCAGCGCCAGCACGAGGCCCCCCGCGAGGCCGGCCGCGAGCGTCAGCACGCGGACGGCGCGGCGCAGGACGCGGCGGCCCCGCTCATGCCTGCGCATCGGGCGCGGCCGGGCCGGTCTCCGCGGCGGTGCCCCGGCCGGCGCGCGGAGGCCTCACAGGTCGCGGCCGTCCACGTCGGGCGCGAGGCGCTCGATCGCCTCGTGGACCTTGCCCATGCGGGGGTAGAGCGCCTCCGCCCGCCGGAAGGCCGCGAGGGCCCGGCCCTTGTCGTCGTTCGCCATGTAGAGGTGCGCCAGCGCCGCCCAGGCCTCGAAGTGGCGCGGCTCCAGGGTCAGCGCCCTGTGCAGGTCGGCGAGCGCGCTCGTCTGGTCCTCGAGCAGGTAGAAGGCGGTGGCCCGACGGCTCCAGCCCTCGGCCCAGCCGGGCTCCAGGGTCGTGACCCGGTCGAGCAGCTCGATCGCGAGGGGGAAGTCCTTGGCCCTGAGGCACTCCGCGGCCCGGCTCGCCAGCAGGTCGACGGTGTCGCTGCCGGAGCGGTCGAGGCGGCGCTCGATGAGCTGGGCCACCCCGCGGGCCTCGGCGTCGTCCTTCGCGCCCTTCAGGCGGGCGAAGAGGTCGTCGAGGGTGACGGGGGGGCGGGGCGCCTCCTTGCGGGAGGCCCCGCCCTCCGGCGCCGGGCCGGAATCGGCGAAGGCCGGCATTCCGAGGAGGCCGGCCATGCAGGTCAGGAGAAGCAGACGGCGCATGCCGACACCATCCGGTGCCCGCGCGACGCCGTCAACGCGTTGGCTTGCCGCGGCGGAGCCGGGCGCGGCGGAGCCGACCGCGGCCGACCCGGCCGGAGGGCCCGGCCGGCGCGGCCTCAGCCCTGGCGGGCCTTGTAGCGCTTCTGCGTCTTGTTGATGACGTAGACGCGGCCCTTGCGGCGCACGAGCTGGTTGTCGCGATGGCGGCCGCGCAGCGACTTCAGCGAGTTGCGGATCTTCATCGGTGTGGTCTCACGTCGGTGCGCCGGAACGCCCGGGCGCGGATGGGAAAGGGGCTCGCGGCGCCGGCGCGGGGCCGAACGCCAGGGCCGGGCGACGCGGAGCGCCGCCCGTGCGAAGGCGCGTGACTTACAAGGCCGGGCCCAAAAGTCAATCCGGTCCGGGCGCTTCGGCTCCCGCGGGGCCGCGCCCGGGACCACCCCCAATCCCGGGACGGCTCCCATCGCGGGACCGCCGGGACGCCGCCGGCCGGGCTTCCGGCGCCCGCCGCGCGGTGCTCCCCAGATCGGGGGAGGCGTTCCCGCTGTCCGCCCGTCATGATCGCCCCGACGCGAGCGGGTCCGGCGCCCGTCGCGACCGCCGCCCCCGAGTAGAAAGGGCCTTCATGATTGTCGTTGCGGCGCAAGCCTGCCGGCGGCGTGCCGTTCGGGACAGATCTCGTGGGCAACGGGCGCCCGGCGGATCTGCTGACCCCGGGCACCTTGCCTGACATGGGCGCGGCATGTGAGCATATCGTCTCGCGACGGGAGTCTTCCTGCGTGCAGACCCAGCGCCGCCTCGCCGCCATCCTGATGGCCGATGCTGTCGGATACAGCCGGCTGATGGAGGCCGACGAGGATTACACGCACGGCTGGCTCATGCGCCTGCGCCAGGAGGTGCTCGACCCCGGCGTCGCCGCCCATCGCGGGCGGCTGGTGAAGAACACCGGCGACGGCTTCCTGGCGACCTTCGCGAGCGCCCAGGACGCCGCCCGCTGCGCCCTGGCGCTGCAGAAGGAGCTCGCCGAGCGGAGCGCCAGCCTGCCGGACGACCGCCGGCTCGACTTCCGCATGGCGGTGAACGTCGCGGACGTCATCGTGGAGGAGGACGACGTCTACGGCGACGGCGTCAACGTGGCGGCGCGCCTCCAGGTCTACTCGGAGCCCGGCGGCGTCGTGGTCTCGGGCGCGGTGGCCGAGCAGATCGGCGGCGAGTTCGGCAGCGACGCCATCGACCTCGGCCACCTGCAGCTGCGCAACCTCACGCGCCCGGTCCGGGTCTTCGCCCTGCGGGTCCCCCACCGCCACGCCCGCCTCGTCGGCGACGCGCCGGCGGGCGCCGAGCTGCGGCCCTCCATCGCCGTGCTGCCCTTCCGCCAGCGGGAGAGCAACCCGCGCGAGCGCTACTTCGCGGACGGCATCGTCGACGACATCATCCACGCCCTCGCGGGGCTCAAGGACCTGTTCGTGATCTCCCGCGGCTCGACCCTCGGCTACGGCGGCGACGCGATCGACGTGCGCACCATCAGCCGCGACCTCGGGGTGCGCTACGTGCTCTACGGCAGCGTGCGCCGCTCCCGCCGCCGCCTGCGCATCGGCACCGAGCTCAGCGACGCCGAGACCGGGGCGGTGATCCGCTCCGACCGCTACGAGGGCGACCTCAGCGACCTGTTCGACGTGCAGGAGCGCATCTCCATCGACGTCCTCAAGATGATCGCCCCGCGGGTCCGCGAGCGGGAGCTGACGCGGGCGATGCGCAAGCATCCCCAGAGCATGACCGCCTACGACTTCGTGCTCCAGGCCCTCGACCAGCTCTACCGGATGGACGAGACCTCCTTCGGCAAGGCGCGGGGCCTGCTCCAGCAGGCGATCTGCCACGATCCCGGCTACGCCCCGGCCTATTCCTACATCGCCTACTGGTACATCTTCCGGGTCGGCGAGATCGGCTCGCCGGATCCCGACGGCGACGCCGTCGCGGCCGCGCACTACGCCGGGGCGGCGATCGAGCGCGACGGCAACGACGCCATGGCGCTCGCGATCTACGGCCACGTCCAGTCCTTCCTGCTGCGGGACCAGGAGCGGGCCCGCGCGCTCCTCGACCGCGCCCTCGAGGCGGGGCCGAGCTCCGCCATGGCCTGGACGATGAGCGGCGCCCTCGCGGGCTACGTCGGGGACGGCGCCCGGGCCGTGCGCGACGCCGAGCAGGGCGTGCGCCTCTCGCCCCTCGACGCGCGCATCTTCTGGCACGAGGGCCTGCTGGCCCAGGCCCACTACGTCGCGGGCGACCACGAGACCGCCCTCGCCTGGGCCCGCCGGTCCGTCGGGCGCAACGACTCGATCCGCTTCACCCACCGCGTCCTGATCGCCACCCTCGCGGCCCTCGGGCGCTCGGCCGAGGCCGCCGAGACGGCCGCGCACCTCATGACGCTCCAGCCCGACTTCCGGATGGAGGCCTACGCCCGGCGCTGCCCGTTCCGGGGCACGGTCCGCGACGCGTGGCTCGCGCGGCTCCGGTCGGCCGGCCTGCCCGAATGAGCGCGGCCCGGCCAGCGCGCGACCGGCGCGCCCGGGCGGCGCCCGCGATCCCCGGCGTCCCGCCGGCCCGGGCCGTTGCCGCGGTGCCGGCGCCCGGCGGGACCCATCCTGGCGCAGGAGCGCCGCAGGGAGGCGTGCGATGACGGGCAATACCGGCAACACGGGGAATACCGGCAACACCGGCAATGCCGGGCCGTCCGGCGGCGGCTGGTTCCTGCCGGACCGGGTCGACTACCCGTTCGTGACCGAGCGCGACGGGCACGACAGGACCCTCGGCAGCCTGAGGCGGACCGGGCCCGCGCGATTTCCCGATCGCTGCTGGGCGGCGAACTGGGACGCCTGGCTCGTGCTGCACGAATTCGCCGTCACCGGCTGGCAGGCCTCCGCCGGGACCGTGCTCGAGGCCGTGCTGCGCGACAAGGCGACGGACGCGGCCGAGCTCGACGCCCTCGTGCTGGCGGCCCGCGACGAGCGGGCGGAGGCGATGGGCGAGATCCTGGCGCAGGATGCGGAGTTCTTCTCCGCCTTCATGGGGCTCCTGAGCATCAACCCGGCTTCCCACGGGCGGACGTACCGGGTGCTGCACGCCGCGAGCCTGATCGGGTCGTTCGCGGCCTTGTACTTCAAGGGCGTCCACCAGCGCACCCGGCCGTCCCAGCTCTGCCCGGCCCTGCTGCCGCCGGTGCCGATGCCCGGGCACGCGGCCTTCCCGAGCGGGCACGCCACGCAGGCGCACCTGATGGCGCTCTGCGTCCTGCACGTGCTGCGCGAGGCGCGCCTGCCGCCCGGGGACCTCGCCGCGCTGGAGGGCGACCTCGGGGTCCTGGCGGCCCGCATCGCCCGCAACCGCGAGATCGCCGGCCTGCACTACGCCAGCGACTCGGCCGGCGGGAAGGCCCTGGCCGGCAGCGTCTTCGCGCACCTCACGGGCGCGCAGGCCCCGGTCCCGCGCTTCGCCGACGCCGTGAGCGCCGCGGCGGGGGAATGGTCGTGACCCTGCTCCTCGCGGGCGGCGCCGGGCCGCCGATCCGGCGGGCGGTCCTGGCGCGGCTCCTCGCGCCCGACACCGCCACGGTGCCGGCCGAGTTCAGCGCCGCCGGGGCCGCCCTGGCCGATGTCGCGCCGCAGGCGGCCGCCCCTTTCGCCTCGCAGAGCGCCACGACGCGCCTCGTCAGCCGGAACTGGTCGGGCGCCAGCATCACGCCGCGGCAGGCGCGGCGCTTCACCGAGATCTACGGGGCCTGGCGGGTGCCGCGCCCCGTGGCCCCGGACGGCGCCCCCGACGGCGATTACCGCAGCGTCGCCTTCATCGGGCTCGACGGCCAGCGGCGCTACCGCGACGCCACGCTGCCGCAGATCGGCACGGCGCACACCGTCCGGGTCGCCGGCCCGCACGCGACCCTGGTCACCGAGGCGTGGTGGCAATGGTGGACCCCGGACGCCACGCCCCGGCCGCAGGTGTTCCGCAGGCTCCCGGTCCGGCCCGGCGACCTGATCCTGTGCGGCCTCGTCGTGCTGGACCCGACCCGCGTGCGCTTCCTGATCTGCAACGCGACGGCGGGCCTCGCCGTCGAGCCCTTCGAGCGGACGGTTCCGGCGCCGTGCGGGGCGGCGGCGCCGACGGTCTCCGGCGCGACCGCCGAGTGGGTGCTGGAGCGCCCGAGCATCTTCCCGACCCCGCGCCTGTTCGGGTTCCCGGCCGGCGGCGCGGTGCGCTTCACCGGCTTTGCCGTCTCGGCCGCCGCGCCCGGGCAGCCGGGGCGGCACGAGAGCCTCGTCGGCGCGCGCCTGATCGACCTCGTGGCGGCCGGCCGCCGCCGCGTCGCCACCCTCGCGGCGCCCCGCCGCCTCGGCCCGCACCGCGTCGAGATCGGGCCGCCGCGCGAGATCGGGCCGCCATGACGGGGCGCTCCGCGAAAAAAGGGGCCGCCCGCGAGGGCGGCCCGAGTCGGGAGGAAACGCCCATGAGGGCAAGGACACCCTGACGCCTCGGGCGCCCCGGCGCGGTGCGCCGGCGCACCTGCGGGCGCCCGTCCCCGGCGCGCCCGGTGATCCGTCGCCCCGCGCGGAACCCGCCCGCGCCCCGGCCCGGGCGCCCCCCGCGGGAGCGCCTGGATCCGCGGGCGGGGCGGGCCCNACCCCGCCCCGCAGCCTCTATACGCCCCCCACACCGGAGCCGTCGCGGCTTCGCGGGCGCGTAGCTCAGCGGGAGAGCACTACGTTGACATCGTAGGGGTCACAGGTTCGATCCCTGTCGCGCCCACCATAATATCAAGGACTTAGCGTCCTTCTACACAGTTCTCCCAGGTTCCGTGAACCTTGGAGAAATGCCGGACCCTCCCGACACGGGTCCGGCGAGCCGACCTGCTTCCCCCTTGCGCTTGCGGTCTCGCGCGCGAGGTCTCGGGGCCGACCCGGCGGATCCGTCCGCGCCGAGCGCACGTTTCTCCGGCATCCCGGCCCCGAAGCAGGGTGGATGCGCCGCCTCGGCCGTCCCGGTCGAAGACCCCCCGGAGGCGCATCGCCCTCGAGCGGCACGTGGGCTGCATCGTGGCCCGAATCCGCCCCATGTGCTCGGTCCCCGCCCCATCACGGCCGGGCCCATTGCTGCCGTGGCGGCGCCCGCCCCGGCGAGACGCCGCGGCGGCCCGGTCCGCCACCCCCGCCCGGGACGTCGTTGCCCTCGCGCCAGGACCGGACGTAGAAG
The DNA here is from genome assembly GCF_003574465.1 of Methylobacterium crusticola. Lineage (GTDB taxonomy): Bacteria > Pseudomonadota > Alphaproteobacteria > Rhizobiales > Beijerinckiaceae > Methylobacterium > Methylobacterium crusticola. The sequence goes on from NZ_KZ984624.1 coordinate 15,215, forward strand.
TGAGCCGCACAGGAGATGCGGGCGACATGGCGGGCGACACGAACGTTCGGGCTGGCCGGTGCCATTGCGGCGCGGTGCGTTTCCGGGCGACGCTCAGCGACGACCTCCGTTCGATCCGCCGCTGCACCTGTTCCTACTGCCGGATGCGCGGAGCCGTCGTCGTCATGGCGGAACCCGGTGGGATCGAGATCCTGGAGGGGCAGGACGCGCTGACGACGTATCGCTTCCATACCGGATCGGCGCAGCACTTCTTCTGTTCTCGCTGCGGGATATACACGCACCATCAGCGGCGTTCCGACCAGAACCTGTATGCCGTGAACGTCGCCTGCCTGGACGGGCTGAGCCCGTTCGACTTCCCCGAGGTGCCGGTCGTGGATGGCGTCAATCACACGAACGACACCGGCAGGCCGACGCGCCGGGCAGGCACCCTCCGCTTCATCCCGTCCGACTGACCCGGCGCTCCCGGCCGGCGGCCGCTTCGCGACGATGCTCCCGCCGGGAGGCCGGCCGTCCTGGTGCGACCCGGCGCGGACCTTCGGCGGGTCCGCCGCGGACCTTCGGCGGGTCCGCCGCGCGGTCCCGTCCCTCGATCAAGCCGGGAGCAGGCCGGCGGCGCGATACCCCGCGATGATGTCGTCGTACACGGTGAGGTCCGCCTGCGCCCGCGCCACGGCCTGGGCACCGCCGATCGCCGCGAAGATGGCGCGCGCGCGCTGCTCGACCGCGGCCGCCTCCGCGGCGGGATCGGCCGCGCGCAGGACTTTCGCCAGCCACGCGACCTGAACCTCCGCGAAGGTGCGGATTTCGGCCCGGACCGCCTCCGGAAGGTCGTCGTGCTCGGCGGCCATGATCCCGCACAGGCACATCCGGTTGTCATTCTCCAGCGCCCTGCGGAACAGGCCCGGATACTGAGCCAGGCAGGCGCGCGGGTCCCCGTTCTGCGCCCACAGCCCGTCGAGCCGGGCCCTCGAATCCTCCCAGTAGCGCCTGGCGACCGCCGCGCCGAGGGCGGCCTTGCTGGGGAAGTGGTAGTGGATGCTGGCGCTCTTGACCCCGACCTCCGCCCCGAGGTCACGGAAGTTCAGCCCGGCGTAGCCGCGGGCCTGGGCCGTGGCCCGGGCCGCGGCGAGGATCGCCTCCCGTCTGTCCGTCATCGCGCGTCCCACTCCTGACCGGGTGACAGATAGGCGTTGACCGGTTTGGCCGGAAGCGCCATCTATCTAGTGGCAGATAGGCTAGTGGGGGCGAAGGCGTCCTGCCGGCGCGCCGGATGCCCTCGAGGGAGATCGCCGTGGTCGCTCGCAACCTCACCGCCGCGGACGCGACGGAGCTCGCTGCCCTGGTGCGCTCGCGCGAGGTCTCGCCGGTCGAGGTCGTCCAGGCGCATCTCGACCGCGTCGCGGCCGTGAACCCGCGGCTGAACGCCGTCGTGACCCTGGCCGCCGAGCAGGCACTCGCCGCGGCCCGGCACGCGGAGGCCGCCGTGATGGCGGGGGCCGGGCTCGGACCGCTCCACGGCGTGCCGTTCACCGTCAAGGACTCCCTCGACACCGCGGACGTGCCGACGCTGCGCGGCTCGCCCCTGTTCGCGGGCCGCGTCCCGCGGACGGATGCGACCAGCGTCGCCCGGATGAAGCGGGCCGGCGCCATCCTGCTGGCGAAGACCAACCTGCCGGAATTCGCCTTCTGGACCGAGACGGACAACCTGCTCACGGGCCGGACGAACAATCCCTGGGACCTCGCCCGCACGCCCGGCGGATCGAGCGGGGGCGAGTCGGCGGCGATCGCGGCCGGCATGTCGCCGATCGGCATCGGCAGCGATGTCGCCATCTCGGTGCGGGGCCCCTCCGCCCATACCGGCATCGCCGCCCTCAAGCCGACCCACGGGCGCATCCCGGCCACGGGACACTGGCCGGAGGTGCCGCGCCGCTTCTGGAACATCGGGCCGATGGCGCGCAGCGTGCGCGACGTCGCCCTCGGCTACGCGATCATGGCCGGCCCGGACGGGATCGACGGCTACGCGGCGAGCCCGGGCGACCTCGACGCGGGTCTCGGCCCCGATCCCGCGCGCCAGGTTCGGGTCGGCGTCATGACGGAGCCCGGCTTCGGGCCCGTCGCGGCGGAGGTCGCCGGGACGGTCGAGGCGGCGGCCCACGCCCTGCGGGACCTGGGTTGCGCCGTCGAGCCCGTGCGCATCCCGGTCCTGGAGGCGAGCGACGGCGTCGCGCTCTCGGCCGCGCTGTTCGGCGCCGAGATCAAGCCGGAGTTCCAGCGCGTCGCGGCGGACCGGCCGGGGCCGCTGTTCTGGACGGGCGAGGCTGTCCTCGGGCGGCCGGACGTCGCCGCGGACGCCTATGTGCGGGCCCATCAGGCGGTGGAACGGCTGAAGGACGCCATGGCGGCCTACTTCGCGCGCCACGACGTCCTCCTCTGCCCGGTGACGCCGATCCCGGCGCCGCCCCACGGCCTGCCGGAATTCGTCATCGACGGCAGGACGGTGCCCGCGCGGCACATCCTGAGCGCGACGGTGCCGTTCAATCTGACCGGCCTGCCCGCGATGACGGTGCGGTTCGGGACGAGCCGCGAAGGACTGCCGATCGGCGTGCAACTGGTCTCACGCGCCTTCGCCGAGTCCACGATCCTCGGCCTCGCCGCCCGGCTCGAGGCCGTGCGCGGGATCGAGGACGTCCATCCACCCCTCTGAACCCGACCGCTCGCGCCGGGTCCGCCCGGGGGCGGCGCGGCTCTGCCGGCGATCCGGGGGACGACCCGCGCCACCTCCTCCGGACCTCGATGCGCCGCGTCCCCGGAGGGGATGCGGCCCCGCGACGAGCCGCGGTCTCCGGACGATCCGGCAACCTCGAGCATCCGGGCGAGGGCGGCGGGTCGAGCGCTCCCTGCCGCGGGGCGATCCGCCGGCCGCGCGGCGCGGCAGGCGGCGGTCCCGTGTCGCCACAATTTCGCCATCAGCCTCTTCAAGCCGCGGCCGACTCGGCCTAGCCTGCCGCCTTCACCATCTGGCCGCGCAACGCGGCCAGTCAGAGGAGGCGCCCATGCGAGAGTCGCTCCGCATCACCGTGAAGCCGGACGGCCGCTACACCCTGTTTCGTGGCGAGGAGCCGCTCATCTTCGGCCTGGAGCGCGAGGTCGCTCTCCGGCTGGCAGAGACCTACAGCGTCGTGATCGAGCGCGCCTACAGCATCAGCATGCACTGACGCCCGCGCGGCGAGGCGCCCGGCGAGGGGTGCGGACCCCGCCGGGCGCTCCCGACGGGGGTACGGCAGGCCGCCCCTGCGGCCCCGGGAGGTGCTGCCCCGAAACAAAGAGGCCGCCCTCGCGGGCGGCCTGAAGTCTAGGGAGGAAACGCCCGTGATGGGCCATCCCCATGTGGGGACCGCCGGTCCGGCGCGACGTGCGCCAGCGCACGCCGGATGCCGGCCGGAAGGCGGCGGCGTCCGGTCCTAGGCTGCGCCCTTGCGCCGGCTCTGGCCGAGGCCGAAACTCTTGGCGAGGTCCGAGCGAGCGGCAGCGTAGTTCGCCGCCACCATCGGGTAGTCGTGCGGCAGGCCCCACTTCCGGCGGTAATCGTCGGGGGTGAGGCCGCGCCCGGCGAGATGGCGCTTGAGCGTCTTGTAGGGCCGGCCGTCCTCCAGGCTGATGATCGCGTCCGGAGTCACGGTCTTGCGGATCGGCACCGGGGGGACCCGCTTCTCGGGCTCGGGCACGGCGGGCCTGTCGAGCGTGCTGAGCGACGCGTGCACGGATGCGATCAGGTCCGGCAGATCTGCGGGCCGCACGACGTTGTTCGAGACGTAGGCGCTGACGATGCCGCTCGCCACGCCGATGAAGTCGGTACTGGATATTGCGGTCTCGCTCATTTTACCCTCCTGTCTTAGATTTGATAACTATGAATTGACGCTGTTGAATGGTCAACGAGCTTTGAAAGATATCGCGTTACGAATCGGTTTCAATGCAACGCTGACTTACAACATATGATTGCGTCATTGCTGACTTGGCAGCGCAAGTGGGTGCGGCTGCATCGCTGTCCTTGCCGGCCTCGGCCCTGAAGGGCGCTGACCGGGCCTCGCGGCCTGTTCGCACCCGGCATCCCGCCCGGCCCGGGGCCCGGTCGCGGCAGCCCTCGAGCGCGCGCTCGCCGCCGCTGGCGCCGGCGACGCGCGCCATGCCGGTGAGATCGTCCCGGGCTCGTGTGACGACGGGTTGGTGGCGGGCCCGATCTCCCTGCCCGGAGCCTCGGCCGCCTGCGGGGTGCCGGCGGATGGCTCCCCGGTGCGCCTGCCGGGCGTCACCGGGTCCCGTCCTCACGTCCAGCGCGGCGTCCGCAGGAGGTCGATGGGCTGCTCCTGGCTCTCGTCGAAAACGGCGCAGGTCAGGACGCCGGTGCTGAAGCAGCAGGTATCGAGGTTGCAGCGATTGTGGCGGATGTCCGCGACGCCGTTCGCCGTCGGGGTGTGGCCGTGCACCACGTATTTCGGGAAGCGGCCGGCGTGAAACAGGAATGCACTGCGTATCCAGATCAGATCCTGCTTGTCCGCCTGGGAGATCGAGGTGTCCGACGGATGCATGCCGGCGTGGACGTAGATGCGTTGCGCATCTTCATAATACCAGAGCAGGCGGCCGGAGCAGAAATCAACGTATCTTTCCGGGATGTCGTGTGCGCTGTACGTAACAATTCCGCTTGCACCGAAGCTGCGCAGCGTTGCGCTGCCGCCGTTCTGGAGCCACCTTGCCTCCTGCTCTCCTGTGTCGCTGTGGCGGGCCTCGAGCAACATCTGCTCATGATTGCCCCTGAGGGCAACGATGTCGGGCCGACGCATCACTATGTCGAGGACACCCTTGGAGTCGGGGCCGCGATCGATGGCGTCGCCGAGCGTGATGATGCGATGCTCCCGCTCGCCGGCGTGCACGCGGATCATGGCGAGGAGGCTCTCGAACTCCTGGCGGCATCCATGGATGTCGCCGATCGCGTAGGTGAGCACCGCCACTCCGAAGGTGAGAGGTCGAGACCGCGCGGTCACGGTCGCGCCGCCTCATCCTACAGCGGGCGGCCGGCCGGCACAGGGCCGGCCTCGCCGAGCGGGACGACCATCCTGCGGACGCGGCCCGACCGCGGCCGCAGCTTCGCCACCCGGCAGCCTGCGCGGCCGAGATGCGCCGGCGCGACGAACCCCTCCGGCCAGGCGACCGCGTCGCCGGGCCGGAGGCAAGCGGGCGAGTTGACCGCGCGCCGGCCGGCACTCGAGCATTTTCCGGCGAAGTGGACACCGGTTCGCCGCAGACAATGCGGCAGAATCAAAAACCTGGAGCAGCGGCCGATTGCAGCGTGATCGGATGCTGCTCTAGTCTCGGGGCGATCCGGCAGACGGTCCCCGGCGATGAACCATGGCGTGCGCCCCGAGTGAGCGAGCAGAGTGAGCGGGCTGGACGTGCGCGGCCGGGCCCCGCGCGCCTGCTGGCCGGGCTGGCGGTCCTCCTGCTGCTCGCGCCCGCGGGCGCGGCGCAGCCTGGCATCCCGGGCGGCGGCGTCAACAACTGGGCCGAGTTCCGGGCCGCGCTCGCGGCCTGCTGGGCGATCCCGGCCGGCAGCGACGGGGCGCTGATCGCCTTCCGCTTCGGCCTCGACAAGACGGGCGCGATCCGCGGAACGCCCCTCGTGACCGCCCGGCAGGCGGGTCGCAGCCGGCAGGCCTGGAAGGGCTACGAGACGGCGGCCCGCGACGCCCTGTCGCGGTGCTTCCCGATGCCGGTGACGCCGGCGTTCGGCGCCGTCCTGGGCGAGAGCCCGATCCGGCTGCGCTTCGTCAACACGCCGCCGACGGGCGCCTACCAGATCAACAGCAACATCACCCTGTTCGCGCCGGCGGCCGAGGCGGATCGTCCCCCTCCCCCGCGCCGCTGAGCCCTCCGGGCGCCTGCGGCCGCCGCGTCGGGCGGCCGCGTCGCGACCCGGGACGGCCCCGGGCCCGTGGACGGGCGGGATCTCAGGTCGGAGCGGCGAGCCACGCGCGGGCCTCGTCGATCCGGGCGCGCTCGAACACCCGGATCTGCGCCGGCGACACGCGCCCGAACGTCTCGGCGAGGAGGCGCAGCCACTGCGCGTCCGACACCACCGCGACGTGGCTGATCCCCTTCATCATCGCCAGGCCGAAGCGCACGTCCTTGAAGAACGCCGCCGGCTCCATGCCCTTGAAGGTGCGGATGTCCTCGAGCAGCTTGAGCTTGCCGCCCTTGTCGAGGTCGGCCTGCATCGCGGCGATCAGCGCGGTCATCTCCTGGTCGGTGATCGTCCCGTCGACCACGATCTCGGCCACGTCGGTGCCAGGCTTCTTCTCGTAGGTCAGCACGGCCGCACTCTCCCTCGCTGCTGTGGCGCGCCGAACCGACGGCTCCGCGCCGCCGCGAGTGGAGGCCAGGACGCCCGAATGTGCAACCTCCGCCGGCCGCGGGCCGACGGGCTCGCCGGGCGGGCCGGAAGGCTCGCCGCGCGGGCCCGCTCGCGGCCCCGGCCCGGTCGTGGTAGACCTGACCTCCCTGCTCTTCGTGCACCCGCTTCGGACAGGAGCGCGCCATGCCTGAGATCCGCGTCGTCGGGACCGAGGACGGCACGTACACGGTGTATCGCGGCACCGAGGTCGTCGCCGCGGGGCTCACCCACAGCCAGGCGGACGCGGTCGCGGCCGAGCTCGGCGCGGCCGGGCGGGCGCCCTGACCGGAGCGGCCTCAGTCGCAGCCGGTGCAGATGCCCTTGTCGATGGCGTCGTCGCGCCTCTCCATCCGGGTGAGGTCGTCCATGTTGCGCTCCATCGACCGCTCGCCGCGGCCGGTCCGCGGCACCGTCTGGCCGGTCGAGGCCGTGTACGGCGCCGTGATCGTCGAGGACGGTCCGCCGCCGGTGCCGGTCAGGTCCGGGTTGGTCTGGGCCTGAAGCAGGTTCGGCGCGACGGCGCACAGCACCGTTGCTCCGATGATCAATCGAACTGCGCGCATCGCCGTCTCCCGTGGTGCAAACGAAGGCATCGCGGCGCCGACTATACCGCATTCGGAGATCCGATGCGGCGGCGATCCACGGCCTCGCGCAGGTTTTCTGCTGGCCCGCCGGCCGGGGGGCGGCGCGCTGCCGGTGCGGCCCGGCCGGGCACCGCGGATCGCGCGCCGGCGCCGGTCTCGCGAGGGCGCGCGTGGTCCCGGGCGGCGAGGCCTCACCCCGGCCGTTCACGAAGTCTTAACCATCCGGCGTCATTCTGCGCCGGTCGGACCGAGGCCCGGGCGGCGCGGGCTCTGCGCGCGCCGTCGCGGCGCCGCCCCGGGGGCCTGCCCGCTGGGGCAGGCGCGACGCCGGCCGCCTCGCTGCGGCGCCATGCCCCCCATCCTAACAAATGAAGATGCCGATACCGCCAAGCTTGGTACTGTGCGGCGCGATCATCGCGGGAGCGTCTATGCGGGAGTGATCATGGCGGACGCAGTCAAGGCTTTCCGGTCCCCGAGTACCTGGCCGCACTGGCGCGAGAGCGTGCCCGCGGCCGAGCCGGCGCGGAGCGAAACGTCCCGGGCGGGCCTGCCGCCCAAGGCGGCTGAGCCGCCGGACCGCTGCCTGACGGCGCCCGAACTGATCCGTCTCGCGCGCTCGGCGCGGCCGCGCTGAGCGCGTCCTGCGGCGCGGGGCCGCGTCGCTACCCGGTCGCCGCCGACTTGATCAGGCGGTCCACCGCGAGGTCGACGTCGAAGGCCGCCGCGGTGATCTCCTCCAGGGTGAACGGGCAGGTCTTGGGCTGCCCGTACTCGATCTGGCCCTCCTCGGGCCGGAGGTCGGGGCTCTCGGCATCCCCGACGGCGAGCCACCAGAGGCCGTCGAGCTTCAGCCGCGCCAGCGCCCCGGGGTCGGAGTGGACGATCTCCCCGCGCAGGCGCGCCGCCTCCGTCCGCCAGGCCAGGCTGTGCGCGTCGTTCGAGGTGAGCGCCGCCTTCATGAGGTTCGCCAGGAAGGCGCGCACGAGATCGGCCGGCTTCGGCGCAGTCGCTTCGTCCATCGGGGTGTCCTCGGTCACCCCGGCGTCTCCGCAAGGCTGATGCCAGGGGGCGGGCGCCGGGTTGACCGGGAACCGGGACCCGTGGCCGGGAGCGCGTCCCGACGGCCGGGACGCGACGCGGGGACGCCGCGGCCGGTTCGGGCGAACCGGCCGCGGCGCCGGGCCGGGCTGCCGGCGCGCTCAGTAGCTGCCGAACTTGTAGTTGATGCCGGCGCGCACCACCGCGAACTCGGTGTTGCGCCGCGCCGGGTTGCCGCCGACCACCACGACGTCCGGGTCGAGGGTCGTGACCACCCGGCCGGCGTTGTTGACCGCGAAGGCCCCGTTGAAGCCGTTGTTGCGGTCGAGGTTGACGTACAGGCCCTCGACCTTGAACGTCACGGCCGACGACCGGAAGAAGTTCAGGAAGGAGTCGGTGGGCAGGGCGTACTCGACGCCGCCGCCGACGGTCCAGCCGGTCTGGAAATCGTCGGTGGAGCGGTTGGGCAGGCCGAAGTCGCGCCCGCCGCCGCTGCCGTACGCGAAGCCGCCGGTGGCGTACACGAGGGTGCGATCCCAGGCGTAGCCGAGACGGCCGCGCACGGTGCCGAAGAAGTCGAGGCCCGAGAAGCCGTTGGGGTTGAACACCAGCGTGCCGGGCACGACCGTGCCGGCTGACGCGAAGGCGAAGCGGTTGCGGTCGCGGCCGAAATCGACGTACTGCGCGTCCGCCTCGAGGCCGACCACGAAGCCGTTGCCCGGCGTGAACTGGTAGTTGTAGCCGATCTGGCCGCCGCCGGTGAAGCCGTCGTTGCTGCTGCGGTTGTTGAACGCCAGCACGCCGGTGCTGTAGGTGTTGATGGCCGTCGCGAAGATCCGGGTGGTGGGACCGACGCCGAGGACCGTCGGAGCCCGGTCGTCCGAGGCGTCGAAGCCGTAGCCGGCGTTGAAGCCGGCGTAGAACCCGGTCCAGGTGAAGACCGGCACCGGCGTGAACACCGGCGGCGCCGCGCGGCGCGGCAGGTCGGCTGCAGACGCAACGCCCGCAAAGGCTGTTGCTGCTGCACCTGCGAGCAGAAGCGTCTTGAACATGGTGGTCAGGTTCCCCTTGCAGCCCGCTGCGTCTGGCGGGAGAACCGATTTTAAGCGCAACCTAGAATGGTCGGCCTAGTGCAGCTTGGCCACACGGCCCGAAGGAACGCGTCCCTCCGGCCGCGCCGGCCCGCACGCCCCGCCGGGTGCCGGATGCCGGCGCCCCCGGATCAGTGCGACTCGCTGCGGTACACGCACTCCGCGCCCCGGTCCTCGTACCCGCCCGGACAGGCGCGCACGCAGGCCCCGGCGGCGCTCTTGAAGCCGGGCGGGCAGGCGCCGCGCTGGGCGGCGGCGGGCCCCGCTGGCCCGCCCGCCAGGAGGAGGGCCGCGACGAGCGCGTGACGGAGCCAGCGGGTCACGCGGCCTTCGCCTCCCGGGTCGCGCGGCGGCGGGCCGGCGCCTCGGCCGGCCGGGATGGCGGGCCGGCCCGCCGCCTTACCGCAGGTGGGCGCCTCACCGCAGGTGGAAGGCGATCCAGGCGACGCCGAAGGCGACCGCCCCGGCGACGAGCCAGCGCACCAGGGACGTGAGGATCGGTCGCATGCCGCCTCCAGGGTCGGGGCCGCGGGCGAGCGCGCCCCGGGGGCCGCCCGGCCGCGGGCGAGGCGCGCCGGCACGTCAGCGCCCGCCCGCCGCGGCCCCGGCCAGCAGCCCGTGCTTGTCGAGGGAGAGCACGACGGCGACCTCGTCGAGCGCGTCGTGCTCCTGCGGGCTGATGCCCTCGAAATCCGCCACGTCGGCGGCGATCAGGAAGACGCTCTGGCGCTGCGCGAGCGGGCGCTCGGCGACGGCCTCGATGAGGAGCCGGTTCCGCATCCGGCCGGCCCGCGTGCGCGCCCGGCCGATCGCGTCGTAGAGCTCCTCCGCCAGCATCAGGTTGTCGTACCCCTTCTCCAGGATGGGATCGGCCAGCAGGCCGGCGATGGCGGCCTCGAACTCGGCGCCCGCCACCTCGCCGTCGGCCACGATCACGTTGGCGCTGGCGGACACGGCCGCGCGCATCAGCGCCTCGTCGCCCGCGTAGGCGGCGACCGTCTGCTTGAAGCGGCCGAAGGCGTCCTGGACGATGCTCATTGCGGTCCTCGAACCTCGCGCGAATCACGCCGATCTGCTTAGAGCCTGACGGGCGCTTGTTGAAGCGCCCGTCAGGCCCCGGCTCCTCGTTCCAGCGCGGGGCGCCGGCGCGCGCCGGCTGGCCCTGGAGCATTTTCCGGCGCAGTGGACACCGGTTCGCCGCAGAACATGCGGCAGAATCGAAAACCTGGAGCCGCGGCCGATGGCAGCGTGATCGGATGCTGCTCTAGGCCGCGCGCGACGGGCGCCCGTGCAGGGCCTCGGCCACGTCCGCCGCCGCGGCGGTCCATCCGAAGAAGCGCTCGACGTTGAAGACGCTCGCCCCGAACACCGCCTCGGGCCCGGCCTGGTGGGTCGCGTCCCGGACCATCAGGGCGAAGAATTCGCGGTGGTAGGCGTCGCGCAGGGTCGACTCGACGCAGACGTTCGTGGCGACGCCGACCAGGATCAGGTGCGTGACCCCGCGGGCCCGCAGCAGCTGCTCCAGGTTCGTGCCCGCGAACCCGCTGTAGCGCGCCTTGAGCACCATCGCCTCGCCGGGGCGCGGCCGCATCGGGTCCACGAAGGCGTGGTCCCAGGTCCCGTGGGTGATCAGGGTGCCGCGGGTCTCGGGGTGCGCGCGCATGTGCCGGAGGGCGTTCGACTTGTGCCAGACCGGCGACGCGGGCCCGCCGGCCTCGGTCTGGTCGCGGTCGAAGCCGTTCTGGAGGTGCGCGACGAACAGCCCCGCCGCCCGCGCCGCGCCCAGCACCGCCGCGGCGGCGGCGACCGCCGGCCCGGAGCTCCCGACCTCGAAGCCCACGGTGTCGAGGTAGCCGCCGGGCGACAGGTAGGCGTTCTGCATGTCGACGACGACGAGGGCGGCGCGGGCCGCGTCGAGCGCGAAGGTCTCCGGCCGGGCCGGGATGGCGATCGTCGTCAAGGTTCGTCTCCTGCCCGAGGCCCCGGGGCTGCGCCGAGGCCGCACCCCCGCCGGAGCGCGAGCCAGATCCGTGCCAGCCGGGCCGCCCCCGCCGGCGGCCGGCGGATCCGGGCTACCGCACCAGGCCGGGGGCGGCCTTCGCGCCGTCCCGGCCGCGCTGCAGCACGAGCAGGCAGGCGAGGGCCGCGACGACGATCACCCCTTGCAGGCCGAGCGCCTCCCAGCTGCCGTTGAAGCCGAGGGCGGCGACGGCCTCCGGCACGCCGCCGTCGTGGACGGGGACGAGGGTCTGCTCCTGCAACTCCTGGATCGCCGCGCCGACGAGCTTCAGCCCCATCACGAACAGCAGGGCCGAAGTGAGGAGGAAGATCGGCCGCAGCGGCAGCCGGAGCGCCAGCCACTGCATCGCGGCGAACAGCGCCCCGAGGGCGAGGACGGCCGCCCCGAGGCCGCCGAGCAGGGAGGCGTCCCAGCCGTTGGCGGTCCGCGCCAGGGCGTGCAGGAACAGCACCGTCTCGGCGCCCTCGCGGAACACCGCCAGGAAGGCGATGCCGGCCAGCGAGAGCGCGGCCCCGGCGCCGAGCGCGGACCCGGCGCCGAGCGCAACGCCGGCGCCGAGCGCGGAACCGGCGCCGAGCGCATTGCCGGCGCCGAGCGCGGCCCCGGCGCCCCGTACGGCTCCCGGCGCGGCCCCGGCGCCGAGGGCCTGGCCCGCCATGCGGTTGAGGTCCGCCTGCCAGGCCTTGGGGTCCTGCCGGAGGAAGAGCCAGCCGCTCATCATGAACATCAGGCCGGCGGCGAGCAGCATGACGCCCGCCTCGATCAGGTCGTTGTGGTTGCCGTCGAAGTAGGTCTCGAAGACCCAGGCCATGCCGAGGCTCGCCAGCACGGCGGCGCCCGCGCCGGCGTAGAGCGGGCCGATCCGGTCCGTCGCGCCGGCGCGGCGCAGGAACGCCGCGAGGGCGGCGATCACCAGGAGCGCCTCGAGACCCTCGCGGAACAGGATCGTGAAGGCCTGAGCAAAAGTCGATCCGTCAGCCATGTGTCACCTTCGTCACGCGCGCGCGCCGGCGCGGCCCCGGCGCCGCCCCGGCGGCCGGCCGGCCCTCGCCGCCCGGAGATCCCCAGCTCCAAGAGTAGTTTTTCATTCTTCTAAAAATAGCAAGGTGACCTCTTCTCTGTATGATATATGTCACATCCTGATTTAGAAGTGCTCATCAGTTTTTACTCGCTCCAAACAGGTGTCGATCGGCGGTGATCTTTGCCGGGCCGCTGACATATGGTGGCGCGAGCCCGTGCGGCGAGTCCGTCCCGCTAACCACAATTGCGTCGGTGATGAGCAAGTCAGTCCATCAGGTCCGGGGTCTTCCCGTCGTCGCGTCGTGCCCGAGGCCGGGGGGCCGCGCCGGGCGATCGGCCGCCCTCGGCCTCCTCGCGGCGGTCGCGGCCTCGCCCGATCCCGCCGCGGCGCAGGGCACGATCCCGCTCAACGAGATCACGGTGGCGGGCGCCCCGGCGGCGCGTCCGCCCGCGGGCGTCGGCGCGCCCGCCGACGCCTCGGCGACGAGCGGCGGCGGCGGCGGCCCGAGCGGCGTCGTCGGCTACAGCGCCCGGGTCAGCCCCGCGGCGACGAAGACCAACACGCCGCTCCTCGAGACCCCGCAATCGGTCTCGGTGATCACGCGCGAGCAGCTCAACGACCGCAACGTCCAGACGCTGAACGAGGCGATCGACTACACGCCGGGCGTCTCGGCCAACGTGTTCGGCTTCGACCCGCGCTTCGACTCGTTCTACATCCGCGGCTTCAACGTCACGAACGTCGGCATCTACCGCGACGGCCTGCGCCAGCCCTCCTCGCCGTTCGCGATCCCGCGGGTCGAGCCCTACGGCCTCGACGCGATCACGATCCTGCGCGGGCCGGCCGGGGGGCTGTACGGCCTCGGCTCGCCGGGCGGCATCGTCGACGTCACCTCGAAGCGCCCGACCGCGACCCCGTTCGGGGAGGTCTGGCTGCAGCGCGGGAAGTACGACCGCTACCAGGGCGCCTTCGATCTCGGCGGCCCGGTGGAGAACACCGACGGCCAGCTCTCCTACCGGATGACCGGGCTCGTCCGGCAGGGCAACGACTTCCTGCCCGGCGGCATCGACGACCGCGTCTACATCGCCCCGGCCTTCACCTGGAAGCCGTCGGCGGACACCACGTTCACGGTGCTGGCCGAGTACCTCAACAACACGGTCCCGGGAAACGCCTCGTTCTACTCGGACTTCACCGACCCGCGCTTCCAGAAGACGAAGCTGTTCTCGGGCGATCCGGCCTTCCAGAACTTCAACACCGAGCAGTACCGCGTCGGGTACGCCTTCGAGCACAAGTTCAGCCCGGACATCGTGTTCCGGCAGAATTTCCGCTACTACCACGTGGACGCCGACCTCCGGTACACGGCGATCAGCCCCGGCGGCCTCAGCGCCGACCTGAGGACGGCGGCGCGCGACACCGGGCGCATCGCCAACATCCTCGACACCTTCACGGTCGACAACCAGCTCGAGGTCCGCGGCGCCACCGGCCCGGTCCGGCACACCCTGCTGACCGGCATCGACTACACGTACGCCACCTACAGCCAGCGCAGCGGCTTCGGCCTCGCCCCGGACCTGCAGATCGGGGGGCTGATCCGCCCGAACTACGGCGCGCAGTTCATCCCGGTGCCCGACCTCGGGGCCGCGACCCGCGTGACGCAGTCGCAGCTCGGCACCTACGTGCAGGACCAGGCCAGGCTCGGGCGCTTCCTCCTGACCCTCACCGGCCGGCACGACGGCGTCGACACGACGGCGGGCCCCGTGGGCGACCCGTCCTCCACCGCCGAGGCGACGAACCGGGCCTTCAGCGGCCGCGTCGGCCTCAACTACCTGCTCACCGACGAGCTCGTCCCGTACTTCAGCATCGCCAACACCTTCGCGCCCCAGCTCGGCCTCGACCGGCTCGGCCAGCCGTTCCAGCCGACGCGGGGGCGCCAGATCGAGGGCGGCGTGAAGTTCAACGTCCCCGGCACCAGCGTCTTCCTGAACGCGGCGGTGTTCGACATCACGCAGACCAACGTGCTGGCCCCCGACCCGGTCAGCCCGCTCACCAACCTCACGGCGATCGGGGCGGTCAACTCGCACGGCGCCGAGCTCGAGGCGGTGGCCAACCTCGGTCCCGGCATCAACGTCACGGCGGCCTACAGCCACGTCGACATCAGCACCATCCGCAACCCCGGCAACCCGGAGACGATCGGCCTCGCGCTCTCCGGCATACCGGGCAACACCTTCCGGATGTTCGCGACCTACGCCATGCCGTCCTGGACCGACCTCTACGGCCTGAGCTTCGGCGGCGGCGTGCGCTACGCCGGCACCAGCCCCGCCAACGACGTCCCGGACACCTTCCGCAACTCCACCGTCACGCTGTTCGACCTGGTGGCGGCCTACGACTTCGCCAAGGTCGACCCGCGCCTGACCGGCGTGCGGCTGCAGGTGAACGTCACCAACCTCCTCGACCGAACCTACTTCAACTGCCAGGCCGGCGCCTGCTACCGCGGCCAGCCCCGGCAATTCTACGCGAGCCTGATCTATCGGTGGTGAGCCGGGAGCGACGTCGTGCCGATCCGCCACGAGACCGGCGTGACCCGCGAGGGGTTGCGGGCCCGTCCCGAGACCCTGTTCGTGTACGCCGACAACGTCGCGCGCCGGGGCCTCGGCAAGTATTCCCGTGAGATGCGCGGCGAGCCGAACGCGGTCGGCATCCCGACGAAGCGGCTGCCCGCGACCCACAAGGCCGCCTTCTTCGACGACGGCGACGACAGCCTCGCGGATTTCCGCGCGGCGTCGGAGGCCGACTTCGACCGCCTCGCGCAGCACCTGCGCGCCGGCGGCGCCGTCGTCCTGCCGGTCGCGGCCCTGGGGGAGAACGATCTCAAGGCGCGCGCCCCGCGGATCTGGGCGGAGCTCCAGGGCCGGCTCTCCGCGCTCGGCCGCATCGGCCCCGGCTGAGCGGCGCCGGCCTGCCGGGGCTGCGGCATCCGGCCGGGCCGCCGCGGGCGGATCCGAAGCGGGCCGGCCCGAGTTTGGTCACGGCAGGCCGCGCGCGCGGCGCGTCGAGCCCGGGGGCCCCCGCCGATGAGACACCCGCCGGTGCCGTTCCGCCCGACGCCCGCCGCGGCCGCCCTCGCCCTGGTCGCCCTCGCGGCCGCGACCGTCGCGGCCGCCGCCCAGGGGCGCCCGTCGAGCGTGGAGATGACCTGCGTCCAGGCGGGGCGGCTCGTCGCCGGCCGGGGCGCCCTCGTGCTCGGCACCGGCGGCTACACCTACGACCGCTTCGTGCGCGACCGCAGCTTCTGCGAGCCGACCGAGATCGCCACGCGCGCCTTCGTGCCGACCCTCGACAACCC
Source organism: Methylobacterium crusticola (assembly GCF_003574465.1). Taxonomy (GTDB): domain Bacteria; phylum Pseudomonadota; class Alphaproteobacteria; order Rhizobiales; family Beijerinckiaceae; genus Methylobacterium; species Methylobacterium crusticola. The sequence goes on from NZ_KZ984624.1 coordinate 30,751, forward strand.
GGCCTGCCTCGTCGGCTACCGCTGCAAGGAGCCCGGCTTCGACGCGTTCGGGGACGACGAGTAGGCCGGGCCCAGGTCCTGCAATCCGCCCGCAATCCGCCCGCAATCCGGGCGCGTGCGGACCGGTGCCCGGCCCCGGCGGCCAAGCATACGCCGAGCAGGCAGCCGGAACCGGACCCGCCAGGTCCGATTTAACTTTCGGCAAATCGCGTCGCCGGCAGCCCTGGTAAGCAAGACCTGTTCGAAGACCTTCAAGGGCGCACCCATGTTGACGGCAAAAGCCACTTGCGAGACGACGAATGCGCGGTCGGTCCATGCAGCCGTACCCGAAGGTGCGCTGGACGCTCCCATCGTCTGCTTCGACGACGTGGCGCTCTTCGGCGTGGGGCCCGAGTCCTTCCGGGCCGCGCTCTGTGCTTTCATCGACGACGTCGACGAGGATGGACGGCCCTTCACCCGCAAGAAGATCGTCGCCCACCTGCGCGGGTCGAAGGCGTCGCTCGCAGCGCTCCGCCGCATCACCGACCAGCTCGACGCCGTGCTGTCCCGGCCCGAGGGACCGGCGAACTGAGGCCCCGCGGCCGGGCGCGGAGCGAGCCCCGCGGTTCGGCACGCACCGAACCGCCGCGCCCTGCCCCGCGTTGGCCCCGGCCGCAGGAGGAGAGGCCATGCCCCACGAGACGGAGACCCGCCGGTCCGCGCCGCCCGCGGCTGCCGGAGAGGCGGACGACGCCCTGACGGCGCGCCCGCGCCTGACGCGGGCCGACGAGGACCGGGCCGCCGAGAAGGTCGGCGTCGCGCCCGCCGACCACGCCGCCGCCGGCAAGCCGGACGCCCTCGATCCGGGCACGAGCCTCACCGGCGAGGAGCCGCGGCCGCGCCCGGCGCCCACCCGTCCGGCCTGAGGCCGGCCGGCGCCCGGCGCCCGCCTTCGGCGCCCGCCCTCAATTCACGGTGCGCGGCGCGTCGTCCTGCAAGGGGGCGGTCAGCGCCTCCGCCAGGGTCTCGGCGTTCTCGTCGGTCAGCAGGAAGCCGAGCCAGCCGAAGGTCGCGTGGCGGAAGAAGACGGGGCGCAGGCCCTGGTGGCGCCCCGCCGCGGCCGCCCACACGCCGCCCGTCTCGTCGACGTCCACCGTGGCGCTGTCGAGGGTCGCGGGCACGCCCGGGACCATCTGGTTGCGGTACTCGCACAGCACCCGGATCAATTGCTCGACCTCCTTGGCCGACGCGAGGTCGAGCGTCCGCAGGTTGCCGTCCGCGCCGGGCAGCCCGAGCGTCAGCGACGTCTTGTCGGCGTTGAGCCTGGCTCTGAGTTGACCTTGCTTCATGACGTGCCTCCATGGGGTCGGCGGCCGCCCGGCCACGGCGGCCGGCCCGGCCGCCGCGGCGTCACGGCGCCAGGATGATCTCGGCCAGGTCGAGGGCCTTGGCCTGCTCGGCCTCGGTCTTCGGCGTCGGCGCCGCGACCGCCCCGGTCGCGCGCCGCACCTCGGCCAGGACGGCGTCGCGCAGGTCCGGGTCGCGCTGCGCGAGCTCGCGCAGCAGGGCCGAGACGACTAGCTCGAGCGCGCCGATGCGCGCGCTCGCGTCCTCTTCGAATGACAGGGTCGCGGTCATCGCACAGGCTCCCGGGTGGCTCGAGGCCGCCATGGTAGCAGCGCCGGGCGGTCCCGGTCTCCGGTCGGTCCTGGGCCCCCGGGCCCGCCCGCGGGCCTCGCCGCCGGGCGCCCCGCCCGGGGTGGCGCCCGCGCTCACCCGCCGCCGACCTGCTCGGCGAAGTCGTCCGGGATCTCGCCGAACTGACCGAGGATGGTGACGCTCTCCAGCTCGCCCGTCTCGTCGTCCGCCACGACCCTGAGCGCCGCGGCGCCCGGCATCCGGCCCGCGATCGCCTCGGCCCGCTTCAGGGCGCCGCTCTCGGTCGGCGCCACGTCCCGCGCACCGGGCCGCAGCCGCTTGCGATGCACCTCGAACGTCTGCACCACGAACGTCGTGCGCATCGCCATCGGATCAGCGCTCCCTCGCCGGCCGGAGCGCCGCCGCGGCCCGCGCGCCGCCGTCCCGGCGGGCGGCGGCGCGGAGGGGCGGGCGGG
>NZ_KZ984625.1 GCF_003574465.1 Methylobacterium crusticola
CCCGCGCGCTGCCCGCCGGCCAGGCCTTCGGCCGCGGGGCCCGTCACGCCCCCCGGGGAGGCCCCGGGGACCTCCGGGCCGGCCGCCGGATCGCCGGGCCCGGCTTCGCGGCCGGGTACGGCGGCTACGCCGCGCCCCTCGGCCTCGCGCCGCTCGAGGGCGCGCTGGAGCCCGGCCTCGTCGCCGAGCCCTACTTCAGGCTGCCGCGCACGACCGAGCTCGTGCCCCCCGCCTGGGGCTACGGCACCTACGGCATCCCGACCATCGCCGGCATCCCGCGCCAGCCCCCCGCCGAGCCGGTGGTCTACGTCATCAACGGGCCCGCGTCCCGCGCGCCGCCCGGGGCCTGGCCGGACGCCCCGGCGCCCGCCCGCCACGCCGGCGGGGCCCGGGTGATCCAGGTCGACGTGCCCCGGCGCTGAGATCCGCCCCGCGCGGGGGGCGCGACGCCGCCCCGCTTGCCCGGCCCCGGCTTGTCATGCCACGGTCGGCCGGACCGGGCGGGGGGCATCGATGAGCGAGCCGGACGACAGGCGCGCCGGGATCCTGCCGCCGGACGCGCCGATCGCGCCGGGGCCCGACCTCGCGGCGGCGCTGATCGCCGAGAGCGCGGCGCTGAAGCGGGAGATCGCCGGCCTGCGGGCGACGCTCGCCGACCGCGACGCGTTCCTGGCGAGCGTGGCGCACGAGCTGCGCAACCCGATGACGCCGATCCTGGGCCAGGTCGAGCGCATGCTCGCCGCCGCCGAGCGGGCGGAGCCCCCGGTCCCGGAGCGCCTCGCGCAGGGCCTGGCGCGCCTCAGGTGGCTCGTCGAGCGCTACATCCGGCGCGCCACGACCGTCCTCGACGTGTCCCGGGCCCAGACCGGCAGGCTCGCCCTCGCGGCGGGCCCGGTGCGGCTCGCCGAGGTGGTGCGGGAGGTGGTCGAGGGCCTCGAGCCCCTCGCGGTCCACGCGGGCAGCCCGATCACCGTCGCGGTGCCGGACGACCTCGTGCTGTCGTGCGAGCGCGTCGCCCTCGACCAGATCCTCGACAACCTGCTCACCAACGCGATCAAGTACGGCGACGCGGGCCCCATCGCCGTCGAGGCGGTGCGGTCGGGGACGGACGCGCTCATCCGCGTGCGCGACCGCGGCGTCGGCATCGCGCCCACCGACCAGGCGCGCATCTTCGAGCGCTTCGAGCGCGCCGCCGGCGACGATCCGGCGGTGCGCAGCGGCTTCGGCGTCGGGCTGTGGCTGGTGCGCCGGCTCGCCGAGGCCATGAACGGCCGGGTGACCCTGCGGAGCCGGGCTGGCGACGGCTCGACCTTCACGGTAACCCTGCCGCTCCATCCCTGACGAGAGAACGGTCGAGAGCACGATGACGGGGTCGGGACCGAGCACGCCGCGGGACGGCGCCTATGGCGGTCTGGAACGGGTTCCGACCGGGATCGCGGGGCTCGACGCGATCCTGGGCGGCGGGCTGTTCCGGGGCGGCGTCTACATCGTCCAGGGCACGCCGGGGGCCGGCAAGACCATCCTCGGCAACCAGGCCTGCTACACCCACGCGGGGGCGCACCCCGAGAACCGGGCGCTCTACGTCACGCTGCTGGCCGAGAGCCACGCGCGCATGCTCGGCCACATCGCCCCCCTGGGCTTCTTCGACGCCGGCCTGATTCCCGACCGCATCACCTACCTGAGCGCGTTCCGGTCGCTCCAGGACGAGGGGCTGACCGGCCTCCTGACCCTGCTGCGCCGGGAGACCGGCGCCCGCGACGCGAGCCTCGTCGTCCTCGACGGCCTGGTGGCGGCGGAGGAGACCGCGCGCTCGGCGCTCGAGTTCAAGACCTTCATCCACGAATTGCAGACCCAGGCCGCCGCCACCGGCGCGACCGTGCTGCTGCTCACCAGCGCCTCGGCGGGCGCCGCCATGGTGGCGGCCGAGCACACCATGGTGGACGGCCTGATCGAGCTGTCGAGCCGCCTCTCCGGGCGGCGGGCGGAGCGGGACCTGGAGGTGCGCAAGTTCCGCGGCAGCGGCTTCCTGCGCGGCCGGCACGCCTTCCGCATCACCGACGACGGCGTCGTGGTCTACCCCCGCACCGAGGCGCGCCTGCGGGTCCCGAGCCGGCGCGACCACGTGGACGGCCCGAAGGTGACGACGGGCTCGCCCGCCCTCGACGCGATGCTCGGCGGCGGCCTGCCGTCCCACTCCACCACCATGCTGGCGGGCCCGGCCGGCATCGGCAAGACCACCCTCGGGCTGCAGTTCCTGGGCGCCGACCCGGACGAGCCGGGCCTGATGTACGGCTTCTACGAGAGCGAGGCGGCCCTGCGGGTGAAGGCCCGGGCCCTCGCCCTGCCCATCGCCGGGATGATGGAGGCGGGGCAGGTCGCGGTGCTGTGGCAGCCCGCCACCGAGGGCCTGATTGACGAGGTCTGCGCGGACCTCCTCGACACGATCAGGAACCGGCGCGTCCGGCGCGTGTTCCTCGACGGCCTCGACGCGATGCGCCGGCTCGCGGAGGACCAGGACAGGATCGTCCGCATCTTCGCCGCCCTCACGGCGGAGCTGCGGGCTCTGGGCGTGACGGGCATGTACACGACGGAGACGGATCTGCACGGGCTCGCCTCTGACCTCCCGATGAGCGGCACGGCGCTGAGGGGTGCCTCCAGCATCGCCGAGAACATCGTGCTGCTGCGCTTCGTCGAGCTGCGCTCGAGCCTCCACCGGGTGATCTCGGTGATCAAGGCGCGCGATTCCCGCATCGACCCGCGCCTGCGCGGCTTCGACATCCGGGAGGGCGGCCTCGCGATCGAGGACGGGCCCGAGCGGGCGGAGGCCATCCTCGCCGAGCTCCGTCACGCGCGCCGCGGCCGGGAGTGAGGCTTGTGGCGACGGTGCTCATCGTGGACGACGAATTCGGGATCGCCGAGCTCCTGGACGCGGTCCTGTCCGACGACGGGCACACGGTGCTCACCGCCGCCAACGGCAAGCAGGGCCTGCGCCGGGTCGCCGAGATGCGGCCCGACCTGATCCTGCTCGACTTCATGATGCCGGTGATGGACGGGCCGGCGATGCTCCGCGCCCTCGCCGAGGGCCCGGACACCCGGACGATCCCGGTCGTGATGATGAGCTCGATGCCCGAGGAGACGGTGCGGGCGCGCTGCGAGGGCCACGCCGCCTTCCTGCGCAAGCCCTTCCGGCTCAAGCAGGCCCGCGAGGTGGTGGCGGCGGTGCTCGGGGGCGCGCGCTGACCGCCGGGATCCGCCGCGGCCGGGACGGGGCCCGGGCGGGGCGCCGCCCCGCGCCGGCACGCCTGTGTTAGACTCCCGACACACCGCACCTATGTGCTCTTGGGGAGTATGTGCCACAAGGGCGTGCGAACGCTCGTGACGGGAGGTCGGCGATGGAGCCGGATGGGAACGCCGCGCTGCACGGCGCCGACGCGGCCGCCTCCCCGTACCCGGGGCAGGGCCTCGCCGGGCAGGCCCCCGCCGGGCAGGCCCCGGGCCGGCGCCCGCCCGAGGAGGCGCCCCTCGACCTCGACGGGCTGCTCTGCGCCCTCCAGGCGATGCGGGCCGGGGATTTCAGCGTCCGCCTGCCGGGCAACCTCACGGGGCGCGCCGGCAAGGTGGCCGACACCTTCAACGACATCGTGGCCGCCAACCAGCGCATCGCCCGGCAGCTCGAGCAGGTCGGCGCCGTGGTGGGGCGCGAGGGCCGCACCCGCACCCGCGTGCGCTTCGACCTCGCCCAGGGCGCCTGGGGCGAGATGGAGACCTCCGTCAACACCCTGATCGACGACCTGCTCTGGCCGACCGCGGCGGTGACCCGGACCATCACGGCGGTGGCCCGCGGCGACCTGCTCCAGACCGTGCCCCTCGACGTCGACGGGCGCCCGCTCCAGGGCGAGTTCCTGCGCTCGGCGACCATCGTCAACCAGATGATCAAGCAGCTCGGCGTCTTCACCTCGGAGGTGACGCGGGTCGCCCGGGAGGTCGGCACCGACGGCAAGCTCGGCGGCCAGGCTCAGGTGCGCGAGGTGACGGGGGTCTGGAAGGACCTCACCGAGAGCGTCAACTCGATGGCCTCGAACCTGACCGCGCAGGTCCGCAACATCGCCGAGGTCACGATCGCGGTGGCGAACGGCGACCTCTCGAAGAAGATCACGGTCGACGTGCGCGGCGAGATCCTCCAGCTGAAGGAGGCCATCAACACGATGGTCGACCAGCTGCGCTCCTTCGCCTCGGAGGTGACCCGGGTCGCCCGCGAGGTCGGCACCGAGGGCCAGCTCGGCGGCCAGGCCATCGTGCCCGGGGTGGCGGGCACCTGGAAGGACCTCACCGACTCGGTCAACGCCATGTGCGGCAACCTGACAGCCCAGGTCCGCAACATCGCCCAGGTGACGACGGCGGTCGCCCGCGGCGACCTCTCGCGCAAGATCACCGTCGACGTGTCGGGCGAGATCCTCGAGTTGAAGAACACCATCAACACGATGGTGGACCAGCTCAACGCCTTCGCGGGCGAGGTGACCCGGGTCGCCCGCGAGGTCGGCACCGAGGGGCGCCTCGGCGGCCAGGCCCAGGTGCCCGGGGCGGCCGGCACCTGGAAGGACCTCACCGACAACGTCAACTCGATGGCCTCGAACCTGACCGCGCAGGTCCGCAACATCGCCGAGGTCTCGACCGCCATCGCGAGCGGCGACCTCTCGAAGAAGATCACCGTGAACGTCTCGGGGGAGATCCTGGAGCTGAAGGAGACCATCAACACGATGGTCGACCAGCTCAACCGCTTCGCCTCCGAGGTGACCCGGGTCGCCCGCGAGGTCGGCACCGAGGGGCGCCTCGGCGGCCAGGCCCAGATGCCCGGGGTGGCGGGCACCTGGAAGGACCTCACCGACAACGTCAACGCCATGGCGTCGAACCTGACGGCCCAGGTCCGCAACATCGCCGAGGTGACGACGGCGGTCGCCCGGGGCGACCTCTCGCGCAAGATCGCCGTCGACGTGAAGGGGGAGATGCTGGAATTGAAGAACACCATCAACACGATGGTGGACCAGCTCAACGCCTTCGCGGGCGAGGTGACCCGGGTCGCCCGCGAGGTCGGCACCGAGGGCAAGCTCGGCGGCCAGGCGCAGGTGCCGGGCGTCGCCGGCACCTGGAAGGACCTCACCGACACCGTCAACGTGATGGCGGCCAACCTCACCGAGCAGGTGCGCGGCATCGTCAAGGTGGTGACGGCGGTGGCCGACGGCGACCTGACCCAGAACCTGACGGTGGCCTCGAAGGGCGAGGTCGCGGCGCTCGCCGAGACCATCAACAACATGACCCGGACGCTCGCGACCTTCGCCGACCAGGTCACCACGGTCGCCCGCGAGGTCGGCGTCGAGGGCCGGCTCGGCGGCCAGGCCAACGTGCCGGGGGCGGCCGGCACCTGGAAGGACCTCACCGGCAACGTCAACCTGCTCGCCGCCAACCTGACCACGCAGGTGCGCGCCATCGCGGAGGTCGCGACCGCCGTGACCAAGGGCGACCTGACGCGCTCGATCCAGGTCGACGCCCGCGGCGAGGTCGCGGAGCTCAAGGACAACATCAACACGATGATCGGCAATCTCCGGTTGACCACCGACCGGAACACCGAGCAGGACTGGCTCAAGACCAACCTCGCCCGCTTCACCACCATGCTCCAGGGCCAGCGGGACCTCGCCACGATGGGCCGGATGCTGCTGTCGGAGCTCGCGCCCCTGGTCGAGGCGCACCAGGGCGTGATCTACGGCATCGAGGCGGGGGATGGCGGGGGCGGGGCCTTGCGCCTCCTCGCCGCCTACGCGGATGACGGGCAGGCCGGCCACCCCGAGCGCCTCGCGGTCGGCGAGGGGCTGATCGGCCAGTGCGCCCGCGACGCGCGGCGCCTGCTCGTCGGCGCGCTGCCGGCGACCGCGACGCCCGTCGGCTCCGGGCTGTTCCGGGCCGTGCCCCGCACCGCCATCGTGCTGCCGGTGCTGTTCGAGGGGCAGGTCAAGGCGGTGATCGAGCTCGCCTCGCTCGGCAGCTTCACGGAGCTCCAGGTCTCGTTCCTCGACCAGCTCACCACCGGCACCGGCATCGTCCTCAACTCGATCGAGGCGACGATGCAGACCGAGGGCCTGCTCAAGCAGTCCCAGCAGCTCGCCGGCGAATTGCAGACCCGCCAGCGCGAGCTCCAGCAGATCAACGAGCAGCTCGAGCAGAAGGCGCAGCAGCTCGCCGACCGCAACGACGAGGTCGAGGCCAAGAACCAGGAGATCGAGCGCGCCCGCCGGGCGCTGGAGGAGAAGGCGGCCGAGCTGGCGCTGACCTCGAAGTACAAGTCGGAGTTCCTGGCCAACATGAGCCACGAGCTGCGCACGCCGCTCAACAGCATCCTGATCCTGGGCCAGCAGCTCGGCGACAACCCGGACGGGAACCTGAGCGAGCGCCAGGTCGAGTTCGCCCGCACGATCCACGGGGCCGGCACCGACCTCCTCAACCTGATCAGCGACATCCTCGACCTGTCGAAGATCGAGTCCGGCACGGTCTCGGTCGAGGCGGAGGAGATCACCTTCGCCAACCTCCTGGCCACGACCGCGCGGCCGTTCCGGCACGAGGCGGAGAACCGCCACCTGGCGTTCGAGGTCGACGTCGCTCCGGAGCTGTCGAGCCTCGTCACCGATTCCAAGCGCCTCCAGCAGGTGCTCAAGAACCTCCTGTCGAACGCCTTCAAGTTCACCGACCAGGGCGGCGTCAGCCTGCGGGTGGCGCTCGCCTCCGGCGGCTGGAGCCCCGACCACCCGGTGCTCAAGGCGGCGCCCGCGGTGGTGGCCTTCGAGGTCGCCGACACGGGCATCGGCATCCCGCCCGAGAAGCAGCGGATCGTGTTCGAGGCCTTCCAGCAGGCCGATGCCGGCACCAGCCGCAAGTACGGCGGCACGGGCCTCGGCCTCGCGATCAGCCGCGAGCTCGCGAGCCTGCTCGGCGGCGAGATCCAGCTGCGCAGCGCCTCCGGGGTGGGCAGCAGCTTCACGCTCTACCTGCCGCTGACCTACGGCGAGGCCGCCCCGGGCGCCNGCGCCGGCCCGCGCGCCGGCCGAGCCCGCCGCCGACAAAGTCGGTGCCGACAAAGTCGGTGCCGACAAGGTCGGTGCCGACAGGGTCGGCGCGGACGACCGGGCCGCGATCCGCCCCGGCGACGCGGTGCTGCTGATCGTCGAGGACGACCCCCACTACGCCCGGGTGCTGGCCGAGCTCTCCCGCGACACCGGCTTCAAGGTACTGGCCGCCAGCCGCGGCGCCGACGCCCTGATGCTCGCCCGCCGCTACCGCCCGACCGCGGTCTCCCTCGACGTGTTCCTGCCCGACATGCTCGGCTGGACGGTGCTCAGCCACCTGAAGCAGGACCCGGCCACCCGCCACATCCCGGTGCAGATCGTCACCCTCGACGAGGACCGCCAGCACGGGCTCGCCCGGGGCGCCTACGCGTTCCTGTCGAAGCCCACGACGGCCGCCGGCCTCGGCACGGCCCTGCGGCGCATCAAGACCTTCGCGGCCCCGCACCGCAAGCGCCTGCTGATCGTCGAGGACGATCCGGCCGAGCGCCTCGGCGTCTCGGCGCTCCTCGGCCACGAGGACATCGACATCGTCACGGCGGGGAACGGGGCCGAGGCCCTGGCCTGCCTGCGGGAGGGGGCGGTGGACTGCGTGGTCCTCGACCTCAAGCTGCCGGACATGTCGGGCTTCGAGGTGCTGGACCGCATCCGCGAGGACCGGGACCTCGCCGACCTGCCCGTGGTGGTGTTCACCGGGCGGGCGCTCTCGCCCGAGGAGGATGCCCGCCTGCACGCCCTCGCCCGCAGCGTCGTGGTCAAGGGCGTCGAGTCGCCCGAGCGCCTGCTCGACGAGACCGCGCTGTTCCTGCACCGGGTGGTGGGCGACCTGCCGGCCGAGAAGCAGCGCATGCTGGAGCGGCTGCACAGCTCGGACGAGGACCTGGTGGGCCGCACCGTCCTGCTCGTCGACGACGACGCCCGCAACATCTTCGCCCTGTCGAGCGTGCTCGAGCGCCGCGGCATGCGGGTGCTCACGGCCACGACCGGGCGGGAGGCGATCTCGATCATCGAGGCGCGGGCCGAGATCGCCATCGTGCTCATGGACATCATGATGCCGGAGATGGACGGCTACGAGACCATGGCGGTGATCCGCGCCAACCCGGCCTTCCGGCGGCTGCCGATCGTGGCGCTGACCGCCAAGGCGATGAAGGGCGACCGCGAGAAGTGCCTGGAGGCGGGGGCCTCGGACTACCTCGCCAAGCCCGTCAACACGGAGCAGCTCCTCTCCGCCCTGCGCCTGTGGCTGCACCGGTGAGGCCGGGACCGCCCCCGGCCGGCCGCCGGCCGGCACCGACGGCGCGCCGCCCCCGGGCCGGACGGGCCGGCGCGCGCGCAGGGAGGCCGCAGCCGTGAGCGCCGAGGACCGGGTCAACATCCTGCTCGTCGACGACCAGCCGGCGAAGCTCATCACCTACGAGGTGATCCTGGGGCAGCTCGGCGACACCCTGATCAAGGCGTCCTCGGCCCGCGAGGCCCTGGCGCACCTCCTGCGCACCGAGATCGCCGTCGTGCTGATCGACGTCTGCATGCCCGAGCTCGACGGGTTCGAGCTCGCCACGATGATCCGCGAGCACCCGCGCTACCGGCACATCGCGATCATCTTCGTCTCGGCGATCCAGATCAGCGACCTCGACCACCTGCGCGGCTACGAGGCCGGGGCGGTCGACTACGTGCCGGTGCCGGTGGTGCCGGAGGTGCTGCGCGCCAAGGTGCGGATCTTCGCGGAGCTCTACCGCAAGACGCGGGCGCTGGAGCGGCTCAACGCCGAGCTGGAGCGGCACGTGGCCGAGCGCACGGCGGCGCTGGAGGCCTCGACGGCCCGCCTGCGCGAGAGCGAGCAGCGGCGCAGCCTCGCCCTCGCGGCCGGCCGGATGGGCTCCTGGGACTGGGACCTCGGCAGCGGCGACTCCATCTGGGACGAGGGCCAGTGCCGCATCTGCGGCGTCGATCCCGGCACGTTCGTGCCGGGCGCCGCGGCCGTCGAGGCGCTGGTCCACCCGGAGGACCGCGAGCGGGTTTGGCGCGCCGCCGGGCAGGCCGCCGCCTCGGGGACGCCCTACCACACCGAGTTCCGCATCGTGCGCCCCGACGGCGAGACGCGCTGGTGCGTGGCGGCCGGCGCCCCCGGCCTCGCGGAGGCCGGGGGCCGGCGCCTGAGCGGGGTCACCCACGACATCACGGAGCGCAAGCGCGCCGAGCAGGCGCTGCTCGAGCTCAACCGCGACCTGGAGCGGCGCATCGAGGCGCGCACCCGGGAGCGCGAGACCGCCCTGGCGCAGCTCTTCGAGGCGCAGAAGCTCGACACGATCGGCCAGCTCACCGGCGGCGTCGCGCACGACTTCAACAACCTGCTGATGGCGGTGCTCGGCAGCCTGGAGCTCCTGGAGAAGCGCCTGCCGGCCGACGATGCCCGCGGCCACCGCCTCCTCGACAACGCCGTGCAGGGCGCCCAGCGCGGCGCGGCCCTGACCCAGCGCCTGCTCGCCTTCGCGCGCCGCCAGGAGCTGCGGCCCGAGACCGTGGCGGTCGCCGCCCTGGTGGAGGGCATGGAGGGCCTGCTGGAGCGGGCCCTCGGCCCGTCCGTGCGCATCGAGACCGCCCTTCCGGCCGACCTGCCGCCGATCCAGATCGACCCCAACCAGTTCGAGCTGGCCCTGCTCAACCTGGCGGTGAACGCCCGGGACGCCATGCCGGTGGGCGGCACGCTGACCCTGCGGGGCAGGGCCGAGCCGGCCGGGCCGGACGGCAAGCCCGGCGCCCACGTGCGGATCGGCGTCGCCGACACCGGGATCGGCATGGATGCCGCGACCCTCGCCAAGGCGACGGAGCCGTTCTTCACCACCAAGGGGCCGGGCAAGGGCACGGGCCTCGGCCTGTCGATGGTGCAGGGCCTGGTGGCGCAGTCGGGCGGGGCGCTGCGGGTCGCCAGCACCCCGGGCCAGGGCACGAGCGTCGACCTCTGGCTGCCGGCCGCGCGCCCGGCACCGGCCCCGGCCCCGGTCCCGGTGCCGCCCCCGGCCCCCCTCGCGGCGGTCCCGGCCTGCACGGTGCTCGTCGTCGACGACGACGGGCTGGTGCGGACCGGCACGGCGGCCATGCTGGAGGATCTCGGCCACGTCGCCCTCGAGGCCTCCAGCGCCCGCGAGGCGCTGGCGCTCCTCGAGGCGGAGCGCGGCATCGACGTGGTGGTGACCGACCACGCCATGCCGGGCATGACCGGGCTCGCGCTCGCCCACCAGCTGCGCGACACCCGTCCCGGCCTGCCGGTGATCCTGGCGACCGGCTACGCGGAGCTGCCGACCGGCGAGGGCGAGCCCGCGGTGCCGCGCCTCTCGAAGCCCTTCACCCAGGAGGAGCTGGCCGTGATGATCGCGGGCGTGCTGGTACCGGCGGGCGTCGGCTGAAGGGGGGACGCGCGGCCGGAAAGCCCCGCGGCCGTCACGGGCGGCCCGCGCCGGGAGGCAGGCACGCCAGCACGATCCTGCGCAGGAAGGCCGCCACGATCCCTGCGTCGACCGGCGCCGGGGGCGGGCCCTCGTCCTGCCAGCGCCAGGCGACGCGCTCCCCGTCGACCTCGACCGGGCCGGCGCGGCCGAGCCTGAGCCACAGGTCGGCGAGGCCGAGGGCGTCGAGGGACGTGTCGAGCCCGAGGACCGCCGCCCGCCGCACCAGCACGCCGGGGCCGGGGCCCCGGCCGGGGTCGACCGCCAGGGCGCGGGCGTAGGCGGCGGCCCCGGCCTGCTCGGCGACCGGGCGGCCCGTCGCGTCGACCTCCCACCAGCCCCCGAAGGCCGCCGCGGCCGCGGGCGCCGCCTCGAGCCGCGCGCGCAGCCGCAGCAGCGCGTCGGGCTCGACGCACTCGCCCGCGGTGAGGAAGCACACGTAGGAGGCCTCGCTCGCGGCGAGCCCGCGGCTGAACGCCAGGGCGGCGCCCCGGCCGCCCTGCATGACGAGCGCGGCGGCGGGATGGTAGGCCCTCACCGTGGCGGCGACCCCGGCGCGGTCGTCCATGCCGTCGTTCACCACGATCACGCCGGGCGGGGCGGCCGAGGCGGCGCGGAGCGACAGCAGGGTCAGGGCGAGGGCCCGGCCCCCGCCGGCTGCCCTGACGATCACGTCGATGCCGGACGTGGGCGGCGGCGGCGGCAGGGAGCGCCAGATCCGGGCGGGCGCCTGGTCGAGGGGCGCGGCCGCGGTCGCGCGCGCCGCCCGGGCGTCGGTCCCCGCGTGGCGGGCCGACGGGGCGTCCTGCGCCTGCGCGCCGGCCCCGCCGCGCGAGACCGTCCCGACGACGATGCCGAACGCCGCGAGGACCGGCCGGACCAAGTGGTGGGCCGCGACGCGCGAGGGCACCTCGACGCGGTCGAAGAGCTGGCCCTGGAGCGGGACCGCCACCTGCGCGAGCAGGACCGCGAAAGCCCGCTCCTCCGGGGAGTCGCAGGCCAGGGCCTCCAGGATCGCGGCGGGAGACCAGAAGCGGTCGAACCCGAAGGGCCTCGCATTGCCGGCGAGCCGGCTCCCGGCCCTGAGGTCGCGCCCGTCGGAGGGGTAGTGGAAGGTCCAGGCGGGGTGGCTCTCGATCAGGCCGCGGGCGCAGGCCTGGCCGTCGTCCTCGGCGGAGAAGACGTCGAGGGCGAGGATCAGGACCCGCATGCCGGCTCCCGCGCGGAGGAGCCCGGCGCCCGCGCTGGCGACCGGGCGCCCGGGTCGGCCTCGCCCTCGGGCGCGGCCCAGGCGAGGTAGGCGCGCGGGTAGAAGGAGGGCACCCGCTCACGCGGGCCGGCCGGGTCGGGCAGGCGCAGCCCGGTCTCGCGCAGCCGCAGCATGAAGGCGACCCACGCCTCGGCCCCGGTGCCGGCCGGCAGGATCCAGGAATAGGCCCTGCCGGCCAATCGCTCGGGATACGCGCCCGAGTCGCTCGCCAGGATCGGCAGGCCCTGGAGCATCGCCCGGGACAGAAGGGCGTCGTAGGGATCCGTCGGGTGGAGCGGGAACCAGGCGACGTGGGGCCGGAGCGTGCAGACCAGGAGGTTGAGGTCGAGCCCCGCGAGGGGCCCGAGCCGCGTCAGGTCGCGGCCTTCGGCCGCCAGTTCCCGGCATCCGGCCGCCGGCTCGCGGCCTTCGGCCGCCAGCAGGTCGTCGCCCACCCAGTAGAAGCGGACGGGCCGCCGCTCCGCGCGCGCGGTCTGCGCCGCGCGGGAGACCAGCGCCCGCGCCGGGGGCGCCAGCGGTCCGAGGATCAGGACGCGAAGCGGATCGTCGTCGTCGATCCGGGCCGGGTGCACCCGGAACGCCTGCGGCCGCGACGGCTCGGGGTCGAGGCCGAGGTGGATCGCGCGCCCCGGCAGGAGGTCGCGCAGGCGCGCGGCGGTGGCCTCGTTGCAGGCGATGAGGCGGTCGGCGCGCGCGACCGCCTCGGAGAGCCCGGACGGCGCGGCCCCGGCGCCGGGGTGATCGAGGCACGTCACGTCGTAGGGGCAGCTGAACGCGGCCCGCACGGCCGGCGCGACGTCGTGCTCCGGCGACGCCGCCAGGATGTCGAGCCGCGCGATCCCGAGCCGCGCCGCGGCGCGCGCGACCGCTCCCTCCGCGAGGGGGAGCCAAACGGAGGCCGCGCCAGCGAGGTCCGGGCCGTGGGACAGGGCCAGGATGTTGCCGCGCACCCGGCCCACGAGGGCGTTGACCTGCCGGGCGGCGCTCTGCTGGAGATGGCCCGCATGGGCCGCCGCGAACGCGGTGGGCGCGTCGAGCACGACGAGCAGGGTCGGCCGGTCCGGGTTCAGGCTCTCGGCCAGTCCGGTCAGGGCGCGCGCGTCGGCGTCCGCCCGCTCGGCCCGCGACGCGCCGAGCGGGCCGCCGGGCGGGATCCGGTCGAGTGCGTCCGCCGGCAGCGCCGTGATCCGGTCGTGCCTGAAGCGGAAGGCCAGGAGCTGGTCGTGATCGACGACGTGGTGGCGCAGCGCCCGGCCGTCCACGCCGCGCGCGAGAAGGTAGATCGCGTCGCTGCCCGCCGCCCGGATCAATCCGCTCCCCGGCCCGAGCGCGGGCCCGACCGGGATCGTCGCGGTCTCGACGTCGACGATGTGGTCCGCCTCGCCGAACAGGGATTCGTAGACCTCGTAGGTCGTGACGTGGTGGCGCCGGCCGCCGTAGACGAGCCAGATCTCGGGGGCGTTCGCGGTCCTGACGCGCTGGCCGTCGAGGTCCGGTCGCGGATCCTGCATCGACACCTACCGGCTGCCTTGCGCGCCGGCGGGCGCCGCGAGATCCATCGCGCTCGCGAGACCGAGCGTGTGCGCGAGCGCGTCCTGCCGGTCGGGGCAGGCCGCGAGCGCACGCCGGAGCGCGTCGCGGCGGATCATGAGGCCCTCGAGGGCCGCGAGCGGGGGCGTGGGGTCGGGCCGCGCCGGGTGGACCGGCGCCGCGTCGAGCCCGGGACGGCGTACCAGTCGCTCGAAGGCGCGCCGCAGGTCGTCGCCGCCCGCCCCGTGCGGCACGAAGGCGATGAGGTCCGCGTCGAGCGCGCCGAGGACCGCCTCGATGTCCGACCGGAGATCCCCCGTCGGCGGGATGATCGGGATCCCGTCCCCGGGCGCGAAGTCCGGCGCCGCGACGGGGAGGCGGTCGAGCGGCGAGCGCGCCGCGTCGACGACGGCGAAGCGGACGGCGAGGCCCGATGCCCGCATCTCGGCCATGGTGACGAGCGCCTCGCGCGGGCTCGTCGCCAGGACCGCGACCCCGACCGGCACCGCGGCGGCCCGGCGGGCGATGAGCCGCCGCACCCACGCGCGGGCGCCCGCGTAGCAGGTCCGCTCCAGGAACGCGGCGGCCCGGATCAGGAAGCCCAGCTCCGAGCCGCCCTGCGCCCGCATCGTCTCCGGGGAGAGCCGCTCGAGCATCTCGATCCAGAGGAGGTTCGACTCCTCGATGTGACGGGGCGTCCTGGACCCCTGGCCGGCGTGCCGGCGCTGGCGCACGAGGAAGCCGGGCACGTGGACGAAGCGGTGGTGCTGGGCGAGCCGGAACCAGAGCTCGGAATCCTGCGTGGTCGGCAGGCCCTCGTCGAACATCCCGTGCCGCTCGAAGCAGTGGCGCGGCAGCGTGACGGTGCAGCCGTTGATGCGGCCCTCCAGGACCGCCCAGAGGGGCGCCCGGTCGCAGTAGCCGCGGCCGGTCTCGACCTCCTCCAGGAGCGACAGGTCCTCGCCGACCGCGACGAAGTCCCCGAAGGTGATCACGGCCTCCGTCTCGGCCAGGATCGCCCGCATGTGGACCTCGACGCGGCGCGGGTCGTAGAGGTCGTCGTGGCTGAGCCAGCTGAAGTAGCGCCCGCGCATCTCCGCGATGCCGCGGTTCAGCGCGGAGGCGACGCCGCCGTTCTCCTGCCGGACGTAGCGGATGCGATCCCCGTAGCCGCGGCAGGTCCGGGCGGTCTCGCCGCCGTCGTGGGAGCCGTCGTCGACGACGAGGACCTCGAGGTGGGGCCAGGTCTGCGCGAGGGCGCTCTCGATCGCCTGGGCGAGGAAGCTCCCGCCGTTGTAGACCGGGATCACCACCGTCACGAGCGCGGTCTCGTCCGTCACGCGCGCGCCCTCCCGGCGAGGGCGTCGGCGGGCGCCCCGGCGAGCATCGCGCGGTAGTACGAAAGGGCCGCGGCGCCGTTGCGCGCCGCGCTCCAGCGCGCCTCCACCACCTGCCGGTTGCGCGGCGCGGCCGCGTCCACGAGGGCGTCGTCGCCCGCCGCGCGGGCGAGGGCGTCGGCGAGGCCCCGCACGTCGTGGGGGCAAACGAGGAGGCCGTCGACGCCGTCGCGCACCCACTCGCCCGCGCCGGAGGTGGTGCCCTGGATCGGGAACGCGCCGAGGGACATGGCCTCGAGCAGCATGGCGCTGACCCCGTCCGAGATCCCGAGGCCCACCACCATCCGGGCCTCGGCGACGCGGCGCAGCACCTCGTCGTTGGGCAGGTGGGGCAGGACCGCGACGTCGAGACCGTCCTGGTCCGCGAGCGCCTGCGCCATCCGGGCGACGGCCGGGCCCCCGACGAGGATCCGGATCCGGAAGCGCCGCAGGGCGGGGGCCGCGAGGTGCAGGGCCGACAGGATGTGGAGGCCGCGGCCGGCCCAGCCATGGTAGCCCTTGACCAGGATCGCCTCGCGCCGCGAGGGCGCCGCCAGCGCGCCGAGCTGCGGCATCCTCCCGAAATCGACGCCGCCGGTCGCGTGGATCGGCTCGAACGCGTGCCCGAGGAGCCCGAGGCCGCGGGCCAGCGCCACGTCCCGCCGGCACTCCGCCAGGTAGCCGTCGATGCTGCGCATGACGGCGATCAGCACGGCGCGGTGCTCGGGCAGGCGCTCGTAGAGGTAGAGGTCGCTGCCCCAGTTCGAGAGCAGCCAGGGCGGCATCGCGGCCCCGAGCCGGCGCTTGACCTCCAGGGTCAGGTAGCCGGCCCGCTGGATCTCCAGGGTGTGGACGAGGTCCGGCCGGAAGGTGCGGACCGCCGCGACCATCTCCTGCGGCGTGGTGAAGGCGGGTCGCCACGGCACCTGGATCGGGTCGAGAACCCGGTAGCCGCGCCGCGCCTCCTCGGCCCAGGCCGCGGCGCGCGCGGCGGGGCCGGCGAGCCCGGTCGCGACCACGCCGACCGTCCCCGGCTCCAGCGCGTCGAGCTCGGCTGCCGTCGCGACCGGGCTCCAGGGCGCGAGGGAGGGCGCGAGGGGCGCCTCGTCGACGGGAAGCAGGACGATCCGCGCGAAATCCCCGCGCACCAGGGCGACCCAGCGCGCGAGATGGATGCTGTTCTGCATGCCGACGATCAGGATGACCGGCGTCGTCCGGCGCGGTGCGGGCCGCCCGCTGGCCCGTCCGGTCACGCGACGGCCCGGACGATCTGCCGGCCGAGGATCGCGGGGTCGTGCGCCGCCCGGAGCAGGCCGAGGCGCACCGGATCGACCATCCCGCCGGCGGGAAATTGCAGGGCGACCAGGACCGGCACGCCGAGCCGCCGCGCCTCGGGCAGGCGCAACCCCGCCGTGTCGCTGAACCGGACGGCTCCGTACAGGAGGGCCCCCTGAAGAAAGGACGGATCGGCCCGGGTCGCCGCGGGCGGCACCAGGGCGACGTCGAGGCCGGTATCCCACCGCAGCACGGCGACCGCCGCCGCGACGGCCTCGTCCGCGGCGTCGATGAACTCGATACTGAAGCTCAAGAGCTCACTGGCGCAATGATAAAGCGCGGACACGACAAACAAGGCACGGCCTTCTACATCTTCGCGGCCGTCGAACGCAATTCTTCCCACTCGCATCATCAGTCAACAAATCGCGATACGGGCCGCGCCTCGTCCCGAAATTTCTACCGGGATGGAAACTGAATTCCGATTATGGCATTTATCAAAAGTCCATCGAGGTGCCAAGCGGGAAAGCACCTAGGGGAGGCCGGAACGTCACCGGCGGCGGGCGGCCGGTTCGCCGGGGTGACGCGGCCGCGGCTGTCGCGGAGCGCCCGCCCGGCGCGGACGATTCCGGATCCTGCCCTTGGAGACGCACAGGACGTGCGGGCGGCACCGGTGCGGGCCGCCGCAGCATCGTCGGGCCAGGCCGGTCGACGCCGTCCTGCGCGTCGAGCGATCACAGATCACCACGAGACGACGAATGATCTTCCTGATGCGACAGGGTGTGTAGCAGGCTCCATGAAGTGTCCGTTGAGTGCGCTCATCCGCTCGATGCTTCCTGTTGTGCAGACAGCAGCCAGTATATTGATCAAGTACCGCGATAGGCGCTCGACTTGCCGGGCCTGCAAAGCTATACGCTCGGGGACCAGAACGGGTGATGGATGCGCATTCTGATTCTCGGAGCCCAGGGCATGCTCGGCCACGCCTGCATGAGCGTCCTCGCGAGATCCCCGGACCTCGCCGTCCACGGCTCGGTCCGCGGCGCGGCGCCGCCCGATGCCGGCGCCGCGATCGTTCCTGACGTCGACGTCCTCAGCCCCGATCACCTCGCCGGCGTGATGCGGCGGGTCCGGCCGGACGTGGTGATCAACGCGGTCGGGCTCGTCAAGCAGCGCCGGGCGGCCCTCGACCCGCGGGTCGCCGTCCCGATCAACACCCTCCTGCCCCACCGCCTCGCCGACCTCTGCGACCTCGCCGGCGCGCGCCTCGTGACGATCTCCACGGATTGCGTGTTCGACGGCGCGAAGGGGCGCTACAGCGAGGCCGACCGCGTCACCGCGACGGACCTGTACGGGCTGTCCAAGCACCTCGGCGAGATCGCCGACCGGCCGAACGTCGTGACCCTGCGCACCTCGATCATCGGGCGCGAGCGCGCCTCGGCGGTCGGTCTCCTCGAGTGGTTCCTCCGCGCCGGGCCCCGCATCCAGGGCTACCGCAACGCGGTCTTCTCGGGCGTCCCGACCGTGATCCTGGCCGAGATCATCCGCGACCACGTCCTGCCGCGGCCCGACCTGCACGGGCTCTACCACGTCTCCGCGGAGCCGATCAGCAAGTTCGACCTTCTCACCCTCCTGGCCGAGGCCTACGGGAGCGGGACGGCGATCGAGCCGGTGCCGGAGCCGCGGATCGACCGCTCGCTCGACTCGACGCGCTTCCGGCGCGAGACCGGCTTCGCGCCGGCGGGATGGATGGACATGCTCCTTCACATGCGGGCCTTGCAGGGATGAACGGACGGGCGAACGGGATGCTTTCGGGAAAGACGCTGCTCATCACCGGCGGCACGGGCTCATTCGGCAACGCCGTGCTGTCGCGCTTCATGGCCACCGACGTGCGGGAGATCCGGATCTTCAGCCGCGACGAGAAGAAGCAGGAGGACCTGCGCCACCTCTACAACGATCCCCGGATGAAGTCGTATATCGGCGACGTCCGCGAGCCCGGCAGCCTCGACGACGCCATGCGGGGCGTCGACCTGGTGTTCCACGCCGCCGCCCTCAAGCAGGTGCCGTCCTGCGAGTTCTACCCGATGGAGGCGGTGCGCACGAACGTGCTGGGCGCCGACAACGTGCTCAACGCGGCGGTCAAGAGCGGGGTGCAGCGGGTCGTGGTGCTGAGCACCGACAAGGCGGTCTACCCGATCAACGCCATGGGCCTGAGCAAGGGCATGATGGAGCGCATCACCATCGCCAAGGCCCGGACGCTGCGGGCGGGCGAGACGGTCCTGTGCATCACCCGGTACGGCAACGTGATGGCCTCGCGCGGCTCGGTGATCCCGCTCTTCGTGCGCCAGATCAAGGAGGGCCGCACCCTCACGGTGACGGACCCGGCGATGACGCGGTTCATGATGTCGCTGCCCGACTCGGTCGACCTCGTGCTGCACGCCTACGAGCACGGGCAGCAGGGCGACACCTACGTGCAGAAGGCCCCGGCCAGCACGGTCGGCGACATCGCGGCCGCCCTCCAGCAGATCTTCGAGGTCCGGCGACCGATCCAGATCATCGGCACCCGCCACGGCGAGAAGCTCTACGAGAGCCTGGTCTCGCGCGAGGAGATGGTGCGCTCCATCGACACCGGGAACTTCTACCGGATCCCGGCCGACGCCCGCGACCTGAACTACTCGCTGTTCACCTCGCAAGGAGAGGCCGACATCAGCCGCACCCAGGACTTCACCTCGCACAACACGCGGCGGCTGACGCGCGACGAGACCGTCGCGATGCTGCGCGAGCTCGACTACATCAAGGGCGAGCTCGGCAGCCAGAGCGTGCAGTCGGAGGGTTTCTGAGCGTGCGCCGGATCATGACCCTGGTCGGGACCCGTCCCGAGCTGATCAAGATGAGCCGCGTCATCGCGGTGCTCGACGCGACGTTCGAGCACCTGCTGGTGCATACCGGCCAGAACTACGATTACGAGCTGAACCAGGTCTTCTTCGAGGACCTGGGGATCCGCAAGCCGGACTTCTTCCTGGAGGCGGCCGGGGAGCACGCGATCGCGACGATCGCCACCGTGATGGTGCGGGCGCACGCGCTCCTGGAGCGGGAGCGGCCCGAGGCGGTCCTGATCTACGGCGACACGAATTCGGGGCTCGCCTGCCTGGCGGCCAAGCGCCTGCGCATCCCGATCTTCCACTTCGAGGCGGGCAACCGCTGCTACGACGCGCGGGTGCCCGAGGAGATCAACCGCAAGATCATCGACCACACGAGCGACGTGAACTTCGTGCTCACGGAGCACGCGCGGCGCTGCCTGCTGGCGGAGGGGCTGCCGGCCGACCGGATCGTCAAGTCGGGATCCCACATGCAGGAGGTGCTGGCCTTCGCGCGGGAGGGGATCGCCGCCTCGAGCGTGCAGGCGCGGCTCGGCCTGGCGCCGGGCCGCTACGTCGTGGTCAGCGCGCACCGGGAGGAGAACGTCGACGAGGCCGGCAAGCTCGCGGTGCTCCTCTGCGCGCTCGACCGGATCGCGGCGGAGCACGGCGTGCCGGTGATCGTGTCGACGCATCCGCGCACGCGGGCCCGGATGGCGGCGGCGGGCCTCGCCCGCCCGGCGGGCCTCGCCGGCCCGGCGGCGGCCGCGCCGGCGGCGGACGTGCGCTTCCTGCCCCCGTTCGGCTACTTCGACTACGTGCGCCTCCAGCGGGACGCCCTGTGCGTGGTCTCGGACAGCGGCACGCTGAGCGAGGAGGCGGCGCTCCTGGGCTTCCCGGCGGTGACCCTCCGGGACGCGCACGAGCGCCCGGAGGGGCAGGATGCGGGGGCCGTCACGGTGGTGTCGCGGCTCTCCGTGGAGGCGATCCTCGACGCGATCCGGGTCACCCTGGCGACGCACGGGAGCGCGGCGCGGCGGGTGCCGGACTACGAGGCGGGGGCGGTCTCGGCGATGGTCGCCCGGGTGATCTCGGGCTCCATCGACTACGTCAACCGCGTCGTGTGGTCGAAGCCGTGAGCGGAACCCCGGGCTCCCCCTCCGCGGCCTCGCCCCCGCGCCGCTCGGGCCTCGCGAGGTCCGCTCAAGGGAGCCGGAGGATCTCGCACGGACGGCCGAGGGACGCCCCGCGCGGGGCGTCCCGCGCGCTCACGCCGCCCGGACCGTGCTGAGGAAGCGCGCGACCTCGCCGCCGAGGTGCTCGGACTGGCGCGACAGCCCCGAGGCCGCGCCCAGGACCTCGGCCGCGGCGACGCCGACCTCCTCCGCCACGCCGGCCACGCCCGCGATGCTGCCCGTCACCTCGCCGGTGCCGGCGGCCGCCTGCGAGACGTTGCGGACGATCTCCTGCGTGGCGGCGCCCTGCTCCTCGACGGCCGCCGCGATCGAGGTCGCGACCGAGCTGATCTCCCGGATGCGCCCCGTGATGCCGCCGATGGCGGCGACCGCCTGGCCCGTCGCCGCCTGGATGCGGCCGATCTGGCCGGAGATCTCCTCGGTCGCCCGGGACGTCTGGCCGGCGAGCTCCTTGACCTCGGCGGCCACCACCGCGAAGCCGCGGCCGGCCGCCCCCGCGCGGGCCGCCTCGATGGTGGCGTTGAGGGCGAGCAGGTTCGTCTGGCTGGCGATGGTGGAGATCAGGCCGACCATGTCGCCGATCCTGGACGAGACCTGGCTCAGTTCCTGCACGAGCTGGGCCGTGTGGTCCGCCTCCATCGTGGCGCGCTGCGCGAGGTCCGCCGAGCCGGACACCTGCCGGCCGATCTCCCGCACCGAGGTGCCGAGCTCCTCGGCCGCCGCCGCCACGGTGCCGACGTTCGAGGCCGCCTCCTCGGCGGCGGACGCCACCAGGGTGGATTGCGAGGCGGCCTGCGTCGCGGTCGCGGTCATCGCCTGGGCGGCGGCCTGCAGCCCGGCGGCGGACGACTGGACGGTGCCGATGATGCCCCCCACCGCGCGCTCGAAGCTGTCGGCCATGTCGCGCATGGCCGCCCGGCGCTGCTCGTCCGCCGCCAGACGCGCGTGCGCCGTCTCGGCCTCGAGCCCGCGCATCTGGATCAGGCCGTCCTTGAACGTCTGGACGTCGCCCGCCATGGCGCCGATCTCGTCGGCCCGGCCGGTCAGGGGGACCGGGGTGTCGAGGTTGCCGCCGGCGAGGCGGCGCATGGCCGCCGACAGGATGGTGATGCCCCGCACGACGCGCAGCTGGACGAAGAGGATGCCGGCGACGGCGAGCGCGAGGCCGAGGGCCACCGCCGCCGCGTAGATCAGGAAGCTGCGCTGCTCGTCCGCGGCGCGCGCCTCGGCCTTCGCCACGACGGAATTCATGATCGCGACGGCCGCGTCGATGAGGGAGCTGTAGGCCCGGTAATGCGGCGCGAGCCAGGCCTCGACGGTGAACGGGAGCGTGCGGCCCGGCGCCACGGCGGCGATGACCTCCTGTCGCAGGGCGTAGAAGGGCCCGCCGAAATAGGTGTCGTTGCTGCGCGCGAAGGCCTCCTTCACGGACGGCGCGACGTCGCGCCCGCCGACGATCCGCCCGACGACCGTCCAGAAGGTCCGCGCGCGCACCTCCGCGTCGCGGATCTCGTTGCGCTCCGCCTCGGTGGCGGGCCGGCCGCTGCCCACGAGGGTGTTGACGATGGTGCCGAGCTGGCCCGAGGCGTTGCGGACCGACCACGCGACCGCGCGCGCGTCGAGCATCGGGGCCACGGCGGGATCCAGCGACTTGATTTCGGCATCCACGCCCTCGGACGCCTTCTCGATCAGGGCGAGGACGCGGCTGCCGAGATCGAACATGCGCTTGGACAAGGCGGCGTCCCGCTCCGCGAGCGGCTTCTCGAGCGCCGCATCGACCTCCGCCCGCATCTGCCGCCACGCGACGACGAGCGGCGAGAGCTCCTGCGCCAGCGCGGACAGGTCCGGGGCCGGCGCCGCCGACAGCGCCCTCGCGGCCGCGTCGACGGCGCGGTCCAGGGGCATCCGGGCCTGGGCCATGTAGTCGCGATGCGCGCGGTTGGCGCCCGGCTCGACCGCGAAGGCGACGAACGCGAAGCCGCGCTCGTTGCGCATCTGCGCGAGGCTGTGAAACAGGTCGGAGGCGACGGCGGCGTAGGACGCCACCGATTCGGCGGTCGCCCTGCTCCGTGCGCTCTGGAGCAGCGCGTTCCCGGCCAGGCCGGCAAGCGCGAGGCCGAGCAGGGAAACCAGTGCCGTGAGGGTGAGCCTGATGGAGAATCTGGGCATCGCGGTATCGAAATCCCTGTCGTGGGGTTGCGGTTGTCGGCGAGGCGGTCGACCAGGGCGGCCGGCCGTCAGGTCGAGGGCACGGAACCGCCGGGCCGAGCCCGGCGCTGGGACGATGGAGCCGGTCAGCGTCGCGGCCCCCGACCTCGCCGGCCTTCGGGAGCGGACATGCGCGACGCCGCGAGACGCTCGCGCCCCCCGCGCATCTCGGGATCGAAAGTAATCCGAAATCATCAAGAGTGTGTTTCCGCAGGGTCACGTCAGATCGTCCGCCGGCGGGCGGCGGTCCGCCGCGCCCGACGATCCTCGCAGCGTCGCGCCTTCGCCCCGGCGGCCGCCGGCGCGCCCGGACTCCTGCCGTCCGGTCCGCGTGCCGGCCGGCTCGCCGGGGCGGGCGCGATCCCGCGGGACGGCGCCGGGACCCCCTAGTTGACTCCGTCAATCATATCGGCGACCGTGTCCCGGGCCGACGGAGCAGGACGATGGATCACGCGGCGCCCCGGCGCGACGACCCGGTCGCGCAGGTCCGGGCCTTCAACCGGTTCTACACGCGCCAGATCGGCCTCCTCGAGGACGGCCTGCACCGCAGCGCCTTCTCGCTCACCGAGGCGCGCGTGCTCTACGAGCTCGCCCACCGCGACGGCCTGACCGCCTCGGCGCTCGGCCGGGGCCTCGGCCTCGACGCCGGCTACCTCAGCCGCATGCTGAGGCGGTTCGAGGCGGACGGCCACGTGACGCGGACGGCCTCGGCCGCGGACGGGCGCCGGCAGGTGCTCGCCCTGACGGCGTCCGGCCGCGCCGCCTTCGCGCCCCTGGACCGCGCCTCGCGCGAGGAGATCGGGGCCCTGCTCGAGCGGCTCTCGGCCGCCGACCGGGCGGCGCTCCTCGCCGCGATGGGCTCCGTGCAGCGCCTCCTCGGCGCCCCCGCCGAGGCGCCCGCCACCCGCCTGCGCGACCTCGCGCCCGGCGACATCGGCTGGATCACCCACCGCCAGGGGCTGCTCTACGCGCAGGAATACGGCTTCGACCTGCGCTTCGAGGCGCTCGTCGCCGAGATCCTGGCCGCCTTCGTCAAGGATTTCGACCCGGACCGCGAGCAGGCCTGGATCGCCGAGCGGGGGGCGGAGGTGGCCGGGAGCGTCCTCCTCGTGCGCCAGTCCGACCGCGTGGCCAAGCTGCGGCTCCTCTACGTCGAGCCCGCGGCCCGGGGCGAGGGCCTGGGCCGGCGCCTGGTCGAGGCCTGCGTCGCGGGGGCCCGCGCCCGCGGCTACGCGACCCTGATGCTCTGGACGAACGACGTCCTGACGGCCGCCGGGCGCCTCTACCGGTCGGCGGGGTTCCGGCTCGTGGACTCGGAGCCCCACCGCTCGTTCGGGCAGGACCTCGTCGGGCAGACCTGGCGCCTCGACCTGTGAGGCCGGGCGCGGGCGGGCCGGACCGGGCCGTCATCCCCGGGGGAGCGCTGCCGCGCCCGTCCCGGTTCGATCGACCCGGGCTCTCCGGCCTGCGCCGGCCGCCCCGGCGGCGGAATGGCCGCCCCGGCGCCGGGGGTGCTCCCTAGTACTCCCACTCCGCGCCCACCCCCACGGCGGTCCGGCCGTCCGCCCCGGCCTCGCCCTGCACCTTGATCCGGCCGGTCACGTCGTACGTGACGACGGCGGCGCTGTCCTCCGGACGGGCGCCGGCCCGGACGCCGACGTCGACCCGGTCGCTGATCGCCCGGGACAGGCCGACCGCGGCGCCGCCCCTGGCGCCGGCCTGGATGTCGAGGCTGTCGAGGCCCAAGCCCTTGCGGGCGCTCTCGAACACGTCGGGCCCGCCTGCGCCGCCGGAGAGCTGCGCCACCGCCTGGGCGAGCTGCAGGGCCTGGAACGGCGACAGGCCGCCCGAGGCCTTCTTGAACAGCAGGCGCGAGAGCACCTCGTCCTGGGGCAGCGGCGGCTCGGAGGAGAGGGCGAAGTCGGGCTGGTTCGCCGGGCCGGTGACGGCGATGCGCGCCGTGACGTCGCCGGCCTGGGCCTGGGCGGCGAAGTCGAGGTCCGGCGCCGTGAGGTCGCCCGCGAAGGTCAGGCGGCCGCGGCTGAAGTCGAGGCGCTGGCCGACGATCTGGATCCGGCCGCGGCGCATGGCGAAGCCGCCGTTGGCCACCGGTGCCCGCGAGGTGCCGGTGAGCCGCAGGGCCCCGCCGAGCTCCGCGTCGATGCCGCGCCCCCGCACGGTGATCCGGCCGGGGGCGTTCACCGTCAGGTCGAGGGCGGCGGTGAAGGGCGGAGCGGGGCGCCCGCGGCGCGCCCCGGCCTCCCGCCGCGCCCGCGCGTCGAGGCGCGCCCTGAGGTCCGGCGGGGCGTTGACGTGGCGCAGGCCCGGCAGGGGCTGCACCGTGGCGGGCAGGCGGTCCGGCACCGCGACCGCGAGCGAGACCACGTCGACCTCGCCCGACACCCGCGGCGTGCGGGCGAGGGGCCCGGTCAGGGACAGGTTCAGGCCCGACACGAGGGTCATCAGCGGGCTCGCCACCAGCTCGGCCCGGTCGGCCGTGACGGTGAGCGAGCCCGGGAAGCCCGCGGCCGGATCGACCGCGACCCGGCCCCGGACCTGGAGCGTGCCGCCGTTGCGGGTCGCGGCGGAGAGGCGCTCGATCACCAGCGCGTCGCCCCGCCCGGTCACCCGGCCCTGGATGTCGGTGAGGCGGATGCCCTGGAGCGGATCGGTGAAGCTGCCGCCCGACAGGACCGCGTCCCCCTCGACCCGCGGCGCCCGCAGGGTGCCGCCGAGCCCGGCATCGAGGGCGACCCGGCCGGTGAGCCGCTGGCCGCCGGCGGCGAGCAGCGTGTTGGCGAGGGAGGCCTCGAGGGCGCCGCGGGCCCGCAGCGCCAGGGTGCCGCCGGCCTCGACCGGGACCGACCCGGTCACGGCGACCTGGAGGCCGCGCCCCGCCGAGACGCTGCCGTCGACGCCGGCGCGGCCGTCGGCCAGGGTCCCGGAGGCCCGGGCCTCGACCGGCGGCAGGCCGGCCGCGCGGGTCGCGGGCGTGACGAGGCGGGAGACGCCGAGGGCGTAGCGGCCCTCCGGGCTCTCGGGCGTGCCGGTGAGCGCCGCCTCGCCGTCGAGGGTGCCGGCGAGCGCCAGTCCGGGCGAGGCGATCCGCGCCAGGGCGAGGGGCACCGCCTTGAGGCCGAGCCGGACGTCGAGGCGGCGCCCGACGCGGCCCTCGAGGCTCGCCCGGCCCGTCCCGGCCGCGACGGCGAGGCCCTCGATCCGGATGCCGCCCTCCTCGAAGGTCAGGGCGGCGGGGCCGGCGAGGGCGAGGCGGTCGCCCCCCCGGACGGCGCTGAGGCGGGCGAGGTCGAGGCGCGGGCCGGCGCCCGGCACCAGCGTCGCGGCGCCGTCGAGGGCGAAGCCCCGGGCGCGGGCCTGGAGCGAGAGGTCGCTGCCGCCGGCGCCCGGCCTCGCCGCGAGGCGGAGGGTCTCGACGGTCTCGCCCCCCACGACCAGCCGGTCGGCGCTCAGGCGGCCCTCGACCCGGGGGGCGGACCAGAGGTCGGTGCCGGACAGGTCGGCGTCGAGGCGCGCGACCGCGAGGCCCGCCGCCCGCACGCCCTCGCCCGTCGCCCGCAGCCGCGCGTCCTGCCGGCCGCCGGCCCGGCCGAGGCTCACGGCCGCCTCGAGGCGCCCGCCGAGGCGCGTGAGGGCGAGCGCCGAGAGGTCGTCGAGGTCGCCCGCCCGCAGGGTCAGGTCGCCCTCGGCGAGGGGTGTGGCGGGATCGAGGACGGCCCGCCCCGAGAGGCTGACCGAGCCGAGCGCGAAGGCGAGCCGGTCGAGGCGCCACTCGCGGCCCTCACGGGCGACCCGCAGGTCGCCCGTGAGGGCCTTGCCGTCGACCCGGCCGGAGAGCCGCACCGTGCCGTCGGGGGCGCCGGCGAGGTCCCGCAGCACGCCCTCCGCCGCGAGGTCGCGCAGGGGCCGGCCCAGGGCCTTGGCGTCGGGGGCCGAGAGCCCGAACGCGAGGTCGGGGCGCTCGAGGGAGCCGGTGAGGCGGGCCGTGAGCCCGGCCCGGCCGGCGAGCTCCGGGTCGAGGGTGGCGAGGTCCGAGAGGTCGATCCGGCCGGCGACGTCGGCCCGCGCCAGGGTGGCGCGGCCCTCCAGCGTTCCGGCCGCGGCGGCCCCGGCGAGCCGCACGTTCTGGAACGCGTAGCCGTCGGGCAGGCGGGTCAGGCGCCCGTCGAGGCGGGGCTCGGGCCCGAGGGTGCGGTCGAGGGCCGGGGTGCCGAGGGAGAGCCCGGCCGCCCGCGCCTCGAGGTCGGCGGTGACGCCGGCGCGGCCCGGGTCGCCGCTGAGCCGGGCCGTGGCGGCGACGCGGCCGGCGAGGGGCCGGCCGGCGGCGAGCGAGAGGGCCGCGAGGTCGCGCAGGTCCGCCCGGAGCGTGCCCGCCACCACGTCGCGGCCGATCCGGCCGGCGTAGCGGGCGCTGGCGGCGGGCGCCTCGAGGGAGACCTCGTCGAGGTCCGCGACGCCGTCGGGGTCGATGCGGCCGGCGAGCCGGAAGGCGGCCCGGGACCCGACGGCCCGGCGCAGGGCCGGGTCGGCGAGGCGCAGGCCCTCGACCCTGGCCTCGGCGGCGAGGCGGAAGGCCTGGCCGGCGGGCGTCCGCGGCAGGGGCTCGGCCGAGAGGTCGGCGCTCACCCGCTCAAGGCGGCTGCCGGCGGCCGCGAGGCCCGCGGCCCGCAGGCGCCCGGCCACCCGGGGCGCGTCGAGGGGCCCCTTGAGGCTGCCGTCGAGGGTCAGCGACTCGATCTCGGCCTGCGCGGCCCGGGTCACGGCGCCCTCGGTCGGCAGCGCGCGGGCCTGGAGCGTCAGGTCGGCGGTCCGGGCGGCGTCGAGGCTGCCGGCGAGGCTCAGGCGGGCGGTGCGGGAGGTGAGGTCGAAGCGGTCGACCCGCAGCGCGCCGTCGTCGGAGAACCGCAGGGCGCCGTCGAGGCGGGTGGTGCCGGAGAACACCGCCGCGGCGGGCCCGGGCATCAGGCCCTCGATGCGCGAGGCGAGGTCGAGGCTCATGCGGCGCTCCGCCCCGGCGCGGTCGATGCGCGCCCGGCCCTCGGCGCCGATGCCCTCGCCGGCCTGGAAGCCCAGGGTGGCGCTCCAGGCGTCGAGGGGCCCGCGCCCGTCGAGGTCGAGGCTCACGGGCGGCAGGCCCGGCAGGCCCATCAGGCGGGCGGCGAGGCCGCCGGCCGGCTCGTCGTGGGCGAGCTTCAGCTCCAGGCGCGCGCCCTCCGGCACGAAGGCGAGCCGGACCGTGAGGGTGCCGGGCCGGTCGAGGCGGCGCGCCCCGAGGGCGAGGTCGAGACCCTCCCGGGGGTCCCCGAGGGTGGCCTGGCCGGCGCCGGCGATGCGGGCGGCCTCGCCGAGCACCGGCTCGCCGAGGACGAGCTCGCTCAGGGCGAACGCCTTCACGGCGACCTTGACGGGCAGGTCCGGCAGCAGGGGCTCGTTGGCGGCGGCCGGGCTCGGCGAGGGCAGGGGCCGGCGCAGCACCTCCAGCCGGCCGATCTCCAGCCGGTCGACCTCGAGGCGGCGGGCGAGGAGCGCGGTGCGGCGCCAGATCAGGCGGGCGCGGTCGAGGCGCAGCCAGACGCCGTCGCGGTCCGCGATCGCCACGTCCCGGATCGTGGCGTCGGAGGAGAGCGCGCCGTCGACGGCGCCGATCGAGACCCGCGAGGTCGGGGTCGAGAGCGCCCGCGAGAGCAGGTCGCCGAGGATCGTCGTCTCGCCCTCGGCCGCGCGCCCGGCGGTGGCGCGCCCGAGCCAGGCGAGGGCGAGGAGCGCCAGCACGAGGGCGGCCGCCCGGCCGGCCCGGGCCCGCGGGCGGCGCGGCCCGGCCGCGGGACGGGGCGGGACGGGCCCGCCGGCGCTGACCTGGGCGTGCGTCATCTAGAAGGCCTGACCGAGGCTGATGTAGAGGGCGACCGGCGGCTGCTTGAGCGCCTTGTCGGGGTTCAGCGGCACCGCGAGGTCGACCCGGATCGGGCCGATGCCGGTGTAGTAGCGCAGCCCGATGCCCGCCGCGACGCGGATGCGCTCGTCGAAGTCGGGCAGGCTCGACGCGAAGGCGGTGCCGGCGTCGACGAACGGCACGACGCCGATCGTGTCGGTGAGCTTGATCCGGCCCTCGACCGAGCCCTCGATGAGCGAGCGCCCGCCGATCGGCAGGTTGTAGGGGCCGACCGGCCCGACCGTGCGGTAGGAGTAGCCCCGGATCGAGCCGCCGCCGCCGGCGAAGAAGCGCAGCGAGGCCGGGATCTCGGCCAGCCCCGCGCCGCTGACCGAGCCGAGGCCGAGGCGGGCCGCCAGGATGGTGCGGGCCTCGTCGTCGAGGGCCCAGTAGGTCGAGCCCTGGGCCTTGGCGAGGAGGAGGCCGGGATCGGAGCCGAGGACGCCCGGGTAGGGCGTCACCGAGGCGGTCAGCCGCACGCCCCGGGTCGGGTCGAGCAGGCTGTCGGTGGAATCGTACGTGACCCCGACCGGCAGGCCGACCAGCCCGTAATCGACCCGGCCGAGGGCGTCGCGGTCGGAGCCGGCCCGCCCCTCGATGCCGGCCTGCACCGAGAACGCGTCGCCGAAGCGGTGGCGCAGGGCCAGGGTGCCGCCCGCGGCGTCGCTGACGTAGGATTGCTGCACCTCGCGGCCGATGAAGGCGCCGGCCAGCAGGTCGTTGCGGGTGCCGAACAGGGCCGGCTTGACGAAGGTGGCGGCGAGCCGGCCGCCGAGGCCGTTGGTCTCGATCCCGGCGAGCCGGCGGCGGCGGGCGTAGTAGTCGGTGCCGAGGCCGAGATACGACAGGTCGGCGTCGATGCGCAGGGTCTCGCCGCCGCCGAACAGGTTGCGGTCGGCCCAGTAGGCGCGCACGCCCGGCCCGTCGACCGTGGAGTAGCGGGCCGAGGCGCCGACGATGTGCGGCGCGCGCTCGGTCACGTCGACGAAGACCGGCAGGGTGCCGTCGGGGTCGAGGGCCTCGCCCTCCCGCACCCGGACGCCCCCCAGCGCCTCGATGCGGGCGACGGAGCGCCGGATCCCGGCGAGCGCCTGGGGCGAGTACGGGTCGCCGGGCTCGGCGTAGATGAACGAGCGCACCACCGCCGGGTCGAGGTCCCGCGTGCCCCGCACCGTGACGGCGCCCAGCGCCGCCGCCGGGCCCGGGTCGAGCACGAAGGCGACGTCCATGACGCGGGCGGCGTGGTCCACCACCGGCTCGCGCCGCAGCACCTTGGCGAAGGGGTGGCCCTGGGCGCGGAAGTGGTCGACCAGGCGGGCCTCGCGGGCGAGCACCGCGGCGGAGCGCGCGGCCTCGTCGTCCCCGACGCGGGTGAGGCGCGGCGGCACCGCGTCCGGCCCGAAGGGGCGGCCGGCCGGGTCCCGCACCGCGAGGGTGCGCAGGCGGTAGAGCGGGCCCTGGTCGACGGCGATGCGCACCGCCACCAGGGTGCGGTTGCGCGCGGCCTCCGCGGCGCGCACGGCGCTGCGGGCGGCGGCGTCGCCCCCGAGCACCACGTCCTCGATCCGGACGCTCACGCGGCCGTCGTAGTAGCCGAAGCCCCAGAGCGCGTCGAGGAGGCGCGGCAGGTCGGCCTCGGCCCGGCGCAGCAGGCCCTCGCCGTCGGGCGGCGCCTCGGCCCGCAGCCGCTCGAGGCTCGACGTGTCCCGCAGCGCCCGCAGCAGGTCCTCGTCCTCGACGCCCTGGAAGCGGACCGCGTAGGGCAGGGCCGCGGGGCTCGGGGCCGGCGGCGGCTCCTCGCCGCCGAACAGGCCGAACAGGTCGAAGGCCCGGGCGGGCTCCGCCCCGGCCAGGCCGAGGGTCCCGACGGCGAGCACCAGCCCGACGCGGCGCCCCCGCCTCGCATCCGATGATCGGCACGCGCTCGACGCGCCGCGACGCACTCTCGACTGGTCCGCCATGCCCCCCGGCTGCGCGTTGGCTCCGTCCTCCCGCGAGGGTCGGCGGAGTTCGTGTTCAAACCGTGTCCAGGCCGCGACGCGTCCCGTATCGCTTGTGGGACAGCGCTGACGGTGGGGCAACCCCGCGGGCCCGAGCCGCACCCCGCGGCGCGCGGTCGCGCTCGCGCCGGGCCGCGCTCTCGCGTTGGCGCCTGTGAGGGTTTCGGATCGCAGGTGAGACCATGGTCCCGGTCGTGTTCCATCCGGCCTACGAGGCGGCGCTGCCGGTGGGGCACCGCTTCCCCATGCGCAAGTACGGGCGGCTCGCCGAGATCATCGTCGAGCGCGGACTCGTGCCGGGCGGGTTCGTGACCCCGGAGCCGGCGACGCCCGACCTCGTCGGGCTCGCGCACGACCGGGGCTACGTCGAGCAGGTCGTCACCGCCACGGTGCCGCGGGCGATCGAGAGGGCGATCGGGCTGCCGGTGGATGCCGGGGTGGCGCGCCGCTCCCTCGCCTCGGCGGGCGGCACGCTGCTCGCCGCGCGCCTCGCCCTCGCGGGCGGGCTCGCCGGCAGCGCCGCCGGGGGCAGCCACCACGGCCGGCGGGCCGCGGGGGGCGGCTTCTGCGTCTTCAACGACGTCGCGGTGGCGGCCCTGGCGCTGAAGCGCGAGGGCGCGATCGCCCGGGCCCTGGTGGTCGACCTCGACGTCCACCAGGGCGACGGCACCGCCGACTGCCTGGCGGGCGAGCCCGACCTGTTCACCTTCTCGATGCACGCGGAGAGGAACTACCCCGCCGACAAGGTCCCGGGCGACCTCGACGTCGGCCTGCCGGACGGCCTCGACGACGACGCCTACCTGGCGGCGCTCGCCCTGCACGTGCCGCGACTCCTCGACGGCCTGCGGCCGGACCTCGTGTTCTACAATGCCGGCGTCGATCCCCACCGGGACGACCGCCTCGGGCGCCTCTCGCTCACCGACGCGGGCCTGCGCCGGCGCGAGCGCCACGTGGTCGGGGAGGCCCGCCGCCGGGGCATCCCGCTCGTGGCGGTGATCGGCGGCGGCTACGCGGCCGACATCGACGCGCTGGCGGCCCGCCACGCCCTGGTGTTCGAGACGATGGCGGAGCTCGCGTGAGGGGCCGCCCGGAACAGCAAAGCCTGTCGGCCGTTGAACTCCACACCCACACCGCGCCCACATCCGGCAAGGAGGATGCGATGAGCCTGATCGGTCGAATCGTCACCAAGATCCTGGGGAACGACGACCCCAACGCCCGGGCCGAGGACCGGACGCCGCAATCGGGCAACCTCGTCGGCCGGATCGTCACCAAGATCCTGCGGCGCTGAGGATCCGGGCGCCGGCCGACGGCGCTCGCGACGACGTCCCGCACCCCCGCCGGCCTCCGGCGGGGGTGTTTCGCGTCGCCGGCCCCGCCTCCGGGCGGAACGCCGCCCGGGAAACGCGCCGCCGGGTGCCGTCTCGCACTTGCGAAGGGCGGGCGGCGTCCTACATCAGGAGGTGCAGGGCCGCGATGGCGTCGCGGTCATGCTGCCCTCTTTGGGCGTTTCCTCCCTAGACTTCGGGCCGCTCGCGAGAGCGGCCTTTTTTCTGTGCCGGACCCGCTCCGCCGGGGCCGGGGGCCGGTCCTGGGCCGTCAGCCGCCGGCCGCGAGGCGACGCTGCGCCCGCGCGACCCGGACGGCGGCCCGCCCGAACCGCGTCGCGGGCTGCGGCACCGGGTCGCCGGCCAGGACCCGGCGCTTCAGGGCCACGAGGCCCGGATCGCCCCAGCGCGCCAGCAGGGCCTGGAAGGCGGCGTGGCGCCGGGCGTCGAAGGCGAGCCCTCCGCCCGCCTCCCGCGTCACCGGATGGGGCGGGTGCAGGTGGGCGACCGGCACCCACCCGGCCGGGATCGGGGCGGTGGCGGCGTGGGTGCGGCCGAGGCGCAGGAGCGTCTCGTGCAGGTCGGCGCGGGGCCCGCCGGCATCGCCCCCGGGCGCGACCTCGACCCGGTGGGGACCCGCCGTGACGACGACCGTGCCCGCCATGAGCCCGAGGCGGGGCCAGAGCAGGAGGCCGTCCGGGCGCCCGCACGCCGCCCTCAGGGCACGGAGGGACGCGGGAGCGCGGACGCGCACGCAGGCCCGGGCCTGCGCCAGCCCGAGGCCGAGGCAGAACAGCACCCCGTCCCGGTCCTGCGGCCGGGCGGCCTCCCGGTCGGGGCCGAGCTCCGTCACCAGCCTGTGCCCGGCCCCGGCGCAGGCCCCGGCGGGCCGGCAGAGCGCGACGGCGTGGCTCCAGGCCGCGTCCCCGAGGGCGGTCTCGTAGGCGACGGGCCGCAACCCGGCAGGGTCCCCGGCTCCGCCGGGCAGCCCGGCTTCCCCGCGGAGTTCGGCTTCCCCGCGGAGCTCGGCCCCGCCCGCGAACGCGATGGCGCCGCGTCGCGTCGCGAGGCCGAGGCGGCCGTCGTCCAGGGGGTCCGCGGGCTCGCCGGCGTCGCGCCGGAAGGTGGCGCCCGCCCCGTAGCCGCCGAGGCTCCAGGTCGCGGCCGGATCCGCGAGGGCGTCCCGCAGGAGCGCCCGGAGGGAGCCGGGCGCGGCCGCGTCCCGGGTC
>NZ_KZ984626.1 GCF_003574465.1 Methylobacterium crusticola
TCCAGGAAGGTGACAGCTGAAGCCGTCGTCTCATCGTCCTTGACCGCGAGATGCACGAAGCGCGACGCGCGATCGATGGCAACGTACAAGTAGCGCTTGCGGGTTGATCCGTCCTTGTCGCGCAACTTGGGCAAGTGCTTCACGTCCCTGTGCAGGAAGCCGATGTCGTACTCCTTGAACTCGCCGTGTGGTTTACGAGACTGATTTGCGGGCAGGAGGCGATTGAGGTCCTCGGCCTTGAGGATGCGGTAGACGGCGTCCCCGGTTCAGGTGTGGCAGGAAGTGGCAGACGATAAAGGTGAGATCGTCGAGCGGGAAGCCGGTGGCGCGTCGGAGCGCGCGCACGATGGCGCGCTCCTCCTCGCTGGCTTTCCAGGGCAGCGTGTGAGNGGGCGAGCCGAGCGGTCCCGGCAGTCGTCAGGCCCGCGCTTGCGCCACTTGCGGATGGTCTCGGAGGAGACGCCGTAGCGCCTGGCCAGCACGCCGGAGGGTTCGCGAGAGCGGGCGATCTCGGCGCGCACGGCTGGGGTGGTGCGGGCATTGGGATGGATCGCGAGCATCAGCGCACCCTCCTGGCCGAGGAGCGCAGGTCTGGCTCGAACCGCCAGGCATGCTCCTCGATCGCCCAAAGTGCCTGATCCCAACAACGTTCCGCCACTAAACAACTAGGCGTCCGAACAGGGATGATGCGGTGCGCCTCGACGTGTCCGCCATGTGTTCCGCCAGGCGGGTGCGTAGCTACTCTCTAAAACGGCGCGCTCGCGCGCCTTTGGCGAGGACGGGGCTGTCCGCTTCGTCATGAGCACCTACGGATCGCATCAAACCGAAGGTGTTTTATCGGGAAGATTTACAACTTAGAGTTTTTAACGACTCCTGTAGCGCGCATTCGTGCACCGTATACGAAACCTTGACGAAGATCTTCGTGCACCGTATACGAGAACGATGGTCAGCCGTCCTTTTGAGCGCCTCTCAGCGCCTCTCCTCGCCGATCACCTTCGCGACCGTCTCGTGCAGGCTGTCATCTTCGGCGACCTTCCCGCTGAAACGCGGCTTGTCGAGGACACTATCGCCGAGCAGTACGGCGTTAGCCGCTCACCGGTGCGTGACGTCCTCAGAAGGATGGAGTCCGATGGTCTCCTGACCCGCGAGGGCGCCAAGGGCCTCAACGTCGCGCCAATCTCGCAGCGCGACCTCGACGAGGTCTATGTCTGCCGGATCCCCCTCGAAGGGATCGCCGCCGCTGAGGCCGCGATGCGTCGCTCGACCGAGAGCATCAAAGTGCTCGGGCGCATCTACGACCAGATGCTCAAAGCGCAGCAGGCGCGAGAGGTGCGCGATTACTTTCTCGCCAATGTCGCCTTCACTGATACCATCCACGCGACGGCCATGAATGCGACGCTTGTCCGCCTCCTCGACGGCCTGAGCAAGCAGGCGCAACGCTACCGCTATGCTGCCTATCGGACGTTCCCCCACCTGATGGACCTGTCAGTCGAGGGCAGCCGCAAGATCGTCGATGCCATCGCGGCGAAGGACGCCACTCAGGCTCGGGCCGTGACTGAAGCCCTGATCGAGCGCTCCTGGCTCACCATCCGGGATTGCTTCCATGACTGATCTGCATCGCCTCGACCGCCGCGAGGCACTCTCCTTCAGTGCCGTCCTGCGCGAAGGCCTCGGATCGATCGTGCGCGAGATGCGCCGGGCGATGGTGCGCTCGTCCTACAGTTCGATCATCTACGAGGGCTACGACTTCTCCTGCGTGCTCACCGACGGAGCCGGCAACCTGATTGCCGAGTCCGGCGAAGATCATCCGTTCCACATC
This sequence comes from Methylobacterium crusticola, assembly GCF_003574465.1. Classification (GTDB taxonomy): domain Bacteria; phylum Pseudomonadota; class Alphaproteobacteria; order Rhizobiales; family Beijerinckiaceae; genus Methylobacterium; species Methylobacterium crusticola. Next base: position 1,820 of record NZ_KZ984626.1, read on the forward strand.
ATCCCGATCAGCGGTGCGGTGGCGGGAATGACCCGCCGGCACGGCACGATCGGGCCGGACGAGATCGTGCTGCACAACGATCCCTATACGGGCGGCACCCATCTCAACGATGTGGCGGTGATTTGGCCCGTGCATCACAACGGCCTGCCGGCCTTCCACATCGTCATCCGCTCGCACTGGGCCGATATCGGCGGCATGTCGCCGGGCTCGCTCAACGGCGCGGCGACCGAGATCCTGCAGGAGGGCCTGCGACTGGACCATGTCCGGGTCGCCAAGAGTGGCGCGGACGAACTCCTGCGCCTCGTCTTCGACAACGTGCGCGCGAGCCGCGAGGCCGCCTCCGATTTCCGCACCGTGCTGGGCATCTGTCGGGTCGCGGAGGGACGGCTGCGGGGTCTGCTCGCCAAGTACGGCGCGCCCCGCGTCAACGGCGCGGTGCAGGACATCCTCGACGGGGCCGAGCAGCGCCTGCGCCGCGCCATCGCGGCCCTTCCGGACGGCACGTGGCATCATACCGGCTACCTCGACGGAGCAGCCGCGACGCCGCACCCCTTGTGCGTCCGGGTCGCCCTCTCGGTCGAGGGCGACCGGATCCTGGCGGATTTCACCGGAACCACACCCCAGGTCGACGCACCGCTGAATGCCGGTCCGGCGATCGCGCCGACCTCGGTGCTCACCGTCATCAAGTCGTTCCTCGACCCGTCAGGCTCGATCAATTCCGGCACGCTGCGGGCGATCACGGTCCATGCACCCCAGGGGACCATCGTCAACGCAACGCCGCCCGCCCCATGCGGCGGCCTCAACGAGGTGCGCTTCGCCTGCGACGCCGCCGTGATGGGAGCGCTCGGCCAGATCGCGCCGGCCCGGCTGATTGGCGACGTGCGCGGCACCTCGAACCACACCTATATCGGCTCGCGCTCGTTCATCTTCTACGAGTACCCGTCCGGCGGCACCGGCGCCTCGGCCGAGAGCGACGGCGCGGTGGCGGTGCGGGCCTTCAACGAGGGCGAGAACGTCTCGATCCAGTCCGCCGAGATCGTCGAGGCGATCTTCCCGCTACGGGTCCTGCGCAACGAGATCCGGCCGGATAGCGGCGGAGCCGGGCTCTCGCGCGGCGGCTGCGGCCTGCACCGCGAGGTCGAGATCCTGGTAGACGACGCGCGCCTCTCAGTCCTGTCCGACCGCAATATCGTGCCGCCGGCCGGCGTGAATGGCGGCCTGTCTGGAGCCCCCAACCGCTACAGCCTGCGCCGCGACGGCGCGATGGTCGAACCGAGCCGGTTCCCGGGCAAGATCGCGAACTTCCCCCTGCGCAGCGGCGACGTGGTGGTGATGGAGAGCTCCGGCGGGGGCGGCTTCGGCGATCCCCGCGAACGGGATCCCGAACGCATCGCGGAGGATCTCGCCGACGGCTACGTCACGCAGGACGGCCTCGCATCCTACAGTCGGCTCGGCCCCGGCCCGGTGCTGGCGCTCGATCCGGACCTGGCGGCCCATGCCTGCGGCCTGAGCAGGACTTTGGCCGCCGCACTCGACGCCGAGCCGGGATCCCTGGTCGAGGTCGTTTTCGTCACCGGGCCGAGCCGCCGCTTCTGGGTCGCTGCCATCGACTCGGCCGAGAAGACGGCCCGCATCCGCGTCGCCCCCACCTCCACGGCTCTGCCCGACGCGCGGACGATCCGCCTGCTGACACGCCGCACCCCGCTTCAGGAAGGCCTTCTGCCATGACCTCCGCCCCGCTCGCCCCCCTCCTCGGCCGCCGTGCCGCCCCCACCAATGTCGAGGCCGACCAGCTCGCCGACGCGCGGGATCTCTTTCCCGGCGGCGTGCTCGGCGGCAACGCCCTGCCGGATGGCTGCGCCTTCGTCGTCTCGCACGGTGCCGGCGGCCGGTTCTGGGACACATCGGGCAACGAGTACATCGATTACGTGCTGGGATCCGGCTCGCTGTTCCTCGGCCACGCCCATCCACGGATACAGGCGGCAGTGGCCGAGCAGGCCGGCCGCGGCACCCACTTCTTCGCCTATCTCAACGAGACCGCGGTGGCCTATGGCCGCCGGCTCAAGCCGCTGGTGCGTTGCGCCGAGCGGATGCGCTTCACCACCGCCGGCTCCGACTCGACCTTCCACGCCATTCGGCTGGCCCGCGCCTTCATGGGGCGCGACCGGATCGTCAAGTTCGAGGGCGCCTATCACGGCGTGCACGATTACGCGCAGGTCTCGACCTCGCCCGGGAGCGAGGTGCCGTTCCCCACAGCCGTGCCCGACACGGCCGGAATACCTGGCCATGTCGCCGACCTGACCCTGGTGGCGCAGTGGAACGACATCGAAAGCCTCAAGGCCATTCTGGAGGCGCATGGGCGCGAGATCGCCGCGGTGATCATGGAGCCGATCCAGCGCATCCTGTCGCCCAAGCCCGGCTTCCTTCACGCCGTGCGCGAGCTGACCCGGGCCCACGACGTCCTGCTCATCCTCGATGAAGTGGTGACGGGCTTTCGCTACGGACTCGGCGGCGCCCAGGACTACTTCGACATTACCCCTGATCTCGCTACCTACGGCAAAATCATTGGCGGCGGCCTGCCTGTCGGCGCTGTCATGGGCCGGGCCGACATCATGGAGCAGGCCGACCCGGCCCAGAAGGGCCGGCCAAGCTACGTCTACCAGAATGGCACCCTCCAGGGGCATCCGCTCGGCTGCGCGGCCGGCCTCGCCATGCTCGACATCCTGTCGGAGGAAGGCGTCTACGACCGCGTCTTCGCCCTGGCCGACCGCCTGCGCGCCGGGCTCCAGGAGATCTTCGACCGCCACCGGATGGGCGTGGTCGTGTTCGGCGAGGGGCCGATGTGGCACTTCCTGTTCGCCGACGAGGCCCCGTCGAACTACCGCGACATCCGGCGCAGCGACCTCGGCAAGCTGCGCCGCTTCGAAGCGGAGATGATCCGAAACGGCCTGTTCGTGCTGCCGAACAACCGCCGCTTCGTCTCGATCGCGCACACGGACGACGATCTAGCTGCGACCTTCGCGGCGATCGACCACTGCTGCCGTGCCCTACTGGCCTGAAGGAGCGTGCCGTGACGAGCGGATATTTCGTCGGCATCGACGTCGGTGGCACCTTCACCGACGCGACCGTGTACGACGTCGCGGCGCGGACCTGCTCCGCCGTCAAGGTTCCATCGAACCGGGCAGCGCCGGACCAGGCGGTGTTCGCGGTGATCGAGAAGTCGCAGGCGCCGGCGGGCCAAATCCGCCGGGTCGTCCACAGCACCACGGTCGCCACCAACGCGCTGCTGGAGCGCCGCGGCGCGCGGGCGGCCCTGGTGGCGACGCGGGGCTTCCGCGACGTGATCGAGCTCGGCCGTACCACCCGGCTGACGCCCGGCAGCCTCTACGATCCCTATTTCCGCCGGCCGCCGCCGGTGATCCGCCGCCGCGACCGGTACGAGGTGGCTGAGCGCATCGAGGCCTCGGGGGCCGTGAGCGAACCCCTCGACGAGGGGGCCCTCGACGCGCTCGGGCGGGCGCTCGCCGAGGCAGGGATCGAGTCCGTCGCGGTCGGGTTCCTCAACGCCTACCGCAACCCCGCGCATGAGGCCCGGGCCAAGGCGATCCTGGAGCGCCACGTCGCCTTCGTGACCGTCTCGACCGACATCCTCAACGAGGTGCGCGAGTACGAGCGCTTCTTCGTCACGGCCCTGAACGCCGTGCTCATGCCGCTCATGGCCCGCTACGTCGGGTCGCTCACCGACGCGGTGGCGGCCCGCTATCCGGCGGCGAGCTTCTACACGGTGGCGTCGCATGGCGGCCTCCTCACCACCCGGGCGGTGACCAAGACGCCGGTACGGACCATCCTGTCGGGCCCCGCCGCGGGCCTGGCGGCCACGCGACGCCTCGCTGAGGCGCTCGGGATCGCCCGCATCATCGCCTGCGACATGGGAGGCACCTCGACGGATGTCGCCTTGGTGGCGGACTGGGCGCTGCCGCTCAAGCGCGAGACGATCCTCGACGGCAACGTCATCCGCCTGCCGCAGCTCGACATCCATACGGTGGGCGCGGGCGGCGGCTCGATCGCGGCTCTCGATGCTGGCGGCGACCTGCTCCTCGGCCCCGAGAGTGCCGGGGCGCGGCCGGGGCCGGCCTGCTACGGGCACGGGGGCGAGCGTCCGACCGTGACCGATGCCAACGCGGTCCTGGGACGGCTGGGCGCCGGCCAGGAACTCGGCCGCTCGCTCTCCCTCGACGGGGAGGCGGCCCGGCGCGTCGTTGGGACCCTGGCGGAGGCGGCCGGCCTGCTGACCGAGGCGATGGCCGAGGCGATTTTGGATCTCGCGGTCGCCAAGATGGCGGCGGCCGTCCACGAGATCTCGGTGGCCCGCGGGTACGACCCGGCCGAATGCGCGCTCCTGTGCTACGGCGGAGCCGGGCCGCTCCATGCCTGCCTGGTGGCGGAGGCCCTCGGCATCCCCCGCGTGGTGGCACCGCCGGATCCCGGAACCTTCTCGGCCTTCGGCGCACTGTGTTCGGCCCTCACCGTCGATTGCGCCCTCACGATCCTGGCGCCTCTGAGCTCCGGGGCCTTGGCCCAGGCGGCATCCTTCTTTGCCGAGGCCCTGCCGGCCATGCGGGAGGAGTTCGCCGGTCAAGGCGTCGACCCGGCCGGACTGACCCTCGAATGCCAGTACGACTTGCGCTACGAGGGCCAAGCCCACGAGCTGACCGTGTCCTGTGCGCCGGGCGCGGACGTCGCCGCGATCACCGTCGCCTTCGAGGGGGCGTTCGAGCGCGAATATGGCCGCCTCGACCGTGAGCGCGGCCTGCTGCTCGTCAATGTCCGCGCCGTCGGTCGCATCCCGGTAGAGAGCCCGACCTGGCGCGCGCCGACCCCGGAAACCGGCCTGCCCGCGAGCCGCCGCACCGTCTGGGTCGGTGGCGAGCCGCAAGCCTGCCCGGTCTTGCGACGGGAGAACCTGCGCGTGGGCGAGGCTTTCGCCGGCCCGGCAGTCGTCGAGGAGATGACCGCCACGACCTACGTGCCGCCGGGCTGGACGGCGCAGGCCGGCAGCATCGGCGAACTCGACATCCGCAGGCACCCGGCATGAGCGCCGATCTCTTGCTCAGGCGGCAGATCGGGCTTTGCGCCGCCGGGTTCGGGGCGATGCTGAACCTCTATGCCTGCCAGCCAATCCTGCCCGACTTGCAGCGCGCCTTCGGGGTGAGTCCCGCCCGCGCCGCCCTGACGGTGACGGCAACGGCCGCGGCGGTCGCCTTGGTGGCGCCGGTCGCCGGCGCCGTTTCGGACGCCTTCGGCCGCAAGCCCACGATCGTGGCGGCCCTGGTGCTGGTCGCCGTCCCGAGTCTCGCCTGCACGCTCGCCCCGAACCTCGACATCCTCGTTGGCCTGCGCTTCCTCCAGGGTCTGTTCATGCCGGCCGCCTTCGCGGCCTGCCTCGCCTATGCGAGCGAGGAATGGCCGGCCGCCCTGCGCGGCCGGGCGACGACCCTGTACGTCACGGCCAACATCGTTGGAGGTTTCCTCGGGCGGGTCATCGGCGGCGTCGCGGCGGAGTGGGGCGACTGGCACCTCGCCTTCCTGGCCCTCGGCCTGGTCAATCTTCTGGCAGCCCTCGTCGTCGCCGCCCTGCTGCCGCGCTCCACAGCCGCCCCGGCCACGACCCCCTTCGGCACGGCGCTCGCCGCGATGCCGCGGCACCTCGGTAACCCGGCCTTGCTGTCCGCCTTCACGGTCGGGTTCGCGGTGCTGTTCTGCCTCGTCGGGGTCTTCACCTACGTCAACTACCATCTCGCGGCGCCGCCCTTCGGGCTGTCGGCCGCGGACCTGAGCTGGCTGTTCGGCACCTACCTCGTCGGCGTAGCGATCCTGCCGCTATCCGGACGCTGGATCGACCGTCTCGGGCCGCGGCGGACGATTCTGCTGTCGCTCGCCGGCTCGGCCCTCGGCGCCGGCCTCGCCCTCGCGCCGAGCCTGTGGGTGATTGCCCCGGCACTGGTGCTGGTCTGCTTCGGGGCGTTCGTCTGCCAGGCGGCAGCCACGGCCTTCGTAGGCCGCAGCGCCAGCCATCACCGCTCAGCGGCGGCCGGGCTCTATCTCGGCTTCTACTACGCGGGCGGTGCGGCGGGCGCGTTCCTGCCGGGCTTCGCCTTCGCGCGCCTCGGCTGGCCGGGCTGCGTCGCCCTTGTCCTGGTGGTCGAGGCCGCGGCCGCCCTCCTGGTCTGGTCGGCCTGGCGCGAGCCGGCGCCCGACCTCCGCCTCGCCTGACGGAGCCGTCACCGGCGGGCTGACACGGAACTGGTCCGCTCAAGCCCCGACAGTGGGCGTGTCGCGAGGAACGCCAAACCGTCCCCTCCCGTGCAGCGTCCCGCCGCGCGCGAGGTGCCATGAGCCACCGAGGAGTCCGTCCGCATGCCCGCTTCCCTCACGCGCCGCTCCCTCCTGGCCGGCGCCGGTACCATCCTCACGCTCGACGCGCCGTCCCGCGCGGCCGCCAGCGAGCGCATCCTTCGTGTCGCCATGACGGCGGCGGACATCCCCCTCACCACCGGCGGGCCGGACAACGGCTTCGAGGGCTACCGGTTCACCGGCTACACGCTCTACGACCCCCTCATCGCGTGGGACCTGTCACGGTCGGACAGGCCCGCCGAGCTCAAGCCCGGCCTCGCCGAGAGCTGGAGCGTGGACGAAGGCGACCGGACCCTCTGGACGCTGCGCCTGCGCCACGGCGTGACCTTCCACGACGGCTCCGCCTTCGACGCCGCTGCGGTCGCCTGGAACCTCGCCAAGCTCCTCGACGACAAGGCGCCTCACTACGATCCCAAGCAGGCGGCCCAGGTGCGCGGCCGCCTCGGCTCGGTCGCGTCCTGGAAGGTCCTCGATCCGCAGACGATCCAGCTCACCACAAAGACCCCCGACGCGTTCTTTCCCTACCAGCTGACCTTCCTCCTAGTCTCCAGCCCGGCCCAGTTCGAGGCTGTCGGCCGCGACTGGCAGAAATTCGCCCTCTCGCCTTCGGGGACTGGACCGTTCAGACTCACCCGCCTGGTTCCGCGGGAGAGGGCCGAGTTCGTGGCCAATCCCGCCTACTGGGATCCCGCCCGCCGGCCAACCTACGACCGGCTAGTGCTCCAGCCGATGCCCGAGGCGACCACCCGGGTGGCGGCGCTCCTGTCGGGGCAGGTCGACTGGATCGAGGCGCCGGCTCCCGACCAGATCGACGCCCTCAAGGCGGCGGGACACCGCGTCCTAACCAACATCTACCCGCATTACTGGGCCTACATGCCGAGCTACCTGCCCGGCTCGCCTTTCACCGACGTGCGGGTGCGCAAGGCCGTCAACCTCGCCATCGACCGCGAGGGGCTGCGGGCGCTGCTCAACGGCCTGATGATCCCGGCCGAGGGCAGCGTCCCGGCGGATCATCCCTGGTTCGGCCATCCCACATTCAAGATCCGGCACGATCCCGAGGAAGCGCGTCGCCTGCTCACGGCAGCCGGCTACGGACCAGCGCGCCCACTGCGCTTCAAGGTTGCGATCTCGACCTCCGGCTCCGGCCAGATGCAACCGCTGGCGATGAACGAGTTCATCCAGCAGAACCTCGCGGCGGTCGGCGTCACCGTCGAGTTCGACGTCATGGAATGGGGAACGCTGCTGAACCGCTGGCGGGCGGGAGCTCAAGCTCCGGCAAACCAGGGGATCGCGGCGCTCAATTCCAGCACCGGAACCTTCGATCCGTTCAATGCCTTCATCCGCTTCTTCAGCAGCCGCTACGCGGCTCCGAACGGTTTCAACTGGGGTCAGTTCGCAAACCCGGACTACGACACCCTCATCGCCAAGGCCCAGCTCGCCTTCGACAAGACCGAGCAGGATCGATTGCTGGCGGAGTTGCATACTCTTGCGGTCGACGACGCCCTGTTGATCTGGGTATGCCATGACGTCAATCCGCGCGTTGTATCGAGTAAGATCAAAAACATAGTTCAACCACAAAGTTGGTACATAGATCTCGCGATAGTCGCAATTTCGTGAAAGATGCATCGGGAGATTTGATAATTTAAACAAGGTCTCGGAGGATGTCCGGCGCGGCCGTCGGCAACGGCGACCAAGTCGGCCTGTGGACGGCGGGCATCAGCGAATTCCGTGATCGGATCGTCTCCCGCGGTGTGCGGCGGCTTCGCCCCGCCCTGAGGGCGGGGCGGCAGAGGCCGGGGATCAGTCCCGGCGGCGGCCGTTCGGGCGGGTCCAGATCAGCGAGTAGGTCTTGCCGTCCTCCTCGCCGCACAGGGCCGCGTAGAGCGGAGCCGGCAGGCTCGCGTCGTCGAGCTTGATCGAGATGTAGGCCCGCTCCTCCTTCGACCGCTTGGCCCAGCCGGCGCCGATCTCGGCCTTGCCGCGGTAGATGCGGTGGGTCGGGGCGCGCTCTCCGCTGCGCTCCGTCTCCGCCACGATCGCGACCTTCCGATTCGGGATCGTCAGGGTGGTGATGTCGCCGGAGAAGCCGGTCTGGGTCTGTGTGAAGCTGCCGATGGTCGCCATGGTCCTGGATCCTCGTCCGGCTGCTCTCGGCCGCGGCCTCGATGGCGTTCGTTGGCCGGAGGCGACCGGCGCCGCACCTGCGTGCAGGCCGGAGCGCAGCGGAGAACGGCGAGGGACGGGTTTCTTGTCCCGCGAGGAATCCGCCTTGGCGGCGGGGAAGACGATCCGGCCTCCGCCGTTGCGGTGGGCCCGGGCGCCCCGGCTAGATCCGAACCGCTCCGGGTTTCCCGGAGGCTGTTTGTCTCGGGTCAGGCGGCCACGGCTTGGTCGCCGCCGTGAGCAGGATAGCGCGCTTCGGCCTCGGCGGGAGGGACGGTGCCGATCGGGGCGAGGAGGCGACGGTGGTTGTACCGGTCGACCCGCGCCAGAGGGGCGTCCTCGACCGCCTCGAAGCCTGCTGATCGGCTCGATCCCGTAGACCTCCCGAGGCTCGTCGATGACGCTGATCATGGCGGCGACCGGCGGTCGCGCTCCGCCACGGCAACATACGCACCGGCCTTGCGCAGGATCTCGTTGGCCTGGCGCCGCTCGCGAAGCACTCGCTCGCGCGCCGTGATCCGCTCGCGCTCGTCCGTGGTCTGGCCGGGACGCACGCCCTGATCACGCTCGGACCGGCGGACCCAGCTCGTCTGCGTCTCGCCCGAGCAGCCGATCCTGGCGGCGATCGACCGGATCGCCGACCATTGCGACCCGTGCTCGCCCTCGTGGTCGCGCACCCTCCGCACGGCGCACTCGCGCACCTCAGGGGAAAACGGGGCTGTTCGCTTCGTCATGGCTCCATCCTCTCAGAAGGCGGAGCCTGCGGGAAACCCGGGGCGGTTCGGGCCCCGTGCTCATCCGGTTCGGGTCCGGGCGTCGTCAGTCGTCAGCAGTCTTCGCGTCGGATTGTCGTTTTGCGGCGAGGGCTCGGAAGAGGAAGTCCTGGGCCTTGCGCACGACGACGGAGGCGGTGTGGGCGACGCCCGGGACGAGGTCGAAGGCGACCGCGATGCCGGCGGCCTCGAAGGAGCGGCGCAGGCTGTCGAGCCGCTCGGGCCGGGTCGCGCCGGCGGCGTTGGCGCCCTCCACGTAGCGCGGCGTGCCCGGCCGGTGGGTGATCTCCCAGGTCTCGAGGTCGGCCCCCCCGACCACCATGTGGACGGCGACCGCGCGCAGGGCCGGGATGTCGGGCTCCCGGCCAAACAGCGCCGCCATGCCCCGGGTGCCGGCCCACCAGTCGCGATCCGGGTCGAGCAGCGTCACCGAGCCCGGCGCGCCGATCGAGGCGGCCCAGAGCCGCTCCGGGTGCAGCAGCAGGAAGCGGTGCGCGAAGTGCCCGCCGCCCGAGAAGCCCCAGAGGGCGAAGCGCGGGAAGGACAGGCCGTACTTCTCCTCCACCTCCGCCACCATGCCCAGCAGGACCGCGTCGTAGCGGATGTCGCCGTCGATCACGTACTTGTAGCCGTGGCGGTCGCCGTCGCCCCGCACACCCGCCGGGAACAGCGGCGCCAGCACGACGCAGCGGTTCCAGCGCGCGAACTCCGCGAAGAAGTCCCGGTAATCCGCCGCGGTCCGGTTGCTGCCGTGCACCGACACAATCAGCTCGGGCGCCGGACCCGCGTCGTGGATGTCCGGCGGAACGTACAGGAGCCAACTAAAACGAGCATCGAAACGGCTCGCGTAAAGCGTCGTCGAGCCGTAATCGAACAGCATTCTCCCACGCCGTTCGAGTTCGGTGTCGGCGGTCCTGGACGGTGTCATGGCGGGCCCTTCGGGATATCGCCGCTCGTTCGCGGGCGGCTGGCGCGACCGCGGCGGCGGCTAAGGCGACGTCGCCTGTGCGAGGCGCCAGAACAGCCTGACGCCGCCGTCCCGGGTGCTCTCCAGCCCCGGCACGGCGGACAGGAGCTTGCGCGTGTAGGCGTGCCTCGGCGCGTCGAAGATCACGTCGCGCGGGCCCTGCTCGACGATCCGGCCCTCGTTCATGACGACGACGCGGTCGGCGATCTGCTCGACGACGCCGAGATCGTGGCTGATGAAGAGGCAGGAGAAGCCGTGCTTCTTCTGCAGCTCGAGGAAGAGTGCGAGCACCTGGGCCCGCACCGTGACGTCGAGCGCCGAGACCGGCTCGTCGGCGATGACGAAGCTCGGGCGGCGCACCACGGCGCGCGCGATCGCCACGCGCTGGCGCTGGCCGCCGGACAGCTCGTGCGGGTAGCGCTCCGCGAAGCCGTCCGTCAGGCCGACTTCGGCGAGCACCTCCGCCACGCGCTCGCGCCGGGCGGCCGCGTCCAGGTCCTTGACCAGCCGGAGCGGCTCGCCGACCAGCTGACCGATCGTCATGCGCGGATCGAGCGAGGAGTAAGGGTCCTGGAAGACCATCTGGCAGTTCAGCCGGTAGGCCCGATAGCCGCTCTCGCGGCGGGCGATCGGCTTGCCCTCGAAGAGGATCTCGCCGCCGCCGGGCTCCACGAGGCCGGCGATCGCCTGCCCGAGCGTGGTCTTGCCGGAGCCCGAGCCGCCGACCACGGCCACGACCTCGCCCGCCTTCACGTCGAGCGAGATGCCGTGCAAGGCGCGCTTGGGCTCGCTGCGGGCGAAGAAGCGCTGCCGGCCGGGATAATCGACCACCAGGTCGCGCACGGCCACGATCGGCGTGGAGCCCTCCGCGAAGGCCCGGACGGGGCCGCGCAGCGGCATCGCGGCCAGCAGCTTGCGGGTGTAGGGATGTTGCGGGCGGGCAAGGATCTCGTCGCTCCGGCCCTGCTCGACGACCTCGCCCCGGCACATCACGACGATGCGGCCGCAATAGCGCGCCACCATGCCGAGATCGTGCGAGATCAGGAGCACGGCCGTGCCGTTCTCCTTGATCAGGTCGACCATCAGCTCCATCACGTCGCGCTGGACGACGGCGTCGAGCGCCGTCGTCGGCTCGTCGGCGAGCAGGAGCGCGGGCCTCAGCAGCATCACGGAGGCCAGCATGATGCGCTGACGCATGCCGCCCGAGAACTGGTGCGGGAACGCGTCGAGCGCGCCGACGGGATCCGCGAGGCCGACGCGGCGCAGCATCTCGAGGATCAGGCCGCGACGGCCCGCCGCGTCGAGACCGCGATGCAGCGCGAGCCCCTCCTCGAGCTGCCGGCCGATCGTCATCGACGGGTTGAGCGAGGTCATGGGCTCCTGGAACACCATGCCCACCCTGGCGCCGCGCACCGCCCGCAGGCGCTTGGGCGCCATGGTGGTGATCTCCTCGCCGTCGAACAGGATGGATCCCGCGAGACGCTCGACGGCCGGGGGCACGAAGCCCATCACGGCGCGCGCGGCGAGCGTCTTGCCCGAGCCGGACTCGCCGACGATGCCGACGATCTCGCCGGGCGAGACCGCGAAGCCGACGCCCGCGACGACGGTGCGGTCGGTCGCGCGGATCGCCAGCGTCAGGTCGCGGACCTCGAGGAGCGGGGCGGTCGGACTCATCGCGTGCCCCTCATGCGCGGATCGAGCTTGTCGCGCACCGCGTCGCCGAGCAGGTTGATGCCGAGCAGCGTCAGCGAGATGCACAGGCCCGGGAAGATGCCGAGCCACATCGCCTGGCCGATATAGGGACGCGACCCGGCCAGCATGTTGCCCCAGGTCGGCGCGGGCGGCGGCACGCCCAGGCCCAGGAAGGAGAGCGCGCTCTCGGCCAGCAGCACGTAGCCGAACATCGAGGTCGCGAGCACGGTGAGGGGCGCGACGCAGTTCGGCAGGATGTGGCGGACCATGGTGAAGGCTTCGGAATTCCCCATGACGCGCGAGGCGGCGATGAATTCCCGCTCGCGCAGCGACAGCACCGTGCCGCGCACGATGCGGGCGACGGAGGGCGTGTAGGCGAGGCCGAGCGCGAGGATGATGCCGTACTTGTTGGCGCCGACCACGGCCAGCAGGCCGAGCGCCAGCAGGATGCCCGGGAAGGCGAGCAGCGCGTCGTTGAACGCCATGACGACCCGGTCCACCCACCCGCGCATGTAGCCGGAGAACAGGCCGACCACCGTGCCCACGACGACGGCGAGCGTGACGGTCAGGACGGCGATCCAGACGGAGGCGGCCGCCCCGGCCATCAGCCGCGAGAGCACGTCGCGGCCGAACTCGTCGGTGCCGAGCCAGAACGCGGCGGAGGGCGCCGCGAGCTTGGAGCGGAACGAGAGCCGCAGCGGATCGTAGGGCGTCCAGAGCGCGCCGACCCCGGCGACGACCAGCAGCGTGCCGATCAGAACGCCTCCGATCAGGGCGTTGAGCGGCGGCAGCCGCACGGCGCGGCCCCTCATTGCGCGGTCACCCGCGGATCGAAGATCGGATAGCAGAGATCAATCACGAGGTTCACCAGCACGTACGTGAGGGCGACGAAGAGCAGGCATCCCTGGATGACGGGATAGTCGCGGGCGAAGATGGAATCGACCAGGAGGCGGCCCAGGCCCGGGATGGTGAACACCGTCTCGACCACCGCGATGCCGCCGAGCAGGTTGCCGAGCACGAGACCGATGAGCGTCCAGGTCGGCCCGAAGGCGTTTCTGAAGGCGTGGCGCCAGAGCACCGCCGTCTCCGACAGGCCCTTCGCGCGGGCGTGCGTGATGTAGTCGAGGCGCAGGACCTCGAGCGTGGAGGCCCGGGCCATGCGCAGCAGCACGCCGATCTCGTGCAGGAACAGCGTCGTGACCGGCATGACGAGGTAGAGCACGCCGCGCCAGGGGTCGTCGCCGATGGACACGTAGCCCACCACCGGCAGCCAGCCGAGCTTCAGGCCGAAGAACAGGAGCAGGAGCAGCCCGAGCCAGAAGGTCGGGATCGACAGGAGGAGCGTGGCCAGCGCCACGAGGCCGATGTCGAGCGACGCGTCCTGCTTCCAGGCGGCGACGACGCCGGCCGGCACGGCCGCGAGGCTCGCCAGCAGGACGGCGACGAGCACGATCTGCGCGCTGATCCAGAAGCGCGAGACGATCAGCGGCAGGATCGGCTCCTGGCTGTTGATGGAGACGCCGAAATCGCCCCGCAGCAGGTTGCCGAACCAGATCGCGAACTGGACCGGCAGGCTCTGGTCGAGGCCGAGCCGGGTGCGCAGATCGGCGAGGCTCGCCGGCGTCGCGAGATCGCCCAGCATCAACGAGGCCGGGTCGCCCGGGATCAGCCGGATCAGCACGAACACCGAGACCGCCACGATCAGCAGCGTCGGGACGGCCATCACGATCCGGGTCAGGGCGAAACGGAGCATGTCGGTCCCTTCGGATCGGCCGGTGGCGGGGCGGGCGCCCTGGAGACTTCCCAGAGGCGAGGCAGGGCGGTCGGCGAGGACGCGTAGCCTCGAACCTCGGCGCCGGCGGCGCCGGACGCGATGCCGTTGAAGAGCATCACCATGGGCACGTCGGCGAGGAAGCGCCGGTGCAGCGCGTCGAAGATCGCCTGGCGCTCGGCCCGCTCGGAGACGACCATCGACCTGTCCACGAGCGCCTGCACGCCGGGATCGTCCCAGAGCTTGCGCGGCTGCCTGTCCTTCGGGCCCGCGATGGTCTCGTAGGACAGGGACGGGTCCATGCGGCCGGAATACGGGAAGGCCTGCATCTGGTAGGTGCCCTTCGCGTAGCGATCGAGCTGGGTCGCCCATTCGAGCACCTCGATCTCGACCTTGAGCCCGACCGCCCGCAGCATCTGCTGGGAGACGACGGCGGTGTTGAAGCTGCTCGGGTAGCGCTTGGTGGCGAGCATCACGATCGTCTCGCCCCGGTAGCCCGACGCCGCGACCAGCGCCCTGGCGGCGGCCGGATCGTAGGCGATGTCCTCGTCCTGCACCTTGCCGTGGTAGCTCGACAGGGTCGGCACGACGGAGCCGTTCGGCTTGCCGAACCCTTCGGTGGCGGCGGCGACGATCTCCGGCTTGTCGATGGCGGCCGCGACCGCGCGGCGGAGCGTGACGTTGCCGAGCACCGGATCGCGCGTCTGCATGATCAGGCCGACGAGGCCCATGTTCGGGATCACGGACAGGTCCGCGCGCTTGTCGTCCTTGAGCTCCGTCATGGCCGAGCTGTCGAGATCGGGCATGATGTCGATGGCGCCGCTCATCACGCCCGTCCTCGCCGTCGCGGGATCGGGCACGACCAGGAAGCGCACCTCGTCGACCAGCGGGCGCTTCGCCCCCGTGTAGCCGTCCCTCTTGCCGGGCAGGGCGGCATAATCGGCGAAGCGGTCGAGCCGGACGAACTCGCCCCGCTTCCAGGCGCCGAACTTGAACGGCCCGGTGCCGACGGGCCTGTCGAAGCTGCCGTCGGCCCTCACGGAATCCCGGTGCAGGATGCCCGTCATGCCGCAATCGGTGCGGGAGAGCGCCGTCAGGAACAGCGCCGTCGGCTTCTCCAGCGAGAACACCACGCTGGCCGCGTCGGGCGCCGTCACGCTCGTGACCTTGACGCTGCCGCGCCCGTCGAAATCCGACAGGCAGCGCCAGTCGGTCCGGGGATCCATGTAGCGGTTCCAGCTCCACAGCACGTCGGCGGAGGTGAGATCCGCCCCGTTGTGGAACTTCACGCCCCGGCGCAGGCGGAACGTGTAGCTCAGGCCGTCGGGCGAGACATCGACCCGCTCGGCGAGCAGGGGCTTCGGAGTTGCGTCCTCGCCGTAGGCGACCAGGCCCTCGACCATGTGCAGGACGACCCCGTCGGTGTTGTTGTCGCGGTTGACACCGGGATCGAGCGAGCGAATGTCGGCCGGAACCTGGATGCGCAGGGGAGCCGCGACGGCCGCGGACCAGGCCGCCAGCGCGCCGCTCGCGAGGACCGAGGCGATCGTCAGACGGTTGCGCATGGAATGCCCTCTAGGAAGCGCCGGCTTGCCGGCAGCGACATTGTATTTCATATCTCATAAGACAATCAAGGGTGCGATATGGCCGCCTTGACGCGTCTCCAGCACAACCTGGCCGAGCGCATCATCGAGATGATGCGGGAGGACGGGATGGGGCCGGGCGCCCGTCTCAACGAGAGCAGCACCGCGAAGCGCCTGAACGTCTCGCGGACGCCCGTGCGCGCGGCGTTCCAGCACCTTGCCGATCGGGGCATCGTGCGGCGCCATCCCAATCGCGGCGTGGAGCTGGTGCTGCCGCCGGTCCCCGCCGGGGATCCGGCCCCGGACGCCGCCGACGTGGTCGAACTCGCCATGGTGCAGCTCGCCCGGGACCGGGAAAGCGGCGTGCTGCCGGACGAGTTCTCCGAGCAGGAGGCGATGCGGCGCTATCGTCTGGGCCGGCCGGAGATCCAGCGCTTCCTCGCCCGCCTCGCCGAACTCGACATGATCGAGCGCAAGCCGGGCTACGGCTGGCGCTTCCGCCACCCGGCGCGGGACGGCAGCGTCCGCGACGAGCTCTATCGGTTCCGGATCCTGATCGAGCCCATGGCGATGGTCGAGCCCGGTTTCCGCCTCGACGCGGCATGGATCGCGGCGATGCGCGACCGCCATCGCGAGGCTCTCTCGCAGCCCTGGCGCGAGAGTTCGGCGATCGGCTTCTTCGAGATGAACGCGGATTTCCACGAGGGATTGGCGGCGGCCTCCGGCAACCGCTTCATCTATTCGGCCGTCAAGCGACAGAACGAGCTGCGCCGCCTCTCGAACTACGACTGGGCGTTCGGTTTCGAGCGGGTGACCGTCAACTCGCTCGAGCATCTCGAGATGCTGGATTTCCTGGAGCGGGGGGAGCGCGAGGTCGCGTCCCTGCTGATGCGGCGCCACCTCGAGCGGGCCAGCCAACTGCGCCGGAGCGACGGACGCGACTGACGCCATTGTATTTCAGGCCTGAAAAGACATAAGATCGGCGGGTCACGGAGTCACCCGCGCATGAACGCCCCCCTCAAGAGATCTCTCCCGAACGCGGCCGACGCCTTCTGGATGCCCTTCAGCCCGATGCGCGCCTTCAACGAGCAGCCGCTGCTGTTCGACCGGGCGGACGGCATGCACTACGTGACCCCGGACGGCTGGCGCGTCCTCGACGGGATGGCGGGCTTGTGGTGCGTCAATGCCGGGCATGCCCAGCCCCGGATCACGGAGGCGATCCGGGAGGCGGCGGGGCGGCTCGACTTCGTCTCCTCGTTCAAGATGACCCATCCGGCCGCCCGCAGCTACGCGCAGCGCCTCTGCGCCTTCGCGCCGGACGGCATCGAACGCGTCTTCTTCGTCAATTCCGGGTCGGAGGCCGTCGACACCGCCCTCAAGATCGCCCGGGCCTACCATCACGCCCGGGGCCGGTCCGCCCGCACGAAGCTGATCGGCCGCGCCAAGGGCTATCACGGCATGGGGTTCGGCGGCCTCTCGGTCGCCGGCATCGGCCGCCACAAGCAGGATTTCGGGCCGCTGCTGCCCGACGTGGCGCATCTGCCCCTGCCGTACGATCGCGAGACCATGGCCTTCTCGCGCGGCCTGCCGGACGGCGGGCTCGCGGCGGCCGACGCCCTCGAAGAGCTCGTCCAGATCCACGATCCGGCGACGGTCGCGGCGGTGATCGTCGAGCCCGTGACGGGGTCGGGCGGCGTCTACCCGCCGCCGAGGGGCTACCTGGCGCGCCTGCGGGAGATCTGCGACCGGCACGGCATCCTGCTGATCTTCGACGAGGTCATCACCGGGTTCGGGCGGCTCGGCACGCCGTTCGCGGCCCAGGCCTACGGGGTCACGCCCGATCTCATCACCTGCGCCAAGGGCATGACCAACGGCGCGGTCCCGATGGGAGGCGTGCTGGTGTCGGAAGGGGTCTACGACGCCTTCATGGCCGGCCCGCCGGAGGCGATCGAGCTGTTCCACGGCTACACCTATTCGGCGCATCCGCTGGCCTGCGCGGCCGGGCACGCGATGCTCGACGTCTTCGAGCAGGACGACCTGCTCGGCCGCCTGAACGCGGTCCTGCCCGTCTGGCAGGAGGGGGCGCTGCGGCTGAGATCCTCCCCCCACGTCGTGGACGTGCGGACCGCCGGCCTGCTCTGCGCCGTCGAACTCGCGCCGCGGGCGGGTGTCGCCGGGGCGCGCGGCCAGCAGACCTACCAGCGCTGCCTCGACGACGGCCTCCTGGTGCGGAGTTCGGGCGACACGATCGTGCTCTCGCCGCCGCTGATCGCCGGGGAGGACGACGTCGAGACGATCTTCGCGACCATCGGGGCCGCCCTGGCGCCGACGGCCTGAGGCCCGCGGACGGCCCGCCTTCCCTCCGCGACGGACGATCGCCGCCATGCGCATGCCCGACCGCCACCGGGCCGATCCCGCCGCCGGCGCCGCGGGTGCGCGCATGCACCGCTTCGTCCCCGGTCCGCGCGCCGTCGGCCGCAAGCTGCCGGGCTCGCCCGCCGACTTCGATCCCGGACGACGAGCCGGCTCCTGCCCGGGCCGGCCCCGCTGCCGACGCGGGATGCCCTGTTGCGCCGACGAGGCCCGCACGGTCCGGACGGCCCTCCACCGGAGCCTCGAGGACCGGCGGCTGGCTTCCCGATCCGCTGGAACCTCCGCGGCGACGGCTGAGGGCGCGTCGGCGCGCGGCCGGCCGCGATCGGGGCGGCGATCGTCAGGACGGTCGCGGGCCCGGATCGTCCGTTCCCTTGAAGTCCTGGATGATGTTGCCGCCGTCGACGACGATCACCTCGCCGGTGAGGTAGCTCGCCTCCTCGCTCGCCAGGAACGCGATGACGGCGGCGACCTCCCCGGGGCGTCCGGCGCGTCCGAGGGGCGTGGCGCGTCCGCCCTGCCGCACGCGCTCCGAGCCCTTGCCGTTGTCGATCCAGCCGGGAGCGACCGCGTTCGCCGTGATCCCGTCCCGGCCGAGCTCGAAGGCGAGCGACCGCGTGAGGCCGGTCATGCCGGCCTTGGCGGCCGCGTAGGCGGCGCCGCGGTCGAACGCGACGAACGGCCCCGATACGGACGAGACGTTCACGATCCGGCCGTAGCGCTGGCGGAGCATGGGCGCGATCGCCGCCTGCGAGACGTGGAAGCAGGTATCCAGCGACAGCCGCAACGCCTGCGACCAGCCCTCGGCGGTCATCTCCGCCAGGGGCTGCCAGAGACGCGGGACGCCCGTCTGAGCGTTGCCGGCGTTGTTCACCAGGATGTCGAGGCGACCGAACCGCCCGGTCACGGCGGCGACGAGATCCTTCGCCGCCGCCGCGTCGGTCAGATCCGCCGTCCAGGCGGCGTGGACCGCGCGTCCTCCCGGCAGGTCCTCGAGCCGTTCGTAGATCCGGTCCGTCGTCGCCGTCACGGCGACGACGCAGCCCTGCTCGGCCAGCACCCGCGCCGTGGCGAACCCGATGCCGTCGGGGTTGCCGGCTCCGGTCACGAGAGCGATCCTGCCCTTCACCCCGGCCATCGTCCGTCCCTCCGAAACCGGTGGCGCCGGGCTCGCGGCCGCGCCTCGATCGATCAGGCGTCGTGCAGCGCGGCGTCCAGCGCCGACACGATCGTGTCGAGTTCCTCTTCGGCCACCGGCAGGGGAGGACGGATCTTCAGCACGCTCCCCTTCGGCCCGGTCGCGCCGATCAGGACGCCCGCGCGGCGCATGGCGTTCACGACCCGGCGGGCGCGGGAACCGGCCGCATCGTCGCCGCCGCCGACCTCCACGCCGAAGAACAGGCCGGCGCCGCGCACAGCGACGTGCCGGTGCCGCGCCTCCAGGCCCTGCAGCCGGCGATGGAAGCGGGCGCCCGCGTTCCGGGCGTGCCCGACGAGGTCTTCGTCCTGGATGACGTCCAGGACCGCCAGGCCCACCGCGCACGACACGGTGTTGCCGCCGAACGTGTTGAAGTAGCCGCGCGTCGCCGCGAACGCCGCCATGATCTCGCGCCGCGCCGCGAGGGCGCCGATCGGATGCCCGTTCCCCATCGGCTTGCCCATGGTGACGATGTCCGGGACGACGCCGTGCCGGGAGAATCCCCACATGGCGCCGCAGCGGCCGAAGCCGGACTGGACCTCGTCGGCGATGGAGAGGCCGCCGGCGGCCCGGATCGCGTCGGCGGCGAGCCGGAGGCACCCCGCGGGGCCGACCACGACGCCGTCCGTCGCCATCACGGAATCGACCATCAGGCCGGCCGGCCTCACGCCCGCTTGGGCCATGCGGCCGATGCAGTCGCGCACCCGGTCCGCCAGGGCCTCGGGGGGCTCGTCGGGCGCGGGGGCGTCCACCGTGAACACGTCCCGGCCGAGGGGCCTGCCGCCGGAGGGCGACATGCCCGCGAGGCGGGCGGTGGTGCCGTGATAGGCGTGGGCCGTGACGATGAAGCCCGTTGCGCCCGTCACGCCCATGGCGATCCGGCAGGCGAACTCGTTCGATTCGCTGCCGGAGCAGGTGAAGACGACGTTCCCGAACTCGGAGGGCAGCGTGGCGAGCAGACGTTCCGCCAGCAGCACCGGCAGTTCGTTCGCGTAGCGCGTGTGGGTGTTCAGCGTCGCCGCCTGGCGCGACAGGGCGTCGACCACCCGGGGGTGGCAATGGCCGACCACCGGGACGTTGTTGTAGGCGTCGAGGTAGCGACGCCCCGCCGCGTCCTCCAGCCACACACCCCGGCCGGTCACCACATGCAGGGGCTCGTCGTAGAACAGCCTGTAGGTCGGCCCCATCGACCGCGCGCGCCGGTCCAGCAGGCGATGAAGGGACGGATCCTCGGCGGCCTGCGGCGTCATGGCGGCTCCTCGTGTCGGCAGGGACGGTTTCACGTGAGGCGGACCGACGCCATGCGCGCGGCGATGGCGACGTTGCGGGCGTCGGACGAGGAGGAGATGCGTCCGTAATGGGTGTCGGCGGGGTTGCGCAGCCGGTACCATCGGGGGATCACGACGCCCATCAGCTTGCGGATGCCGATCAGCCACGGCAGGGCCTCCAGTTCCGCGGGCCCGAGCGGCAGCTTCGCCCGGTAGGGATCGAGGAAGTCCCGCAGGGAGGCCGACGCGTCGGCCGCGTCGGTCACGTGCGTTGCCGCCGCCACGGCCGCGTCCGCGACGAGCGCGGTCTCCACCATGTCGCCGAAATCGATGATGGCCGCGACGGTCTCCGGGTCGGCGGGATCGACCAGGAGGTTGCCCGCATTCAGGTCGTTGTGCACGATCTGCCGAGGCAGCGAGGCGAACCCTGCCCCGACCCCGGACAGGTAGTCCCGGACGTAGTCCGTCACGAAGGCGCGATGGGCGAAGGCCGGCATGTCGTCCATCAGGGCCGGCAGGCACGAGGCGTTGCCGACGTCCCAGATCACGGGCCGCACGCCGCTCGGGTGCCGGAAGTCGGACAACGCCAGCGCCAGCCGGGCCGCGACGTCGCCGCAGCGGCGGCGCAGCGCGGGCGAAGGCGGCGCGTCCCGCAGCGGCAGGCCGGGAAGCCAGCTCACCAGCCGGACGAGGCGCGTCGTGCCGCGCGCATCCACCACCTGGCCGACATGGCCGCCGGCGAGGGTCGGCCGCAGGCGCGGGCAGGGCAGCGCCGGGTCGCGGGCCTCGATGTGCCGGAGCGCGGCCGCGACGAGATCGACCGTGCCCGGATCCTCGTCCGGATGGGAGATCTTCAGCAGGTGCTCCGAGCCGTCCTCCGCCCGGACATGAAAGTTCTCGTCCCGCTCGCCCGTGAGCGGCCGGACGCCGCCGCGGATGCCGAACTGCGCTTGGGCGATGCGCGAAGCCCGATCCGTCGGCATGCGCTCCCGATGCACCAGCGACGACGTCAGCGCGTGAACGGGCCATTCCATGCCGGCTTCTCCCGTCCGGCGACCCGGGGCTTCGGTGCCATGTACTATTTGGCGCAATTGTACAATGTCAACCCGCCGTGATGGACAGCCCGGAGCGCGACGGCCATTGTGGCGGCGGGATCGGAGGCGGGCGACGTGCCATGCGCGAGGAGGCCGGGAGCGCACGGACGGGCAGCCGGCTTCGTCGGCAACTGGCCGCCGGTATCGCGCGGTTCATCCGCGAAGCCGAGCTGAAGCCCGGCGCTCCCCTGACGGAACAAGCCCTGGCCGGCCGGTTCGGCGTGTCCCGCACGCCGATCCGCGCCGCCCTCGCGGATCTGGAACGCACCGGACTGGTCGATTTCGGCGCGGCGCGGGGCTACCGCGTCGCGGCCGCCGCACCCGCGGCCGGCCTCTTCGGCGGAGACGAGGACGAGGACGACCGGCTCTATCTGGCGATCGCGCACGACTTCGTGGCCGGCAGGCTCGGGGGCGGCTTCTCCGAAAGCGAACTGCAACGTCGCTACGCCCTGACCAAGGCGCCCCTGCGGCGCGTGATCGACCGCATGGCCCGCGACGGGGTGGTGGAGCGCAACGCCGGCCATGGCTGGCGCTTCCTCAACATGCTGAATTCGCTCGCTTCCCACGACGCGAGCTACGCCTTCCGGCTGGCGCTGGAACCGGCCGCCATCGCGACGCCGGCCTATCGGCTGGACCCCGGCTGGGCGGCGCGGTCGCGGGCGGCCCACGGCGACCTGATGGCGCTGCGCGATGGCCGGATCTCACCGGTCCGCTTCTTCGAGGTGAACGCGGACTTCCACGACCTCGTCGTGTCCGGCTCCGGCAACCCCTTCTTCATCCAGGCCGTGGGCCAGCAGAACCGCCTCCGGCGCTTCCTCGACTACGATGCCAGGATCGACGGCGGCCTCGTCAGCGTGAACTGCCGGGAGCACCTGCTCGTTCTCGACGCTCTCGAGGCCGGCGACACCGCGCTCGCCGCCGACCGGATGAGGCGGCACATCGCCCGGGCCAGCACCCTCAAGCCGACCTGCTGATGTCTGATTGTAAGGGTCTGTCCGGAAAAAATCGATTCATAGTGATGGATGCGGGAAGCCCGCCGATCGGGCAACCGGCATTGCACCTGCCGAGGCGTGATGAACTGTCCCGTCGTCCGTCTTGAGACGACAGGCGCCCGTGACTGCGCCGATGCTCGGGCGAGGCGATCATCAGCAGAGACGGCGGGATCCCATCCAGAGAGGTTCGCCAAGCCACTCGCGTGGCCTGCGGTCCGGAACGATCCGTGCTGTCCTTCGTGTCATCGCCGTCATTGATCGCCACGATCCAAAGAATTCTGCAACCAGACCCGATCAAGCAGGAGCACAGCCGGGATCCGCAGGAGCCAGATGAGAGCGTCGGGAGCAAACGGAGCCTTCAGCAAAGCGTGTCCGTCGCGGCCGATCTGTTCGGCATGAGCGCGACGGGCCGCCTTGTCCTCCGGCACGTGCAGGTCGCCAGTCTGTACGGGGTTCATCCCTGAATCGCAGGTAAGTCTTGCCTGGCGGAAATGCGGCATGTGCTACGGCGGCCTGGCCGGGAACCTCGGTGGGTGAGCTTGGCCGCGGCGACATGGCGATCCTCCGCGGGTGTCGGATGACGTTGACGCATCAACGAACCAACCCACCAGAAGGATTCGCCGGCACTACCAGGAACGGGGCCATCCCAAGCCGTTCCCATGGCGGCGTTGCTGAGGCCCCAGAAGGGCCTTGGCCGCCAGGAATTCCGGCGGACCCGCAACCGGTTCGGGCAGAGGATCGTGGCCTTCGTGGTGATCGACGCCGAGGCGGGCAGCGACGAGGCGGTGATCGGGCTCGACGACGCGGGCCACGATGCGGGCAAGGACCGGGAGCGGGCTGCGCTCCTGGCGCCGGGGCACTACGGCGTGACCCGGATCCCGTCGAGGCCGCGGCCGACCGAGGCGAGCGTGCGGGAGGCGACGTCTTCGCTTCGGGCGCCTCAGGGCCGGGCCCCGCGCGGATCGCGGGTTGTCGCATGAAGCGAAGGGGCGAGTCAGGCACGGTCCGGCGGAGGGGACCGGCTCGGTCCTTGGTGGGACAGGGCTAAAGCGCGGTCTTCAGGTCCGTATGGCCGAAGTCCCGGCCCTTGAAGAGGATGGGATCACGGTAGGCACGGGCACAGGCGTAGGAGAGGCAGTCTGCGAGGTTGAGTTGTGCCGGGTGTACCCGGCCCTTCCCGTACCGCTGGAACGCCTCCACGGCGATGCGGCCGATGCTGTCGCTGATCGACACGACGGTGATCCCGGCCTCGGTCAGGAACTCGTCGAAATCGGCCTGAACATCGAGCGGATCGCGATCCAGGCGGCTCGCCAGGACCATGCAGGCTTCGAGGCGAACCATCGGCGAGGTGCACCGGCGCTTCGCCCGCTCGATGCACGAGGCGAAGATCCCGGCTTCGGGTTCCTTGCAGAAGATCGCCACGAAGGCGGACGTGTCGATGAACATCAGCGGGTCCACATGCCGTCGCGATCCGCCTCGGTGACGGGCCGGGGATTGGGGCCGGCTTTCGCCAGGGCGCGATCCGCGAGGGCTGCGAGGCGCTGGGCGAGGGGAGTTGAGGACCGCTCGCGTTCCAGTTCATGTTCGAGGGCCTGGATCACGGCCTCGGTAATGCCGGTCCTGCGACGCTGCGCGAGTTCGCTGGCAAGCTCGTGAGCGCGAGGGTTTCGGACGTTCAGGGTGGTCGCCATGGCAGCCTCTCTTTACGGAAATGTAATGCTGTAATGACAATTTCGTCAACACGGGACAGGAGGGGCGATCTAAGGGCGGCCGACCTACGCGAGGCTGACGCCGGGGACGTGCGTCGCTTCGTCGAGGCGTTGTTCCGGGTGGCACGGATGGGTGGTCCATCGCGTGACCTCCCGGAACTCAGCGCGCCGTTCGTCGAGAAGGGGCACGGCCGCATCGAGACGGGGCGCCTGAGCGTCAGCCGCGCATGCGTGGCCCATCTCGGCCGGCCCGGCGCCGCACAGATCCGCCGGATCGAGCGGCCCCGCGAGAAGGCCGACCGGATCAGCCACGAGACCGCCTGCGCGGTCGCCGGCCTCACGCCCAAGCAGGCCGCTGCCGAGACCCTGATGGCGCTCCGGCGCGACCACTGGCTGATCGAGAACCGCCTGCACGGGCGCCGTGACGTGATCCTGGGCGAGGATGACAGCCGCGTCCGCTCAGGCTCGAGTCCGCAAGGCCACGGCGGCCTTGCGCAATGCCCCGCTCCGGCCCGTGGACGGCGGGACCGCCGCGCGCGGTCCGAGAGGCCTTCGCCGACAAACAGGCACCTCGCCCTCCGAACCGCTCGACGCGGCGTTCTTCGAGTGCTCTTGCGGGGCCGGGACCCGCGCGGGCCGGCCTGTCCCGGGCTGCGGGATGGCCCATCCCTTGCTAATGCCTCGCTCGCCCTTGCTAATGCTTCGCTTGGGGGGAGCGTGCATGGACATCGAACTCGTCGGCCTGACCAAGCGCTACGGCGACACCCTCGCGGTGGACGCCATTGACCTGAAGATCCGCTCGGGCTCGTATTGCTGCCTGCTCGGCCCCTCGGGCTGCGGCAAGACCACGACGCTCCGGATGATCGCCGGCCACGAGACGGTGTCGTCCGGCGACGTGGTGATCGGCCCGAAGGCCGTGGGCGACCTGCCCCCGGCGCAGCGCGGCACCGCCATGATGTTCCAGAGCTACGCGCTGTTTCCCCACCTCACCTGCCGCGACAACGTGGCGTTCGGGCTGAAGATGCGCGGCATGCCGAAGGCCGAGCGCCTCAGGCGCGCCGAGGCGATGCTCGGCCTCGTCCAGATGGAGGCGCTCGCCGCCCGCCTGCCGGCCCAGCTCTCGGGCGGTCAGCAGCAGCGCGTCGCCCTCGCCCGCGCCCTCGTCACCGGCCCGAAGGTGCTGCTCCTCGACGAGCCCCTCTCGGCCCTCGACCCGTTCCTGCGGGTGCGCATGCGCACCGAGCTGAAGCGGCTGCAGACCGAGCTCGGCATCACCTTCGTGCACGTCACCCACAGCCAGGAGGAGGCGATGGCGCTCTCCGACCTCGTGGTGGTGATGAACGGCGGCCGCATCGAGCAGGCGGGCGATCCCCGCACGGTGTTCGAGCGCCCGGCCACGGCCTTCGTGGCCCGCTTCATCGGCGGCCACAACGTCATCGCGCTGCCCGACCGGCGCGTCGCGGTCCGGGCCGACCGCATGCGGCTCGGCGCGGAGGCCGGGCCGGACGCCGCCCCGGCCCGGGTCGTCGCGGTCGAGTACCAGGGCAGCGCGGTCCATCTCGGGCTCGAGGCCCCGGACCTCGGGACCGACGCGGGCACGCCGCTGACCGCGATCCTGAGCGACCGGGCCTACGCGGCGACGCCCTTCCGGTTGGGGGACCTCGTGCGGGTCGGCTGGCAGGCCGGCGAGGCCCACCGCCTCGACGCCTGAGGCGCACACGCTTGAGAAAGGGAGATCTCATGACCGACACGCCGAACACCACGGGCCCGCGCCTCTCGCGCCGGACGCTGCTTCAGGGAGCCGCCGGCCTCGCGGGCGCAGGGGCGATCACCGGCTTCCCGGCGGTGATCGCCGCCGAGCCCGTGACGCTGCGCTACCTCGGCACCGCCGTGAACCAGAGCGGCGACATCGCCCGCAAGGTCAAGGAGGACCTCGGGATCACGATCGAGTACATCCCGGTCGTCACCGACGAGGTGTCGAAGCGGGTCGTGACCCAGCCGAACTCGTTCGACATCGTCGACTCGGAGTACTTCAGCCTCAAGAAGCTGCTGCCGTCGGGCAACCTCGTCGGCATGGACGCTAGGCGGATCAAGAACGCCGACAAGATCACCCCGGTCTTCACCAAGGGCGAGGTCGCCGGCCGGAAGATCGGCGACCAGGGCACGGCGCCCAAGAAGGTGTTCTACCTCGAGGGCCCGACCTCGACCAAGTTCGCCGCCTCGCCGACGGAGTGGATCACCCTGATCCCCACCACCTACAACGCCGACACCCTCGGCATCCGGCCCGACCTGATCAAGCGCCCGATCACGAGCTGGAAGGAGCTGCTCAACCCCGAGTTCAAGGGCCGCGCCTCGATCCTCAACATCCCGTCGATCGGCATCATGGACGCCGCGATGGTGGTGGAGGCCACCGGCGACTACACCTACCCGGACAAGGGCAACATGACGAAGGCCGAGATCGACCGCACCATGAAGGTGCTGATCGAGGCCAAGCGCGCCGGGCAGTTCCGGGCCTTCTGGCAGGACTTCAACGAGTCCGTGAACCTGATGGCGTCGGGCGAGACCGTGATCCAGTCGATGTGGTCGCCCGCCGTCACCAAGGTGCGCTCGCAGGGCGTCGCCTGCACCTACCAGCCCCTGAAGGAGGGCTACCGGGCCTGGGCCTCGGGCTTCGGCCTGCCCAAGACCCTGACGGGCCGCAAGCTCGACGCGGCCTACGACTTCGTCAACTGGTTCCTGTCCGGCTGGGCCGGCGCCTACCTCAACCGCCAGGGCTACTACTCGGCGGTGCTGGAGACGGCCCGCGCGCACATGGCGCCGGACGAGTGGTCGTTCTGGATGGAGGGCAAGCCCGCCGCGCAGGACATCAAGGCGCCGGACGGCACCGTGATGGAGAAGGCGGGCGCGGTGCGCGACGGCGGCTCGTTCGAGAGCCGCATGGGCGCGGTCGCCTGCTGGAACTCGGTCATGGACGAGAACACCTACATGGTCCGCAAGTGGAACGAGTTCATCGCCGCATGACCACCGCGACGGAGCGCGCCCTGGCGCTGCCCGAGGCGCCGGCGGCCGGGGTTCCGGCCGCCCCGGGGCTCGCCGCCGCGGCGCGGCGCCAGCGGCGCCTCGCCTACCTGCAGGCCATGCCCCTCGGGCTGGTCTTCGCGGCCTTCTTCGTGGTGCCGCTCCTGCTCACCCTCGTCGTCAGCTTCTGGGAGTACAACGAGTACGAGATCATCCCGGCCTTCACGCTCCAGAACTACCTCGACGTGTTCGACGGCTGCGCCGCGGGGGCCGACCTCTGCACCACCTTCCGCACCTACCTGTCGACGCTGAAGTTCTGCCTGATCGGCTGGGCCGCGACGCTGACCATCGGGTTCACGGTGGCGTACTTCGTGGCCTTCCACGTCCGCTCGGCGGCGATGCAGACGGTGCTGTTCCTGATCTGCACGATCCCGTTCTGGACCTCGAACGTGATCCGGATGATCGCCTGGATCCCGCTGCTCGGCCGCAACGGCCTCGTCAACGACGCGCTGATGAGCCTCGGGCTGATCCGCCGGCCCCTCGACGGCCTGCTCTACTCGGATTTCTCCGTCGTCCTCGCGTTCATCCACCTCGACACGGTGTTCATGATCGTGCCGATCTTCAACTCGATGATGCGGATCGACCGCTCCCTGATCGAGGCCGCGACGGATGCCGGGGCCACGCCCTGGCAGACGCTCTGGAACGTCATCGTGCCCCTGTCCAAGCCGGGCATCGCCATCGGGTCGATCTTCGTGCTCACCCTGATCATGGGCGACTTCGTGACGGTGGGCGTGATGGGGGGCCAGCAGATCGCCTCCGTCGGCAAGGTGATCCAGGTGCAGATGTCCTACCTGCAGTTTCCCGCCGCCGCCGCCAACGCCGTGGTGCTGCTCGGGGCGGTGCTGCTCCTGATCGTGGCGCTGACCCGCCTGATCGACCTGCGCCGGGAGCTCTGAGGCATGCACCGCGACGGACCCCGCCCGCTCTCGTTCTACCTGCTCGCCGGCTTCTTCGGGCTGTTCGTGCTGTTCCTCTACGGGCCGACCCTGACGATCCTGGCGCTCAGCTTCCAGGGCCCGCAGGGCGGCCTGACCTTCCCGATGAACGGGGTCTCGACCTACTGGTTCTCGCGCCTCTGGGCCGGCCTCGGCGTCGTCGACATCTGGGCGGCGTTCCGGCGCTCCTTCGCGCTCGGCCTCGTGGTGATGGGGCTCACCGTCACGGTCGCGTTCTTCGCCGGCCTCGCCTTCCGCAAGGGGTTCCTCGGGCAGACGCTGCTGTTCTACGTCGCGGTGGCGAGCCTGATCGTGCCCTCGATCGTGGTCTCCCTCGGCATCGGCCTCGAGTTCCGGCTCGTCGACGAGGCCATCAAGGCCCTGGCGGCCTGGACCGGGTGGGGCTGGCTCCAGGACCACGGCACGGTCATGGGCCTGTTCACCTCCGCGCTCGGCGCGCACCTGACCTGGACGCTGCCCTTCGGCCTCCTGATCATGTTCGCGGTCTTCAACCGCTTCAACCCGGCCTACGAGGAGGCGGCCCGCGACCTCGGCGCCAGCGGCGCCCAGGCCCTGCGCCACGTCGTGGTGCCGATCATCCTGCCCTCCCTCGTCGGCGTCGCCCTGTTCGGGTTCACGCTGTCCTGGGACGAGCTCGCCCGCACGAGCCAGGCCATCGGCGGCCGCAACACCCTGCCGCTCGAGCTCCAGGGGCTGACCACCACCGTGACGACGCCGGAGATCTACGCCCTCGGCACCGTCACCACGGGCGTGTCCCTGGTGGTGATCGGGCTCGCCTTCGGCACCTTCCTGGTGCTCCAGCGCCGCCGGGCGCGGCGGGTGCTGCTGCCGGGCTAGGGCCGTTCTCGGCGAGCGGGGCGGCGGTCCGGCGCGGGCGGTGCGCCCGGACCGGGAGCCCGGGGCCGGGATCGACCTCCCGCGGCGGTCACGGCACGTCCCCGGCGCGCTCCGCGATGACCGCCACCGGGCCGCCGCCGTCCGGCCCCTGGTGCTCGGCCCCGCCGGAGACGAACAGGTCGGTGCGGCCCGTGAGCGCCCCGAGGGCGCCGGCCACGAAGCCGCGGGCGTGGCGCGTGGCGCTGATGTCGGAATCGGTCAGCATGGTGTGGCGCAGGCCGCGCACCAGCCCGTCGCCGGAGGCCTCCGCCTTGGCGAGCACCGCGACGAGGCGCCGGCGGCCCGCCTCGTCCACGAGGCCGCCCGGCCCCGTCAGCCCGAGCCGGGCGAGGCAGGCGGCGACCGGGGCGACGTCGATGCCGTCGCGCATGACCGCGTGGTCGATGGCGAGCGGCCCGCTCCAGCCCGGCGACATCCCCATCACGACGATCTCGTGGTCGGCGAGTTCGACGCCCGCGGAGGCGCCGCAGCGGCGCGCGTAGTGCGCGAGGCCGACATCGGCGACCGCCTCGCGCACCACCTCCGGGGCGATCTCGCCGAGCGCCAGGGCGGCGCCGAGGGCCGAGGCGCCGCGGGACAGCCCCATGGACCGCAGGGTGTCGCGGGTGGCCGGCTCGCGCCCGCGGGCGAGGGCCTCGGCGATGCGCGCCGAGGTCAGGAGCGGGCACTTCACCTGGACGTAGGCGACCTCGCCGGGCCTGAGGCCGGCCTGCGCCATGGCGGCGCGCACGCCCGCCGCGACGCTCTCGACCTGGGCCCGCCGCCCGAGATCCTCCGGGGCCAGGACCGGCGTCCGGGCCTGCCCGATCGCGAGGGCCGGCCCCGTCCCGTGCGGCTCCTCCACCGCGCTGAGGACCAGCCAGTGCGGCGACAGCCCGCCCTCGGTGCCCCCCGACATCACCATGGCGATGCGCGCGAGCGCGCCCTCCGGCACGAGGGGCGCGAAGAAGGCCCGCAGGGCGTGCACGCCGAGCGCCCGGGTGAAGTCGTTGACGCAGCCGTTGCCCTCGGTCTTGGCGAACACCGCCACCACGGCGCCCGGATCGAGCCGCCCCGCGGCCACCGCCGCGGCGAGGCTCGCGACGTCGTCGGGCGCCGCCATCGGCAGGCGCAGCACCTCGGCCCGGCGCGGCATCAGCGGGGGCTCCGGCAGGGTCGGTCGCGATCGGTCATGGGGGCTCCCTCGGGCAGTCGGCCTCGCGCCAGCAACCGATGTGCCACGCCGGCCGGAGCCCGGGCCGGCCGCGGGGGCACCGGGCCGGGCGCGGCGCCTTCCGCCCCGTGCGCCGCACCGGGCCGACGCGGACCGGCGGGCGCTGCGCCGCC
>NZ_QOWC01000096.1 GCF_003574465.1 Methylobacterium crusticola
CGCGCCGGAGGTGGCGCGGCTCGCCCCGGCCGTGCCGCTGCCGGCGCCACGCCCTTCCGGGCTGCGCCCCGGGCCGGTCATGGAAACGCGGCGGCTGGCGGAGCGGCCGGTCTCGCCGCGGGCGAGGCTTGCCGCCCGCGCCGCGGCGGCCGCCGACGAGAGGTCGTTCTTCGAGAAGCTGCTCGGCCTGCAACCCTCGTCCGGGCAGGCCCTCTCCTACGCGGCGCTGGACGGCGGCGGAGGCCTCGCGACGCCGCCGCGGCGCCTCAGCCCCGTCCCCGACCCGTCCGCGCGGGCCGGCACCGCCGTCTACGACATCAGCGCCCGCCTGGTGTACCTGCCGGGCGGGGAGACGCTCGAGGCCCATTCCGGCCTCGGCAGCAGCATGGACGACCCGCGCGACGTGCACCTGCGCATGCGCGGCGCGACGCCGCCGGGCACCTACGACCTGACCGAGCGCGAGCAGCTCTTCCACGGCGTGCGCGCCCTGCGCCTCAATCCCGTGGGCGGCCCCGGCGCCATCTACGGCCGCAACGGCCTGCTCGCCCACACCTACATGCTCGGGCCGAGCGGCGCCTCGAACGGCTGCGTCTCCTTCAAGAGCTACGACAGGTTCCTGCAGGCCTACCTGCGGGGCGAGGTCCAGCGCCTCGTCGTCGTGGCCGGCCGCGGGCAGGACGGCCCGCCCGCGTCCCCCGGCAGCCGCTTCGGCCTGCTCGGCCGCTCGCTGCGCCACGACGGCGGCGCCTGAGGACGGCCTTGCCCCGCACGTCCCGGGCCGGTTCCGGGCGTGCGGCGCGACCGGCCCGGCGCGGCGGCAGAACCGGGCTGCCGGTTGACGTCCCGCCGATTCTCCCGATTGTCGTCTGGCGGCCGGGCCATCGGCCGCGGGCTCGCCCCGCGGTCCAGGCCGCGGGGCGAGCCCGGCACGGGCCGTCCCACGGCTCGGCCCCGCACCGGAGGAGGCGCCCGATGAGGCCCGTCGACAGCATCGCGGCCCTGGGCCGCGCGCGCACCGCGGCCTCGCCCGCGTCCCGGCTCCTCCGGGGCCTCGCCTGCGCGGCCGCGCTCGGCGCCGGGGCGGCGCGCGCCGCGGAGGGTGTGCCCGCCGCGCTCGTCGACGACCTCGTGGCCGCCAACCACATCCTGGCCGACCAGGGCGTGGTCGACGGCTTCGGCCACGTCAGCGTGCGGCACCCGGGCGACCCGAACCGGTTCCTGATGTCGCGCTCCCTGGCGCCGGCGCTCGTCAAGCCCGACGACATCATGGAGTTCGACCTCGACGGCAACGCCCTCGACGCCCGGGGCCGGGCCGTGTTCCTGGAGCGCTTCATCCACGGCGAGATCTACCGGGCCCGCGGCGACGTGCAGGCGGTCGTCCACAGCCACTCGCCCGCCGTGATCCCGTTCGGCATCACGGGCGCCCCCCTGCGAGCGGCCTACCACATCGCGGCCTTCCTGGCGGGCGGCGTGCCGGTCTTCGACATCCGGCAGGCCGCCGGCGCCACCGACATGCTGGTGCGCGACCCCGCCCTCGGCCGGGCGCTCGCCGCCACCCTGGGCGCCGGGCCGGTCGCGCTCATGCGCGGGCACGGCGACGTCGTGGTCGGCTCCACCATCCCGATGGCGGTGTTCCGCGCCGTCTACACGGAGGTGAACGCCCGCGTGCAGGGCCAGGCGATGGCGCTCGGCGGCCCGGTCACGTACCTCGACGCCGCCGAGAGCGAGAAGGCCGACAAGGCCCTGGACCAGATCCACCTGCGCGCCTGGGACCTGTGGAAGCGCAAGGCCGCCGAGGCCAGGTAGACGGGCCGGCGCGAACCGGCACGGACACGAACGGACGGGAGGAGAGCACATGGAAACCGGTCGTCGAGATTTCCTGATGGGCACGGTCGGCGTCGCGGCCGCGACAGCCGGGCTGGACCTGCGGCCCGCGGCCGCGGCGGCGCCCGAAGCCTTCGAGATGCCGCGCGACATGACGCTCCTCAACATGCGGCGCGGCAGCGGCTACGGCCTCGGCGTTAAGACCGACCGGGGCATCCTCGACGTCACGGCCGCGGCCGAGGCGCTGGGCCTGCCCGCGCCGGCCGACATGGACGACCTCCTCCAGAACGGACGCGGCGGCGTCCTCAGGGCCCTGGTCGACGCGGCTGCCGCGCGCGGGCCGCAATCCGCCTACCTGCGCGAGGAGGGCATCGCGTACGCGCCTCTGGTGACCCGGCCCGAGAAGATCATCATGATGGGCTTCAACTACCGGCACCACGCCGCCGAGACCGGCACGCCGATCCCGAAGGACCCGCCCCTCTTCAACAAGTACAACAACAGCCTCAACCACCACGGCGGCACCATCGCGCTCCCGACCGCGGTGGCGCGCGAGTTCGACTACGAGGTCGAGTTGGTGATCGTGTTCGGCCGGGCGTGCAGCAACGTGTCGGAGGCGGACGCGCTCGACTACGTGGCCGGCTACGCGACCGGCAACGACTTCAGCGCCCGCGACCTGCAGACGCTCACCTCGCAGTTCATGATCGGCAAGACCGCGGACGGCTTCGCGCCGCTCGGGCCCTACCTCGTCACCAGCGACCGCGTGAAGGACCCGAACAACCTGCGGCTCGAGACGCGCGTCAACGGCGTCCAGCGCCAGGACTGGAACACCAGCGACATGATCTTCAACTGCCGGCAGCTCATCAGCTTCGCCTCGAAGATGATGACGATCAAGCCGGGCGACATCTTCTACACGGGCACGCCGCACGGCGTGATCTTCGGCGAGAAGAAGCCCCGCGGCGAGCGGCAATGGCTCAAGCCCGGGGACGCGGTCGCGTGCAGCCTCGAGGGGCTCGGCGAACTGCGCTTCACGCTGGCCTGACCGGGGGCCCGCCCGCCGCGCTCTCGCCGTCCGCACGCGGCGGCGGCTCGCCGCGCACGCCGCGCCCGGGGACCGGCGTGACGCCGCACCACCCCGCCACGAAGAGCGCGAGGGTCTTCGTCAGGCGGCGCAGGGAATCGAGCTCGACGCGCTCGTCGAACGCGTGGGCGCGCTCCATCCGGGCCCCGAAGCAGAAGGCCGGGATGCCGTGATCGAGCCCGTAGAAGCGGGCGTCGGTCAGGCCGGTGAAGTAGGATTCCTCGAGGGGACCGCCGTAGACCCGGCCGTGGGCCTCGGCCAGCACCGCCTCGGCCGCCTCGGCCCCGGCGACCTCGTAGCCCGGCGACAGGAAGCCCGACCACACCACCTCCGGCGGGTTCCCGGCCAGGAAGGGATGGGCCGCGGCCGCGGCGGCGACGCAGGCCATGATCTCGGCCTGGCACTCCGCGACCCGCCAGCCCGGCAGGATGCCGATCCGGCAATCGACGTCGCACCAGGCCGGCACGCTCGAGGCCCAGTCCCCGCCCCGGATGATGCCGGGATTGAAGGTGAGCGGGTGCGCCAGCGTCCCGAAGTAGCGGGCGTCGCGCGCCCGCCCGTTCCACTCCGCCTCCAGGCCCTCGAGCGCCTGGATCAGGTGGTAGGCGGCCTTGATGGCGTTGGCGCCGGTCGCCGCGCGGGCCACGTGGGCCGGCTCGCCGCGCACGCGCAGGCGAAACCAGATCACCCCGACCTGCGCGCGCATGAGGCGCCCGTCCGTCGGTTCGGGGATCAGGCAGGCGTCGGCCCGGTAGCCGCGCTGGAGCGTCGAGAGGGCGCCGAGCCCCGTGCTCTCCTCCTCGATCACGGACTGGACGTGGATGCGGCCCGCCGGCGCGAGCCCGGCCGCCGCGAGGGCGTCGAGAGCGTAGAGCGCCGCGACGGTGCCGGACTTCATGTCGCCCGCCCCGCGGCCGTAGAGCCAGCCGTCCTCCACGACGGGCCCGAAGGGCGGGCGCGCCCACATGTCGAGGGGGCCGGCCGGGACGACGTCGCAATGGCCCTGAAAGATCAGGGAGCGTCCGGCCTCCCGGGCGGGCCGGTAGGTTCCCACCACCGTGCGGGCGCGCGAGAAGTCGGTCTCGACGGGACCGTAGCCCGGGAGCGCGGCGAGCTCCGCCTGGTCGATCCGCCAGTCGTCGACCTCGTAGCCGCGCGCGCGCAGGAGGCCGGCGACCATGTCCTGGCAGGGGCCCTCCTGCCCGCGGGTGCTCGGGATCGCGGTCAGCGCCACCGTGGTGGCGATCTGGCGCTCGAAGGCGGCGTCGACCGCCGCGAGGACCCGCTCCCGGTCCTCGGCCGACAGGGATGTCCGCTCGCTGGTGCCGTCCGTCATGCCATCCTGCCGCTCAGTGAGGGTGTGGGTCCCGGCGGCGATCCGCGCCCGGTCCCGGACCGCCCCGGTGAGGTGTAGGGCGCCTCCGGCCCCGTGAACACCTCCCGCGTCCCGGGCCGATGCGGCCGGTTCGCGATGCGGTGCTGCCGCCGGCGCCCCCGGCGCGTCGCGCGCGCCGCCGAATTGCCGAACGCGGCCGGCCCGGATAGCTGTCGGGCCGCGAACGGAGGTGTCCGCCATGATCGACCTGTACGCCTGGAACACGCCCAACGGCCGCAAGATCAGCGTGGCCCTCGAGGAGATGGGCCTGCCCTACCGCGTCGTGCCGGTGGACATCACCAAGGGCCGGCAATTCGACCCGGCGTTCCTGGCGATCAGCCCGAACAACCGCATTCCCGCCATCGTGGATCCGGACGGGCCGGACGGCGAGCCCTTCTCGGTGTTCGAGTCCGGCGCGATCCTCGTCTACCTCGGCGAGAAGACGGGCCGGTTCCTGCCCGGGGACCGCCGGCTCCGGGTGGCCGTGCTGGAATGGCTCATGTGGCAGATGGGCGGCTTCGGGCCCATGCCGGGCCAAGTCCACCACTTCCTGACCGTCGACGAGGCGGACCGCGCCTACGGGCTCGCGCGCTACCTCAAGGAGACCCGGCGGCTCTACGGCGTCCTCGACCGCCGCCTGGCCGGGGTCGAGTTCGTGGCCGGCCCGCTCTCGGTGGCGGACTTCGCCATCCTGGGCTGGGCCTGGCGCCACGAGCGCCACCAGGTGGACCTCGCCGACTATCCCCACGTGAAGCGCTGGTACGAGGCGCTGATGGAGCGGCCCGCCGTGAAGCGCGGATTCGCGGTCGCGCTGGGCTGACCGGCGGGGCGCCGGCCCCGTGCCCCACCCGCCCGCGGGGCGGCCCGCGCATTGACGGGCCGGCCGCCGCGGTGAGAGGAGGGGGCGCCGGAGTCGTCCGGTCGGCCGGGGGCGTGGCGCCTCGGCCGGCACGCCTCAGGAGGATGCCCGTGATCCCTCGACCCGTCCTGTCCTGCGGTGCGGCCCTCGGCCTCGCGGCGGCGCTCCTCGCGGCAGCCGCCGAGGCCGCCGAGGTCCGGGTGGTCAGCTCCGGCGGGTTCGCCGCCGCCTACCGCGCCCTCGCTCCGGCCTTCGAGCGCGACACCGGCCACACCCTGGTGGCGGAATGGGGCCCCTCGATGGGCCACACGCCGCAGGCGGTGCCGGCGCGGCTGGAGCGGGGCGAGCCGATCGACGTCGTCATCATGGTGGGCTACGCCCTCGACGACCTGATCGCGAAGGGCAGGGTCGAGGCCGCGAGCCGCACGCCGCTCGCGCGCTCCGGCATCGCGCTCGCCGTCCGCCAGGGCGCGCCGACGCCGGAGATCGGCACGCTCGACGACCTGCGCCGGACCCTGCTCGCCGCGCGGTCCATCGCCTACTCGGACAGCGCGAGCGGCGTCTACATCCGGACCGAGATGTTCGAGCGCCTCGGGATCGCCGACGCGGTCGCCGGCAAGGCCCGGATGATCCCGGCCGAGCCCGTCGGCGCCGTGGTGGCCCGCGGGGAGGCCGAGATCGGGTTCCAGCAGGTGAGCGAGCTGAAGCCGGTCGCCGGCATCACGATCGTCGGCCTCCTGCCCGCCGAGGCCCAGCTCTACACCGAGTTCTCGGCCGGGCAGGTGGCGGGCGACAAGGAGCCGGAGGCCGCCCGCGCGCTGATCCGGTTCCTCGGTTCCCCGGCGGCGGCCCGGGCCATCCGCGAGAGCGGGATGGAGCCGCTCACGGCCGCCTCCGGACCGGCCTCCGGCAGTCCGGCGCCGCGCTGAACCCGCGGGGGAGACGCGCTGCCTCCCGGGACCGCCCGCGCGCCGATTTAGGCCGCCCGCAGGTCGATCCGCGTGCCGGATTCCCCGTTGAGGAGCCGCCGCAGGTGAAAGCTCGCCAGGTGGTCGTCGGCCCGCAGGCCCACCAGGGACGCGAAGGCCGGCATGGCGGCGGGATCGCCCGCCGCGAGCTTGTCGAACGCCTCGCCGTAGCGCGTCGTGCCGGGATCGGCGTAGACGGCCGGGCTCAGCGGCTCGAAGGCGCGCAGGGCCTCGGCCTTGCCGCGCAGCACCAGGTCCCCGATCGGCCGCCCGCGAAAACCCTCCGCCCGCTCGGCCACCGCCGCGCTGATGCAGATCCGCGTACCCAGCGCCTTGTTGGCGGCCTCCAGCCGCGCCGCCGTGTTGATGGTGTCGCCGTAGGCCGTGTAGTCGAAGAAGCGGTCGCCGCCGAAATTGCCCACGATGGCCGGCCCGGCATGCACGCCGATCCGCGTCGCGCCGAGGTCGACGCCGCGCTCGCGCCATCGGACGCGCTGGGCCTCGGCGGCCTCGTCGAGGGCGAGCGCGCAGGCGACCGCCCGGCTGGCGTGGTCGGGCTGGTCGCCGGGCGCCCCGAACAGGACGTGGATTGCGTCGCCGACGATCTTGCCCACCGTGCCCTCGTGCGCGAAGACGATGCCGGTCATGAGGGCGAGGTAGCCGTTCAGCAATTCGGCGAGCAGGGCGGGGTCGAGGCTCTCGACGAGCGACGTGAAGCCGGCGACGTCCGTGAACAGCGAGGCGACGTCGCGCCGGTGCCCGCCCGGCGCGAGCGAGGAGGCGTCGGCCGCGAGCCGCTCGGCGAGGTTGGGCGAGAAGTAGCGCGACAGGGTCGCGTGCGCGCGCTCGGCCTCCACCTGGCGGCGGCGCACCTCCCGCATGGCCCGGACATGGAAGATGGTCCGGTCGACGGTGGTCTCGAAGTCGGTGAAGTCGATGGGCTTCGTCAGGAAGTCGAAGGCGCCGCGGTTCATGGCGACGCGGATGTTCGCCATGTCGCCGTAGGCCGAGACGATCACGGTCGAGAGCTTCTCGTCCGCCTCCTGGAGCTTGGCCAGCAGGGACAGGCCGTCCATGCGCGGCATGTTGATGTCGGAGACGACGAGGTCGACGTCCCGGTGCTCGGCGAGCAGCGCCAGGGCGTCGACGCCGTCGCGGGCGAACAGGAAGGTCACCGCCCCCTCGCGGATCCGGCGCCGGAACTTCTGGAGGATCAGGGCCTCGAGATCCGGCTCGTCGTCGACGACCAGGATCTTGGCGATGGCGGCCCCGAGGCTCATGCGGCGGCGTCGATCTCGGCGAGGCGCCGGTCGACCTCCTTGCGCAGCACCGTGAAGTCGATGGGCTTGACGAGGACGTCGGCGGCGCCGCCCTCGGCCGCCCTGCGGCGCGTCTCGGCGTCGCCGTAGGCCGTGATCATGATGACCGGGACGTCCGGGCAGGTCCGCTTCACCTGCGGCAGCAGCTCGAGGCCGGTCACGCCCGGCATGTTGATGTCCGAGAAGACCAGGATCAGGGTGCTGTCGCCCGGGGCGCGGATGCGCTCCAGCGCCTCGGCCGCCGAGTGCGCGAAGGCGAGGCCGAAGCGCCCGGCGCGCAGCTCGCGCCGGAACTGCTGCCGGAACAGGTCGGCGACGTCCGGCTCGTCGTCGACGACGAGGATCAGCACGCTCATGGGGCGCGTCCCGGAGCGGCCGCGCCGCCGCGGGGCAGCACGATCGTGAACTCGGTGAACGCGCCCGGTGCCGTCGCCACGTCGAGCGTGCCGCCGTGCTGCTTGACCACGATGTCGTGGCTGAGGGAGAGGCCGAGCCCGGTTCCCTCGCCGGCCGGCTTCGTGGTGAAGAACGGGTTGAACATCTTGGCCTTGACCTCGTCCGGGATGCCGGTGCCGTTGTCGCGGATGCGGATCTCGACCTTATCCCCGAGGTTGCGGGTCGCGGCAATCAGGG
The DNA here is from genome assembly GCF_003574465.1 of Methylobacterium crusticola. Lineage (GTDB taxonomy): Bacteria > Pseudomonadota > Alphaproteobacteria > Rhizobiales > Beijerinckiaceae > Methylobacterium > Methylobacterium crusticola. The sequence continues at coordinate 8,057 of NZ_QOWC01000096.1, forward strand.
TCGGCGCGAAGCCGGGCTCCCCGCCCTCCGCCTCGCGCTTGCGCAGCGCGTAGAAGCCGTTGGTGATCAGGTTGAGGAGGACGCGGGTAATCTCCTGCGGGTAGAGCGCGAGCGTGCCGGCGCTCGGATCGAGGTCGCGCACCAGGGTCACGTTGAAGCCGGGCCTCTCGGCCCGCGCGCCGTGATACGCGAGGGCGAGGCTCTCCTCCACCAGCGCGTTCAGGTCGGCCTCGCGCCGCTCCCCCGAGCCCTCGCGGGAGTGCAGCAGCATGTTCTTGACGATCGAGTCGGCGCGCTTGCCGTGCTGGACGACCTTGGCGAGGTTGCCCTGGAGCAGGCCGATCAGCTCCTCGACCTCCTCCCGCGCCCGGCCGTCGAGGGCGCCCGCGTCGAGCGCCTCGCGCAGCTCGTCGAGCAGCTCGGCCGAGAGCGCCGAGAAGTTGTTGACGAAGTTCAGCGGGTTCTTGATCTCGTGGGCGATGCCGGCGGTGAGCTGGCCCAGGGAGGCGAGCTTCTCGGACTGGACGAGGCGGCTTTGCGCGGCCCGCAGGTCGGTGAGGGAGGCTGTCAGCTCCCCCGTGCGGGCCTGCACCTCCCCGAACAGGCGCGCGTTCTCGACCGCGATCACCGCCTGGTCGGCGAAGGTCTGGACGAGCTCGACCTGGCGGGCCGGGAAGGCGCCGGGCTCCGGCCGGGTCAGCACGAACACGCCCTCGACCGCTCCGTTGCGCAGGAGCGGGACGCCGAGCACGGCGCCGGCGCCGTGCTGGGCCTCGGGCGGGCCGGCGGGGTCGGGGATCTGCTCGACGGCACCCGAGCGCACGACCCGGGGCACGACCGCGTCCCGGCCCGCGAGGTCGGGATGCGCCCGGACGAAGCGCTCGCTCTCGGGCGCGAGGCCGGTCGCGGCGCCGAGCCGGTATCCGTCCCCGTCCCGCAGCACGATCACGACCCGCTCGACCCCGCACAGCTCCGCCGCCGAGCGGGTCAGGGTCGAGAGCACGGCCTCGAGGTCGAAGGCCGAGCGGCTGATGACCTTCAGGACCTCCGCGGTCGCGGTCTGCTGGCGCAGGGCCTCGTTCAGGTCGTGGGTGCGCTCGCCGACCTTCGCCTCCAGGGTCTCGTAGGAATCCTGGATCCGGCCGGCCATCTGGTTGAAGCGGTCGGCGAGCGTCTCGATCTCGTCGCCCGTGCGGATGGAGATCCGCTGCGTGAGGTCGCCGCCGCCCAGGCGCTCGGCGCCCTCCTGCAGCCGGCGGATCGGCACCACCATCCGGCGGGCCAGGAGCGTGCCCGCGACCGTGGCCAGCAGGAGGCCGAGGCCGAGGAGCGTCAGCGCCTGGTACAGGGCGGTGTAGACCGGCGCCATCGCCTCGGCCACCGGCGACTGGACGAAGACGATCCAGCCGACGCGCTCGATGCGGGCGTGCGCCGTGAGGACGCGGCGGCCGTCGAGGTCGAGGGTGATCTCGGGCTCCGTCTCGGGTCCGCCCGGCGACGCGAGAACGTGGCGGACCTGGGGCGTCCGGGAGAGGTCGGTGTCGCGCAGCACGAGGGTGAGGTCGGGATGCGCGATCAGCCGCCCCGTGTCGGACACCACGAAGGCGTAGCCCTTGTCGCCGACGTGGATCGCCGAGACCACGTCCCAGATGAGCTTGAGGTTCACCTCGGCGACCGTCACGCCCGGGTGCTTGCCCGCGTGCGCGACGGCGACCGTCATGTACGGCTCGGAGCCGCGCCGGAAGGTGACCGGGCCGAGCCAGACCTTGTCGGCGACGGCGCGCACGAAGCGCGGGTCGCCCGAGAAGTCGCGCCCGCTCCCGATCACGTCCGGCTCGAGCCGCGAGACCTTGAGCTGCTCCCGGCCGGCGGCGTCGAGGTAGGAGGCCTCGGTGATCGCCGGCGCCTGCCGGAGCAGCCGGATGAAGTCGTAGCGCTGCTGCTCGGGGGGCACGCGGCGCCACTCGGCCCGGGTGGTCCAGCCGATCTGGTTCTCGATCTCGGCGATGAAGGCGTCGACGCGCTCGGCCGCGGCGTGCGCCTTCTCCTGCTGCAACCGCACGGCGGTCCGCTTCGCCTCGTCGTAGTTGAGCCAGAGGTTCACGACGCCGTTGACGAGGAGCACGAGCGTGACGAGCCCGACCAGGGCCACGGCGAGCTTGACCGACAGCGGGACCCGCCGCAGCCGGGAGGCCGGCTCGCTCGGGCCGGACGCCGTCGCGCGGAGCGGTGTCGCCGCGGCCCCGCTCATTCGATCACCACGTCGGCGCTGCTGATGACGGAGTGCGGGACCGTGATGCCGAGGCTGCCCGCCGCCCTGAGGTTGATGAACAGCTCGACCTTCGTGACCTGCTGGACCGGCAGGTTCGCGGGCTTCTCGCCCGCGAGGATGCGGCCGGCATAGAGGCCCGCGTCGCGGTGCGACTGGTCGAAATCGCCGCCGTAGCTCATCAGGCCGCCCGCGTTGGGGAAGTCGCGCGACTGGGTGATCGCCGGGACGCGGTGGCGGGCCGCCAGCGCGGCGAGCGACTGGCTCCTGTACGCGAAGTACGGATCGGACGTGAACAGCATCCCGCCAGCCTCCCGCCGCGGGAACGAGGCGAACAGCGCCTCGAAATCCTGCTCGTTGCTGGCGTGCAGCAGGTGCAGCCGCAATCCGAAACGGTCCGCCGCCGCCCTCAGGTCGCTCACCTGCGCGGGGGCGGTGGGGCTCGTCGGGTTGACCGCGACCGCGAAGGCGGTGGCGGCCGGGAGCAGCGTGTGCATGAACTCGAGCCGCTTCGGCGTGACGCCGACGCTCAGGCTCGAGACGCCCGTGAGGTTGCCCCCCGGCCGGGCCAGGCTGCCCACCACGCCGAGGGCGACCGGGTCGCCGCCGAGCTCGAACACGATCGGGATGTCGGTGGTCGCCGCCTTGGCGGCGAGCACGACCTCGGCGCCGCCCGGCGCCACGATGACCGCCACCCGGCGCTCCGCCAGGTCCGCCGCGAGGGCCGGGAGCCGGCCGTACTGGCCGGCCGCCCACCGGAACTCGATCGCGACGTTGCGGCCCTCGACGTAGCCCGCCTCCGCCAGGCCCCGGCGGAACGCGACGAGGCGGCTGGCGTAGGGCCCCGGCGCCTCCGAGCCGAGGTAGCCGATCACCGGCAGCGCCGGCTGCCCGCCCGCCGGGGGCGCCCACAGGGCCGCGCCGCCGAGCACCAGGAGGACGTCGCGCCGCCTCATTCGATCACCTCGTCGGCCCGCCCGAGCAGCGAGGACGAGACCGTCAGGCCCAGCGCCGACGCGACCCGGAGATTGATCGCGAGCTCGTAGCGCAGGGGCGACTGCACCGGCAGGCTGCCGGGCTCCGCCCCGCGCAGGATCCGGTCGACGTACTCGGCCGCGCGCCGGTAGATCGCCAGGATGTCGGGCCCGTACGCCATCAGGCCGCCCTGGGCCGCGTAGTCGCGGAAGACCGAGATCGACGGGACGCGCAGGCGCCCGGTCGCCGCCGCGATCCGGCGGCGCTCGGCGTTGAGCAGCGGGTTCGGGAGCATGACCAGCCCCGTGCCGGGCGCGGCGGCGATGCGCGCGACCACCGCCTCGATCTCCTCCGGCCGCTCGATGGCGACGAGATGCATGGGGACGCCGTCCCGGCTCGAGGGCGCCAGCTTGCGCATCACCTCGGGGTAGAACGGCGTCGTCTGCGGATTGTAGATCAGGGCCGCCCGCGCCAGCCCGGGCGCGACCTCCCGCAGGACGTCCGGCCATTTCGGCAGGAGGTCGAGGTCGACGAGGGTGAAGCCGGTCAGGTTCGCGCCGGGGCGCGCGAGGCTCGCCACGATGCCGAGCCCGACCGGGTCGACGATGGTGGCCATCACGACCGGGATCGTGCGCGTGGCGCGCGCCAGGGCGATCGCGGCGGGCGTGGAGCTCGTGACGATCACGTCGGGCCGGCGCTCGACGACGCGCCGCGCGGCGGCCTCGATCCTCTCGGCCCGGCCGTCCGTCCACTCGAGGTCGAAGCGCAGGTTGCGGCCCTCGGTCCAGCCGAGCTCGGCGAGCTCCTCCTTGAGGGCCGCGACGCGGGCGAGGCTGTCGGCGTCGTCGGCGCGCCCGCCGCCGCTCAGGACGGCGATCCGGCGCACCGGCCCGTTCTCGGCCCGGGCCCGCGCGGCCGCGAGGCCCGCCCCCAGGCCGAGCAGGACCGCGCGGCGCCTCACTCGATCACCTCGTCCACGCTCGCGAGGAGCATCGGCGGGATCGTCAGGCCGAGCGCCGCCGCGGTCCTGGCGTTGAGAACGAGCTTGAAGCGGACCGGCCGCTCCACGGGCGGGAGCGGGCGGCCCGGGCCCGCCTCCAGGATCCGCCGCGTGAGCGCACCGAGCTGCCGGAACATGCCCTGTGCCTCGGGCCCGTAGCCGAGCAGGCCGCCGGCCTCGGCGAATTCCGGGAGCTGGTTGATCGCCGGCAGGCGGTAGCGGGCGGACAGCTCGGCCATCTGCCGGACGCGGCCGCCGAACAGGGGCGAGGACAGCATCAGCAGGCCTCCGGCCCCGGCCGCGTGGAGCGCCGCGAAGGCGGGCTCGATCTCCGCCGCGGCCTGGATGCCGGCGACCTCGAGCGGGAGGTTCAGGCGCGCGGCGGCCTCCCGGGCGGCGCGCACCTGGAGCGTGCCCGCCGCCCCGTGCCACAGCACGCCCACCTTCGGGGCGCCGCCGGCGGCCTCCACGAGGAGCTGGAGGCACTTGGCGGTGAACTCGGGCAGGTCGAGGAAGAGGCCCGTGAGGCTGCGGCCCGGCTGGCCGAGGCTCTCGACCCAGCCGTTTGCGACCGGATCCGACTCGAGGTCGAGGGCGACAACCGGCATCGCGAGGCTGGCGGTGCGGACCGCGCCCACGGCCGGCGGGCTGACGGCGCAGAGCGCCTGGACCTGCTCGGCGGCGAGCTCGGCCACGAGGGCCGGCAGCCGGGCGAGGTCGTTGGAGGCCGTGCGGGTGACGATCTCGGGCGAGCCCGGCGGCGGCGCGAAGCCGGTGCGGAACGCCGCGACCCGCGAGTCGACGTAGGCCTGCTCGCCCGGGTGCAGGAACCCCACCCGCCAGGGCCGGGGCTCGGCGCGGCCCGGACGGGCGAGGGTCGCCGCCAGGGAGCCGGCGAGGAGCGCCCGCCTGTTCATCCGACCACCCGGTGGACGCCGGCAGGGCGGCGACCGCCCGTGCGGGCGCGCCGGCGCGCGCCGTCGGGCGGGCCATTACCGGGACAGGCCCTCCGGTCGGCCTGGCGAGTGAGGCGGGGCGGCATCGGCCTCGGGCCTCTCGGCGAACGATCGCCCCGAGCTTACCGCAGCCGCCGGCACCGCGATAGCACGCGGCGGCCGACCGTCGCCCGCGCGGCGCCGCCCGGGCCAGTGAGGGCACGGACGCATCGCGGCTTGCGGAAGGCCGTCGCGGTCACCTAATGCATCCGACGCACCCCGGTGCAGCAACAAGGACCTGTCGGATGAGTGATGGATTTCCGTCCATGACGGCTCTTCTGGGCCTCCTCGCGTTGGCTGGCTACCAGAACAGGGACAAGCTCGCGGAAATGCTGGGCGGAGGCGGGCAGGGGAGCGCTGCCCCGTCCGGCCAGCAGGGCGGACAGGGTGGCCTGGGCGGACAGGGTGGCCTGGGCGGCCTCCTCAGGAACCTCGGCGCCGCCGCCGGTGGCGCGGGGGCGGGCGGCTTCCTGAACAGCGGCCTGGGTGAGATGCTGGAGCGTTTCCGGCAGAACGGCCAGGGCGCCGCCGCGCAGTCGTGGGTGAACCACGGCCCGAACCAGGAGATCGGGCCCCCGCAGCTCGAGGCCGCGATCGGGCCGGACGTCCTGGCGACGCTGACGCACCACACCGGGCTCTCGCGGGAGGAGCTGCTCGCGCGGCTCTCCCGCAACCTGCCCCAGGCCGTCGACCGGTACACGCCGGACGGCAGGCTGCCGGCCTGAGACCCAGCGAGACCCGGCGCCCGTTCCGGTCGAGCGGGCGCCGGCCCTCCGTTCCTGCCCGGCTGGCACGTCTTCGTCGGGTAGTCGGGGCCTCCAGCGAGCCGGCGCCCCGGTCGCCGAAGAACCTCACCGCGATCTCGTCGCCCCAAGCCCGGAGCAGGCGCGTGGTGTCGACCGCCTGCCGGCGGAACACGGCGTCGTGCCGCGCGACGCATCGGCAACCCGCCCGCGCCGCTGGCGCACGCGCAGCGGGACGCTGCCAGGGATGACGGGTCCGCGAGCTGGCGCCGTCTCCGGGAGGACGACCGAGGCCGACGCGATGGTACGCGGGGCGCGACGGAGCCGCGAGCGGACCGCCTCGGGTCGCGGGTCGCGCCTCCTGTCCCGACCGCGCGAGCGCCGGCCGGGCGCCCGGCGGGCCGGCCCCTCGCTCAGGACCGGTTGGCGAGAACGCGGCGGACCCGTGCCTGCGCGCGGACGAGGAAGGCGCTCAGCGCGTCGACGAGCTCGATCTGCCCGCGGGCGATCAGCAGGTCATCGGCCTGCCCGCGGGTTGCGGGGCGGCTCTTCGCCGGAATGGTGGTGGGCATCGGTGTCTTCCCCTGGGCGGACCGGATCCCTCTCGGCCCGTCCCGGTCAAGGTGGGGATTTTGTTGCAGTGCAACAACGCGGCTCGGCGGGAGGGCGACCTGCGTCGCACGCATGTGCCCGGGACCGCCCCGGAGGGGCCGAGGACGGCCGGAGCGCCCGGCCCGGCCGGCACCCCGTATCTCTGCGCGAGGGAGTGTACTAACCTTCGCCGTCCGGCGGATGCCTCCCCGGACGGTCCCGCCGGGCGTCCTCGCCCGGATCCGAGAGCCGCCCGGGATGAGCGGCGACGTCCGGCGCGCCCCGGGACCGAGCCGCCACGCCATCGGAGTGCCTGATGCACGCTCGCCTCGCCCGCGCCGCCCTTCTCGCCGCCGTCGCGCTGCCCCTCGGCGCGGCCGGCCACGCCGCGGCGCAGAGTCCCGCCCAGGACTACGCCTACCAGCAGCCGCGCCTCCGGCAGGCCTGCCGTCCACCCCTCAAGTTCGCGGCCGGCGCCTGCGTCCGGCGCTGCCCGGCCGGCTACCGGAACATCGGCGGCTACTGCCGGCAGAGAGACGGAGGAGGGTGGTAGCGACCTCCCGGCCGGGACGGAGCCGCGGGGAACGCCCCGCGAGGCGCCGACGCCGGTGCGCCGCCGTGCCTCGAACCGGCCGCCGCCGGGATCAGTAGCCGTAATAGGAGGGCCCGGGGCCGTCGTACCCGTAGGCCGGGGCCGGGTAGTCGTAGCGGGGCGCCTGCGAGGCGGCGATCGCGCCACCGATGATCCCCAGGGCCGCGCCGGCCGCGAGCGCGCCGCCGACGCCCGGGCCGCGGCGGTAGCCGTAGGGGCGATAGCCACCGCGGTAGCCGCCGCGGTAGGCGTAGCCGCCGTGGTATCCCCCGCCCCGGTAGCCCGGCCGCGCCTCGGCGGCCGGAGCCACGAGCAGGGAGCCCGCGAAGGCCGCGACGGCGGCAGAGAGAACCAACGTCTTCATGATCGTCCCCGGATGCTGGGTTCACCGGTTGATCTAACGATGCCGGCGATGAACCGCCCCTGAACCGCCGAGCTTCCATGGACCGAGGCGCGAGCGGGACACGCGCGGGGCCCCGCCGGCCGGTCCCGGCGGGTGCGACCGGACCGGGCCGGCATGCCCGCCCCGCGAATCACGCCTGCCGCCGAGGAGGCGACCGTGGCACTCTGGCCGGGCAATGACGATCAGCACACGCGACGCACGAGCGGCCCTGGCCCGATCCTGGTCCGAGCTCCTCGCCTCCGATCCGGGCGGCCTGCGCTTCCGCTCGGCCTGCCGGACCACGCTCTGCGTGGCCGTGACGGCGCTCGTCTTCGTGCCGTTCCTGGTCGCGCACGAGCTGCCGGTCGCCGCGCCCGCCGTGGCCGTCGTGCTGGCCCTCATGAGCGCCTCGCTGCCGCGCGAGCCGGCCCCGCGCCAGCGCCTCGCCACGATCCTGGCGATGGCCGCGGCGGCCGCCGCCACGACGGTCCTGGGCGCGCTCCTGGCGGCGCAGCCCCTCCTCGGGCAGGCGGCCTTCCTGGCGATCCTCTTCGGGGCGATCGCCCTCCAGTCCTGGGGACCGCGGGCCGTCGCGGTCGGCCTCACGGCCGTCGTCAACACGTACCTCGTGCTCTTCCTGCGCGCCGAGCCCGGCCACCTGCTGGCGATCCTGCCGGCGGTCCCGGTGGCGGTCGCGATCGTCGCGGTCGTCAGCTTCGTCGTCGTGCCGGAGCGCCCGCTCGCGGCGGCCCGGCGGGTCGTGCGCGCGGTCGAGCGGCAGGGTGCCAGGCTCGTGCACGCGAGCCTGAGCGCCGCCCGGGACCGCGGCACGCCCTCGCGGCTGCGGCTGCGGCGCCTGTTCGGCGTGCTCAACGAGTCGATCCTGATGGTCGAGGACCATATCGCGGCCGTCGATGCCGAGGCCGGGGAGGCGCTCAGCCTCGCGCTGCTGCGCTTCGAGCTCGCGTTGATCAGCCTCTCGGCCGGCCTCATGGCCGCGCAGCCGATGAGCCGGCGCGAGGCGGCGCTCACCCGCCTGCTGGCGCTCAGGCTCGCGGCCGGGCGGCGCACCCAGCTGCGCACCCCCCTCGGGCGGCCGGAGACGCCCCTCGGCACCGCGGTGACCGACGTCGACGACGCCGCGCTCGGCGTCGCGCGCACGCTCGAGGCCGTCTCGGGCCGCCTGGCGCGAAAGGGCCCGGCCGGCGCGGCAGGGCCCGGCGGCGCGCGGCAGCCGCCGGCGTGGCGGCCGGCGATCCGCGCCGTGACGGCGGCCTTCCTGAGCATGGTCGGGGGCCACCTCGCGTCGCCGGACCGGTGGTTCTGGGCCGTCCTCACCGCCTACCTCGTCTTCCTCGGGGCGCGCTCGAGCGGCGACACCATCCACAAGGGCGCCGAGCGGGTCGGGGGCACCCTCGTCGGCCTCGTGGCCGGGGTCGTGGTCAGCGTCGCGCTGGCGGGCCATCCCGTCCTGGAAGTCTCGGCGCTGCTCGTCTGCATCTTCGCCCTGGCCTACGTCTTCGCCATCTCGCAGGTGCTGGCGATCTTCTGCGTGACCATCATCCTGGGGCTGGTCTACAGCCTGCTCGGCACGCCGGCCGAGACGATCCTGGTGCTGCGCCTCGAGGAGACGGCGATCGGCGCCGCGGCCGCGGTCCTGGTGAGCCTCTACGTCCTGCCGGCGCCCACGCACGCGCACGTGCACCGGGTCGGCGGCGATCTCGTCTCGGCCCTCGCGCGGGTGCTGCGGGTCAGTGCGCGGCGCCTGGCGGGCGACGCCGCCGCGACACCCGTGGCGGAGATCCGGCGCGCCGACCGCCTCCTGCGCGACCTGCGCGCGGCGCTGCGTCCGCTGCGCGCCCACCACGCCTTCGTCTGGTGGGCGAGGCGCCCCTCGGAACTGCCGGCGATCCTCGCCTGCGTGTTCTGGGTCCGCGTCCTGGCGATGATCAGCGTCGCGGATCCGGCGGAGGTGGACCGCAGCCTCGTTCCCGCCAAGGTCGATGCCCTGGCCGACCGGCTCGAGGCTTTCGCGAGCGCCCGCGGGCCCGAGCCCGAATCCGCGCCGGCGCGGCGCAACGTCCCGCTCGAGATCGGCGTCGCCCATATTGGGCGCGCCAGGGCCGTGCTGCTCGATCTAGCGATCGCCAACCTCGAGGGCATCGTCGGGCTGATGCGGGATCGTCTCCACCACGACGGCTGGGGCGCCCTGGTGTCGCGGCGCCCCCTCTAGGGCGGCACCCGCGCGTGGCCATGCCGGTGCCGCGCCCGGTCCCCGTCGCGGCGCGCTCCCTCGCGCCGGACCGGCATCCGCGTCGGCGGTGGAGCGCGCGGAGAGACGCGCGGCCCGGTGGTGGACCGCACGATCACGGCCGAGCAAAGCAGGTCCGATGATGTCGCGCCGCAGCCAAGGGCCTCCGGGACAGGCATCGCCAGGCTAAGATGCTGAGGACAGTGATGATTGCAGGGTCCCAAGCGGCACGGCCGCCCGGCGGCACAGATCACGCCGGGTCCCGCCAGCGGCCCGGGAAGCCGCAAGCCTCGCAACTACTTACGCGTTAATGACTGGATGGTCACGCGGGATCCGGACAGAAGGTCCGGTCACTCAGGTATACTTTCGCCGGGAATCTGCCTATGCTGCCTGAATCAGCAAGCAGAGGTTTCATCATTGGGCGGCCCGGCGACGCATGTTTTCTCGTGAGGGGGACGAGTCGTATATGTCAGGCAATCAGGTCGTGAAATTGTGCAGGGATACGCGCGCGGAGGCACCGACGTACCGCGCCTACCTGATCGGCGCGGGCAATCACATCGTCGCGGTCCACGTCATCGACGCGCGGAGCGACGAGGAGGCCGCGGCCGGCGCCCGCGCGATCGCCGGGACGGCGAGAGCCGAAGTCTGGGACCGCGGCCGCCGCATCGTCCAGCTCGGGCCCGACGCGCCCCGCGACGCCGGGTGACGCCCGGCGCGGGCCGCCGGGAGCCGGGATCGCGCTAGCCCTCGGCCGGCGGCGGCGCCTTGCGGGAGCGGCCGCGGCCCGGCTTCTCCGCCAGGGTGGCATCGGCGGCCGTCGCCTTCGCGGCCGCGGCCTTCCGGCGGCCCTGCCCGAGGCCCGCGTTCTTGGCGAGCTCGGAGCGCTGCGCCGCGTAGGTGGCGGCCACCATCGGGTAGTCGTGCGGCAGGCTCCACTTCTGCCGGTACTGGTCCGGCGTCAGCCCGCGTCCCGCGAGGTGGCGCTTGAGGGTCTTGTAGGGGCGCCCATCCTCCAGGCTGATGATGTGGTCCGGCGTCACGGTCTTGCGGATCGGGACCGGGGGCGACAGCTTCTCGGGCTCCGGCGCCGGCGGCTGGGTCAACTTGTTGAGGGCGGCGTGCACCGATGCGATCAGATCCGGGAGGGCGCCGGGCTGCACGACGTTGTTGGCGACGTACGCCGCGATGATGTCGCTCGTTCGCTCGATCTGGTCCGGAGCGGATGTTTCGACGTCACTCATCGTGAGGCCCTCGCGCTGGAAAGCCAGATGGGAAATGAAAAGCTGCGGATCGTCAATGTAGAATCGACAAACCCCTAGCTGACACACAGGAGTTCTGCTCAAATCCGTCCCTCCAGCTGGGTCTGCCCGCGCCAGCGCCGATTCGCCGGCAGGGCAACACGGGACGGCGGAGGAGCCCGATTCGGGCAGGGGCGGGGAGGGCGCGGCCGGGTGCCCGCCCGCCGGCCGACCCCGCGGCGCGCCCGGGAGCCGCGGCGCTCCGCCTCAGCCGGGCGCGTCGAGGGCGCGGGCGTCGGGCATGCCGGCCTGCGCGCCGGGCGAAAGGCAGGCCAGGGAGGCGCCCCGGCAGGCGCGCGCGAGGGCGTCCGCGAAGGCGCGGCCCTGGTCGAGGCCGGCCGCGAGGATCCCCACGAAGGTGTCGCCCGCCCCGGTGGTGTCGACGGGCCGCACCGCGAGCGCGGCGGCCCGCTCCAGCCCGCCGTCCGGGTGGAACGCCGCCGCGCCCCGGCTCCCGGCCGTCACCACGCAGGTCACGGCCCCCTCGGCCGCGAGGCGCGCGCCCGCGCCCTCCGGCGTCTCGCCCGGGTGGCCGAGGGAGGCCGCGGCGGCGCGCGCCTCGTGCTCGTTGACGACCAGGATGTCCGCCGCGCCGAGGAGCGCCCGGAGGTCGGCCCCGGCGAGGTGCGCCGGGACCGGCGCCAGGTTCCAGACGACGCGCCCGCCGGCCGCGCGGACCCGGCGCGCGACCGCGAGGGAGGCCGGGAGGGGCACCTCCATCTGCAGCACCGCGAGGGTCGCGGGACCGAGGAGGTCGTCCGGCACCACGCCGCCCGCGAGCGCCGCGTTGGCGCCGCTCGCGACCGTGATGGCGTTCTCGCCGCCGGCGTCCACGGTGATGAAGGCGCAGCCCGTGGGCTCGTCCCCGGCCGCCACCAGCGCGACGGCGACGCCCTGCGCCGCGAGGTTGTCCCGGCAGGCCGCGCCGAAGCCGTCGCGTCCGACGCGCCCCGCCATGCCGACGCGGCCCGGCGGCAAGACCCGGGCCGCCGCGACGGCCTGGTTCGCCCCCTTGCCGCCGAACAGCGTCGCGTAGCCGGGGGCGAGGACGGTCTCCCCCGGGCGCGGAATCGCCGCGACCTGCGCGACGAGGTCGACGTTGATCGAGCCGAAGACCAGGATCACGGCGCGCCCCCGCCGGTCAGCCGCCCGCATCCATGGCGTGCAGCTTGTCGACCCGGCGGCGGAAATCCGCGTCGGTCGAGAACTCCGCCGCGAGGTAGGCGGTGATCAGGTCGTTGGCGAGCCAGGGACCGACGATCTGGGCACCGACGCACATGACGTTGACGTCGTCGTGCTCGACGCACTGGTGGGCCGAGTGGACGTCGTGGCACACCGCGGCCCGGATGCCCTTCATTTTGTTGGCCGCGATGGAGGCCCCGACGCCGGTGCCGCAGACCATGAGGCCGCGGTCCGCCTCGCCCGACGTGACCTTGCGGGCCACCTCCCGGGCGATGTCGGGGAAGTCGACCGGCTTCTCGTCGAAGGAGCCGACGTCGATCACCTCGTGCCCGAGGGCGCGCACGTGCGCGACCACGGCGCCCTTGAGCATCCAGCCGGCATGGTCCGATCCGATCACGAGACGCATGGAATCCTCTCCATCCTGTTCGATACGCGGCGGCGGCGTCCGGGCCGCGCCGCCGGGGTTGCCCTGACGTCGCCTCAGCTCCGCATCTCGGGCGGAAGCTCGCTGCCGTGGAACTTCGCGTAGATCGCGTTGAGCTTGCCGTTCTTCAGGTTGGCGGCGATCCACGCGTTGAGCGTGTCGAGGAACCGCGACTCGCCCTTGCGCACGCCCATGGCGAGGTCGAAGGCCGTGATCGGCACCTTCGGCTCGAAGGCGCGCGCGGGGTTCTTCGCACCGATCTGGTTGACGATCGTGGCGGAGGTCGCGACGCAATCCGCCTGGCTCGAGACCGCCGCCGTCACCATCGTGGCGTCGTCCTCGTAGCGGGTGATCTTCAGGTCGCGGTCCTTCATGTTCGTCAGCGTCGTGTCCTGCGTCGTCCCGCGCGAGACCGCGATGGTCTTGCCCTTGAGGTCGGGCCAGCCCTTCGCGTCGATGGACTTCAGGCAGCCGACCACCGATTGCAGCGCCGCGTAGGGCTTCGAGAAGTCGATCACCTTGGCGCGCTCGGGCGTCACCGACAGGGTCGAGATGATGACGTCGGCCTTGTTGGTCTGGACGTTGGGGATGCGGGTCGCCCCCGTGGTCTGCACGAACTCGAGCTCGAGACCGAGGTCCTTGGCGAGAAGCTGCGCCGTCTCGACGTCGGAGCCCGTCGGCTTCAGGCTCGGGTCCATCATGCCCGAGGGCGGGATCGCGAGGTCGGTCGCGACGCGGATCTTCTTCGCCTTCATGACGTCGTCGAGGAGGTCGGCCCGGGCGCCGCCGGGGGCGAGGAGGCAGGCCGTCGCGAGGAGGGCCGCGAGAGCGGGGCGTTTCATGGTGGTGTCTCCCTGGTGGTCGCGTTCGTCGTCACAGGCCCGTGCCCACGAACTGGGCGAGCTCGGGGGTGGCGGGTGCCGCGAGGATCGCGGCCGGTCCGCGCTCGTGCACCCGGCCGCGATGCATGAACACCACCTCGTCGGCGATGCCCTTCGCGAAACCCATCTCGTGCGTGACCATGACCATCGTCATGCCCGACGCGGCGAGCGCCTCGATCACCTTCAGGACCTCGCCGGTGAGCTCCGGATCGAGCGCCGAGGTGACCTCGTCGAACAGCATCACCTCGGGCTGCATGGCGAGCGACCGGGCGATGGCGGCGCGCTGCTGCTGGCCGCCGGAGAGCTGCTCCGGGTAGGCCCGGAGCTTGTCGGCGAGGCCGACCTGGGCCAGCACGGTTTCGGCGAGCGCGCGCGCGTCGGCGCGCGGCATCCCCTTCACGGCGGTCGGCGCGAGGGTGATGTTCTCCTCGATGGTGAGGTGCGGAAACAGGTTGTAGCTCTGGAACACGATGCCGACGTCCTGGCGCAGCGCCCGCAGGTCGAGCCCGGGGTCGTCGACGCGGTGGCCGCAGACCCGGATCTCGCCCCGGTCGATCCGCTCGAAGCGGTCGATGCAGCGCAGCGCCGTGCTCTTGCCCGAGCCCGACCGGCCGATGATCGCCAGGACGTCGCCGCGGGCGACCTCGAAGCTCACGCCGTCGAGGACCTTGAGCGGCCCGAAGCTCTTGTGCACGTCCCGCAGGACGACGACGGGCTCGGCGGCGGCATGGCGAGGGGTGTGCTGCATGGCGCGCGGCGCCTCCGTTAGGCCGGCATCAGCGTCGTGCGTCCCCGCGCGCCGCGGCGCTCGAGACGCTGGCTCAGCCGCGACAGGGGGAAGCACAGGGCGAAGTAGACGATCGCCACGATGGCGTAGATCAGGAAGGGCTCGAACAGCGAGTTGTTGATGATCTGGCCGGCCCGCGCGAGCTCGACGAACCCGACGACCGAGGCGAGCGAGGTGTTCTTGACGATCTGGACCATGAAGCCGACGGTCGGCGGCGTCGCGATGCGGAATGCCTGGGGCAGGATCACCTTCGCCATGCGCTGCGTGCGCGAGAGCGCCAGCCCCTCGGCCGCCTCCCATTGCGGGCGCGGCACCGACTCGATCGACCCCCGCCAGATCTCCCCGAGGTAGGCCCCGACGTAGATCGTCAGGGAGGCGCCGGCGGCGGCGAGCGGCGACACGGTGATGCCGAGCGGCGGCAGGCCGAAATAGGTCAGGAACATGATGACGAGGAGCGGCGTGCCCTGGATGAGCTGCACGTAGGCGCCGCTCAGGACCCTCACGGCCCGGCTCGGCGAGATCCGGCAGAGCGCCACGAGGAAGCCGACGAGCCCGCCCCCGAGGAGCGCGATCAGCGACAGCCCGACCGTCCAGAGCGCGCCCTGGCCGAGGAACAGCAGGTGGTTGAGGTTGAGGGAGCCACTCATGCGCGTCCTCAGAGCGGGGTGCCGAGGCGCCGACGCCGGGGGAACAGGACGAGGCCGAGGCCCCAGAAGCCCGCCCGCATGACCAGCGAGAGGACGAGGTAGATCACCGCCACGACGATGTAGGTCTCGAAGGCGCGGTAAGTGTCCGACTGAATGTAGTTCGCGACGGCGGTCAGCTCCTCGGCGGAGATCTGGGAGGTGACCGACGAGGCCAGCATCAGGAGCACGAACTGGCTGGTCAGGGCGGGGTAGACCCGCTCGATCGCCGGCAGCAGCACGACGTGCCGGTAGATCTGCGCGCGCGACAGCGCCAGGCCCTCCGCGGCCTCGATCTGGCCGCGGGGGATCGCGTCGAGCCCGGCCCGCACGATCTCGCTCGTGTAGGCGCCGACGTTGATCGTCAGCGCCAGCGCGGCGACCGCGAAGGCCGAGAAGCGGAAGCCGAGGCTCGCGAGCCCGAAATAGACGAGGAAGATCTGCACGAGGAGCGGCGTGTTGCGGATCGCCTCGACGTAGACCTCGCAGAGGCGGGACACGGCCGCGCTCCGGCTGCGGCGTCCCACGGCGGCGAGGCCGCCGATCGCGCCGCCGACCAGCGTCGCGATGACGGCGAGCTGGAGCGTGAGGAGGGCGCCCTCGAGGAGGCTCGGCCACCGCTCGAGCACCGCGCCGAAATCGAGCTGGAGCGTCACGGCCTGCCCGTCGCCTCAGCCGGCCGCCCGGCCCGTCATGCGGTCGTAGACGCGGAACAACGCCTGGTTGCCGTTCCGGCCCTCGCCGTGGGCCCGCGCCTCGATGTACTGGCTCGTGACGAGGGCGGTGGCCGGGAGCGGCACGTCGAGGGCGCCGGCCTGCTCGAGGACGAGGCGCAGGTCCTTCAGCATCAGGTCGATGCGGAAGCCTGCCGCGACGTCGCCCGCGATCATCGCGGGCCCGAGCTTGTCGAGCATCCACGAGGCCGCCGAGCCGCCGAGGAGCACCTGCCGGAGCTGGTCGAGATCGACCCCCGACGCCCGCGCCAGCGCCAGCGCCTCGCACACGGCCTGGATGTTGATGCCGCAGATGAGCTGGTTGCACAGCTTCACGGCCTGGCCCGCGCCCGCGGCGCCGACATGCGTGATCGTCGTGCCCATGGCGCGCAGGAAGGGCTCGGCCCGCGCGAAGGCGGCGGCGTCGCCGCCGGCCATGATCGTGAGGGCGGCGTTGCGCGCGCCGGCCGGCCCGCCCGAGACCGGGGCGTCGAGGAGATCGATCCCCTCGGCCCGCAGGTCCGCGTGCATGCGCCGGACCGCCACCGGCGAGATGGTGCTCATGTCGACGACGAGGCGGCCGCGGGGCGGCGCGCGCAGAAGGCCGGCCTCGCCGTAGACCACGGTCTCGACGTGGGGGGTGTCCGGCAGCATCGTGACCACGATGTCGGCGTCCCGCGCGGCCTCGGCCGGGTTCGCGGCCGCCGCCGCGCCGTGCGCCGCGAGGTCTGCCACGGCCTCGGCGCGGACGTCGTAGCCGCGGACCCGGTGGCCGGCCCGCACGAGGTTGAGGGCCATCTCGCGGCCCATCGTGCCGAGGCCGATGAAGCCGACGCTTCCCGCTTCTCCCTCGCGCGTCATGGTTCAGGTCCTTCTTCCTGGGTGGACGGCGGGGTGGCGCCCGCGCCGGGGGGCAGGCCGACCGCGGCCTGGCGCCGAAAATCGTCGCCGATGGCGAAGTGCCCGCGCAGGACGCGGTCCGCCCGGGCCGGATCGCGGGCGGCGACCGCCTCGAAGATCCGGCGGTGGTCCTCGATCAGGTAGGCCTTCATGGCGCCGTCGGCGCGCACGAGCCCGCGGCGGTCGACGTGGGAGCGCATGAGGACGGCCGCCATGGCGTCGTGCAGGACGCCGAGCGTGTCGGAATGCCCCGCCGTCACGATGGCCCGGTGGAACGCGAAATCGGCCGCGCCCCCGGCCTGCGGATCGTCTATCGTCGCGTCGATCCGGCCGAGCGCCGCCCGCAGGCGCTCGAGGTCGGCGACGTTCGCCCGCTCGCAGGCGAGCCGGACGGCCTGGCACTCGACCGCGATGCGGGCCTGCATCAGGTCGTCCGCGACGTCGGCCTGCTGGGCGAGAGCGAAGGTGAAGAAATCGTTGAGGACCCTGACGTCCGGCCGGCGGACCACGGTGCCCGAGCGGTCGCGGATCTCGACGATGCCGAGGGCGTTCAGGGCCCGCAGCGCCTCGCGCACGACGGGGCGGCTGACGCCGAGCTGGGCGGCGAGCTCCCGTTCCGGGACGAGGCGGTCGCCGGGTCGCAGCGAACCGGCCAGAAGGCGCTCCCGCAGGAACGCGAACACGGCCTCGAACCCGGTGCGGCCCTCGTCGGCGCGCGTGATTTCCATCCCGACGATCACTTCTGATGACCTTGGTCAGACCAATACGGGGGCCACCAGCGCCCTGTCAACCCGGCCGCCGCGGCCCACGGCCGCCGCGGCCGGACCGCGTCCGCGCAAGAACTTGGCGCGCTGCCCGAAGTCTGGCAAGTTGCCGCACCCGCCAGGACGGCAGCAGCCGCCACAGACCTTCGGGTTACTGGCGGGATGATGTGGACTCCGATGACAAGCGCAGGATCTCGAAGACTGGGATCAGTCTGATGCCCGACCGGGCGAGGAAGCGGCTCATGAACAAGGGGATGGCCCTGAACTGCCTGGCCACCGCGACCTTCGCCCTCGCGGTCAGTCCCGCTTGCGCGAAAGCCCCGCAGATCGGCAGCGCCGAGGTCGTCATACCTGCCGTCCAGAGCGAGTCCTTGGAGAACACTGTCTATCTGGAGCCGGGATCGCAAGTCTATCAGGATAACATCATCAGAACACATCAGATCGGGGCGATCACGCTGCGCTTCGTTGACCGCACGACCCTGACGGTGTACCCGAATTCCGAGGTCAAACTCGATAAATTCGTCTATAATCCTGACCAGACAATTGGGCAGGTTGTATTGAACCTGCTGACCGGTGCGATGCGCCTCGCGTCAGGCGGCCCCAAGACCTCCGACAAGTACGAGTTGCGCACGCCCCACGCGACGCTCGGCATCCGCGGCACCGTCATCCACATGGTGGCGAACGAGGATTTCACGGTGGTGCAGGCGCTGCACGGCGCGTTCCATGCCTGCAGCACCGTCGCGCCGGTGTGCCGGTCGGTGGAGGCCTCCGACATCCTGAACGCCGTCCGCTTCTGGAAGGACGGCCGGGCCGAGCTGCTCCGGACCTCGCCGAACCTCGGCGTGCGCAGCGCGGAGGGGAGCGGGACCACGCCGAGGGGCGGCCCGGACCTGGCCGCAGACGGACCCGCGGGCGCCCGGACGGCCCCCGAGCGCGAGGCCTCCGGCGGGCTGCCGGGTGCGGGCGGACCCCGGTCCGGCTTCGACGTCGACGCGGTGCTCACCCTCGGCGGGCTGTTCGAGCGCGGCCCCTCGTCGGGCGGCGCGGGGGGCGCCCAGTGCTTCGTGCGCGGGACCGGCATCCGCACGCGGACCGGCGAGCGGAGCATCGAGACCCTGCGCCCCGGGGACGAGGTCGTGACGGCGCAAGGGGCGGCGCGGATCCGCTGGGTGCCCCGGCAGCATTTCCGCCGCGCGCCCGGGCAGCCCTGGCCGGACGCCGTCATGCCGGTCCTGATCGAGCCGGACGCGATCGCGGCCGGCATCCCGAGCCGCGCGCTGGTCGTCTCGCCGGAGCACAGCCTCTCCCTCGACGGCCGCCTGATCCCCGCCGGGTGCCTCGTCAACGGCCGCACCATCCGGCGGATCGACTATTCCGGCCTCCACCTCGATTACTTCAACATCGAGCTGGACCACCACGCGGTGATCTTCGCGAACGACGTTCCGGTCGAAACCTTCTTCCCCCAGCAGGAGGGCGAGCGTCAGCACTGGGACAACGTCGACGGGTTCCGGCGCCGCCACCCGGCCTCGGAGCACGAGCTGTTCGCGCCCTGCGCCCGGTACGCGTATCACCCGGGACGGTGGCAGTCGGCCAAGGAGCGCCTGCGCCGGTCCGTCCTGGCGCGCGCCCCGCGCGAGGACGCCGCGGGCGCCGCCCGGTCGCGCCTCGCCGCGCGGGCCGAGGCCCTGCGGGACGAGGCCGCCGCGCCCGGGATCCGCGCCGCGCAGGCGGCGTCCCCGGCCGACGCCTGAGCCGTCCTGCCGGTGCGGGGAGGAGGGCGTCCCCGCCCGGCGCGGATGCCTGCTCACGTCGTCTCGACCTCCGCCGTCGCGAGCGTCGCGCCGAGCGCCCGGTAGAACGCCGCCAGGTGGGGGGCGGCCGCCTCGCAGCGCGCGAGCGCCCGGTGCAGCGCGGGCCGGCGGCCCTCCGCGGCGGAGGCCAGCAGCCCTGCATGCTCGTCCGCCAGGGACCGGAACCACGCGCTCGCGGCCACGCCCTCGTCGCCGACGAGGGCGTAGAGGCGGGTCCGCGAGGACTTGCCCTTCAGGCCGGTCTCGCCGACCTCGAGGAGCGCGAATCCCGGCAGCATCGCGGCGGTCGAGGCCGACACCAGCACGTCGGCGCCGACGCTCTTGCAGCTCGCCTCGATGCGGGCCGCGACGTTCACGGCGTCGCCCACGGCCGAGTAGTTGAAGCGCTGCTCGGACCCCATGTTGCCGACGCAGGCCTCGCCGGTGTTGATGCCGATGCCGATGCGCACCGGTCGGCCCCGGTAGGCCGTGGCCTCGAGGCCGAGCGCGTCGGTCGCGTTCATCGCGGCCACGGCCGCCTGCACCCGCAGGGCGGCCCGGCAGGCCGCCGCCGCGTGGTCGCGGACGTCCACCGGCGCGTTCCAGAAGGCCATGACGGAGTCGCCGATATACTTGTCGATGGTGCCGAATTCCTCGAGGATGATGTCGGAGATCGGCGTGAACAGCCGGTTCAGGAACGTGATGAGCTGCGGCGCGGTCAGGGTCTCGGACAACGCGGTGAAGTCCCGGATGTCGAGAAACAGGATCGACAGCTCGCGAATGTCGCCTCCCAGCTTGAGGGCGTCCGGATGCTGCTCGATCCGGTGGACGAGCGCCGGGGCGATGTATTGCGAGAAGGCCTGGCGGATGAAGCGTTTCTGCTGATCCGTCGCGATGTAGAGCTGGCCGTTGACGGCGACGTAGACGATCAGGCCGGCGACGGCCGGGTAGGTCGGGTCCACGAGGAGGCCGAACTGGGCGAACGCCGTCCACGAGGCGGCCAGGATGCTCGCCGTGATCGCGCCGCCGACCAGGAAGGAGAACTTGGCGCCGAGCCTGAGCAGCAGGAGCGTCATGCCCAGGGCGACGACGAGCGTCAGGCAGAGCTCGAAGCCGTCGGCCCAGTCGGGCCGCTCGAGGAAGTCGCGGCCGATGATCTGGTCGATGGCCTGGGCGTGGATCGAGACACCCGGCACCTGCTCGCCGAGCGGCGTCACCCGCAGGTCGAGGAGGCCGGCGGCCGAGGTGCCGACGAGGACCACCTTGCCGCCGATCCGGTCCCGCAGCGCCGGCGCCCGCTCCGGGTCCAGCACCTCCGCGGCCGAAACGTAGCGGTCGGCCCGCTCGCGCTGGAACCTCACCCACATCTCGCCCGACCCCGTCACCGGGATCGTGTGGGATCCGGTGCGCAGCGCGATGACGCTGACCGCCGCGCGGTCCGCGACGCCGGGGCTCTCGACGCTGCGCACCGTGATCGTGCCGGCGCGGTCGTTGAGCCGCAGGGCCTCGAGCGAGAGGCTCGGATAGATCCTCCCGCCGATGGCGTAGAGCATCGGGACCCGCCGGACGATGCCCTCGGTGGCGCCGAGCGTCAGGCTGATGCTGCCGAGGCCCTCGGCGGCCGCCGCGAGCCGGGCGATCGGCGAGACGCCGCCCCGGGCCGCCACGAGGGCGGCGGTCGGGTCGGGGCCCGCGAAGGCGATCGTCGCCCGGGGCGGCAGGAGCGAGCCCCTCGGCTCGGGAAGGGACGCGAACCCGAGCACCGCGTGGGCCGACGCCAGCGCCGACGCGAAGGCGAGGTCGTGATCCGGCAGCGCCGCCAGCACGGCGTCGAGCAGGGTCCTGTCGACCTTGCCCGACAGCCCGTCGACGAACTGGCGCCCGGACGCGCGGTCCGTCTCGGCGAAGATGATGTCGAACCCGACGGTGCGCGCGCCGAGGTCGGACAGGCGCCGCGTCATGTCGGCCATCACGGAGCGCGGCCAGGGCCACTGCCCGTAGCGTGCCAGCGACGCCTCGTCGATGTCGACGATGACGGTCGGCAGGACCGGGGCCGCCGTCCAGGACAGGCGCTGGTACAGGTCGAAGACGCGCTCGCGCGACGCGGCGAGGACCTGCGGGTCCGCGAGCCGGACCCCGAACAGCAGCACCGTGAGGGCGAGGGCGACCACGACGACTTGCAGCGATTTGCTGTTCATCAGGGCTTCGTCCCGGCCGTGCCCGGCGCGCCATGCTAGAGCATTTCCCGGCAGGCCGGAAACCGCCCCGCCGCGGTCGGGGCGAGGGGCGGCCCCGCTCCTCGTCCCGCAGGGGGATCAGGGCAGCCCGTCCCCGCCGAGGCAGCGCAGGGCCAGGAGGTCGTCGAGGGTCGGACTGAAGCCGAACGCGAGCAATCCCCAGACCGGCTCCGTCGCCAGCAGGACGGCGAGCGCGAAGGCGAGCCGGATGGCGAGCGGCGACCGGGCCCGGCCGATCAGCCCTGCGGCGCCCCGCCGCGTCACGCGCCCGGCCCTCCTGCGGCCGCGGCCATGTCGCGGCGCCCGGCCCGCAGGACCCGCCAGCCCGCCGCCAGCATCGCCGCACCCCAGACCAGGAAGCCGACATCCCAGTAGAGCCAGTGGCTGTGCGGCGCCTGTTCGTTGACGTGGTGGACGCCGAGCAGGTGATGGTCGATCAGGCCCTCCACGCAGTTGAAGAGGCCGAACCCGATCAGCAGCGTCCCGGCGAGCATCGTGTTGGACCAGGCGAGGTGGCTGCGGTGCGCGGCGCGCCACAGGATGTACAAGCCGAGGATGACGAAGACGTAGGTCGCGGAGTGGAAGATCCCGTCCCAGAGCGTGTTCAGCTCGAGGTTCCGGAGGTTGTTCACGGGATACCAGCTGCTCAGCATGTGATGCCACTGGAGCACCTGATGCAGGATGATGCCGTCGAAGAACCCGCCCAATCCCAGCCCGAAGAGGATGCCGGCCGAGACCGGGAAGGATCGTGCGTGCGGTGGGGCGTCCATCGGGGCGATTCCTGTTCCGGAGACGGCGGAGCCTCCCGCGTCGCGGGGCGCACGCAACAACCTGGGATAGGGCACGGGCGCGGATGCGGGCGCCGTCGCGGCCCCGCGAACCGCTCGCCCCGGCCCGCCTCCGGCGGCCGCAAGGCTCCGGGCCGTCCCCGGCCGAGTGCCGCCCGGTCGCCGAGGGGCCGGGGCCACCTGCCGCGCCGGCGATCCCTAGACCGAGCGCTCCGCCGGCCCGCGCGCCGGCTCGGGGCGGATCGCGAGGCGCAGGAAGCTCACCGCGCTCGCGACGCCCGCGAACGCGCCGCCGAGCCCCAGCGCCAGGGCCGGACCGTGCGCGTCCGCGAGCGCGAAGCAGGCCGCCACGAGCGCCGCGCCCACCGTCTGGCCGAGGAGGCGCGCGGTGGCGACGATGCCGCTCGCCCCGCCCGAACGCGCCGGCGGTGCGCTCGTCATGATGGCGCGCAGGTTCGGCGCCTGGAAGAAGCCGAAGCCGGCCCCGCAGACGGCCATCCGCCAGGCGATGTCAGCGACGCCCGGGTTCGCCGGCAGGGCCGCGAGCAACCCCATGCCGACCGCGAGGCCGGCGAGCCCGATCCCGCCGAGGAGACCCGGCGGGTAGCGGTCCGAGAGGCGCCCGGCCAGGGGCGCCATCAGGGCCACCACCACGGGCCAGGGCGTCATCAGGAAGCCGGTCTCGACCTGCGAGCGCCCGAGCGTGTGCTGGAACAGGAACGGCAGCGAGACGAAGGCGAGGCCCTGCGCCGCGAAGGAGCACACCGAGGTCGCGGCCGAGAGCGCGAAGAGCGGGCGCCGCAGGAGATCGACGGCCAGCATCGGCGCCGGGTGGCCGGCCTGCCGGCGCAGGAGCAGCGTGCCGCAGGCGAGGGCGCCGGCGATCTCCGAGAGGATGCGCCAGAGCGGACCCTCGTGGGCGGCCTCGCCCAGCCCGAGCACGAGGAGCGCGAAGGTGGCCGCGGTGAGGAGCGCGCCGGGCGCGTCGAAGCCGTGCCCGGAGCGTCCGGTGTCCGGCAGCGCGGTCCAGGCCAGGGCCAGGGCCCCGAGCCCGATCGGCACGTTGACGGCGAAGAGCCAGGGCCAGGGCGCGGCGACGAGGATCAGGGAGGCCACGGTCGGGCCCACCGCGAAGCCGACCCCGACCACGAAGGCGTTGAGCCCGACGCCGCGCCCGAGCTGGTGGGCCGGGTAGATGAAGCGGATGAGCGCGACGTTGACGGCCATCAGCGCGCTCGCGCCGACGCCCTGGAGCACGCGGGCGGCGACGAGCGTCGGCAGGGTCCAGGCCAGGGCGCAGACGAGCGAGGCGCCCGTGAACAGGACGAGCCCGGCGACGTAGATCCGCTGCTGCCCGACGATCTCGCCGAGGGCCGCGATCGGCAGCAGCGTCGCCACGACGGCGAGCTGGTAGGCGTTGACGATCCAGACCGAGGCGCCGGGATCGACCCCGAGATCGGCCGCGATGGTGGGCAGCGCGGTGTTGGCGATGGCGGTGTCGAGGGTGGCGAGCGCCACGCCGGTGAGCACCGCGGCCATCGCCCGTCCGCGCTGCGCCGGCGGCAGGCCGTCGCGGACGAGGGCGCCCGGCGTGGGACTTGGGGAGGACATCCGGGAACACGCTCGCGTCGGAGGACGACCGCTCAATGCGTCCGCGGCGTCGCCTTGGCAAGCGCGCCGCACCTGACCCGGGACGGCCGGCCGCGTCCGCGCAAGCGGGGGAGTGTGCCATTCCTACTTGGC
>NZ_QOWC01000097.1 GCF_003574465.1 Methylobacterium crusticola
CGGCGTCCGGGCCTCGGCCCCGGGCGGCACGCCGCCGCCGGCGCTCATCAGCCCGCCCGGGCGCTGAGGCCGCCGAAGCGGCGCTCGCGGCTCTGGTACTCGCCGATGGCCGCCGCGAAGGTCGCGTGGTCGAAGTCAGGCCAGAAGTCGGGGATGAACACGAACTCGGCGTAGGCCGTCTGCCAGGTGAGGAAGTTCGAGACCCGCTGCTCCCCGGAGGTGCGGATGACGAGGTCCGGGTCGGGGATGCCGTCGGTGTCGAGGGCGGCGGAGAACGCCTCGACGCCGATGGCGTCGGGGCCGAGCCGGCCGTCCGCCACCGCGGCGGCCAGGGTCCGCACGGCCCGCAGGATCTCCTGGCGCCCGCCATAGTTGAAGGCCACCACCAGGGTCAGGCGGGTGTTGTGGGCGGTGCGCTCCTCGGCCTCGCGCAGCAGCGCCGCGATGTCGGGGGCCAGGCCCTCGCGCTCGCCGATGATCCGGACCCGGACGCCGTTGGCGTGCAGCTCGGCGAGGTCCCGGCGCACGAAGAGCTTGAGCAGGCCCATGAGGTCGGCGACCTCGGCCGGCGGCCGGCGCCAGTTCTCCGACGAGAAGCCGTAGACGGTGAGGTAGGGGATGCCGAGGTCGATCGCCGCGCGCACGGTCCGCCGCACGGCCTCGACGCCCCGGCGGTGGCCCTCGACCCGGGGCAGGCCGCGCCGCGCCGCCCAGCGGCCGTTGCCGTCCATGATGATGGCGACGTGGGTCGGCAGGGGCGCGCCGGGCACCGGCCCGGCGGCCTTGCCCGCCGCCTGCGCGGTCTCGGCGGGGCCCGTCCCCAGCAGGGTCACCGTCTCGCTCTCGCCTGCCATGCTGGTCCCGACCTGTGCGGGCCCGGCCTCCGGACCCGCCTCTCCTCGCGCACGTTCCAACCGCCTCATGCCAACCGCCTCATGCCGGCCCCGCGTCGTCAGACCTGCATGATCTCCTTCTCCTTGGCCGCCAGGGTCTGGTCGACCTCGGCGATGTGCTGGTCCGTCGCCTTCTGGACCTGGTCGGCCTGGCGCTTCTCGTCATCCTGACCGATCGCCCCGTCCTTCTCCAGCTTCTTCAGGAGGTCGAGGCCGTCGCGGCGGACGTGCCGGACCGCGACGCGGGCCTCCTCGGCGTACTTGTGGGCGACCTTGACCATCTCCTTGCGGCGCTGCTCGTTCATCTCGGGGATGCGCAGCCGGATGGTCTGGCCCTCGGTCATCGGGTTGAGGCCGAGGTCGGATTCGCGGATCGCCTTCTCGACCGCCCCCACCATGCCGCGGTCCCAGACCGAGACGCTGAGCAGGCGCGGCTCGGGCACGCTGATGGTCGCGACCTGGGTCATCGCCATCGAGGCGCCGTAGGCGTCGACCTGGATCGGATCGAGGAGCGAGGGGCTCGCCCGCCCGGTCCGGAGCGAGCCGAGGTCGTGCTTGAGGGCGTTCACCGCGCCCTGCATGCGGCGCTTGAGGTCGGCGAGATCGAAGGTGGGGGTGGCCATTCCTGCTCTTCCCGAAGCGTCGAGGAGATGGTGTGCTGGCGGGCGGCGGCGTCGGGCCGGCCCTCGTCCGGCTTCAATGGACCAAAACCCGACATGCCGCAAATGGCCCGGCGCCCGGGCCCGGGCCTGCCCGTTCCGGGTTCGTCGCGAGCGTGCCCGCCCGCGTCAGGGCGCCACCAGGGTCGCGCGCGCGGCCCCGGTGAGGATCGCCGTGACCGAGCTCGGGGCGTGCACCGAGCCGACGATGAGGGGCAGCCCGCTCTCGCGCGCGAGGGCGAAGGCCGCCGTGTCCATCACCTTGAGGTCGCGGGCGATCGCCTCGTCGTGGGTGAGGCGATCGTAGCGCACGGCGTCGGGATCGCGCTTCGGGTCGGCCGAGTAGACGCCGTCGACCTGGGTGGCCTTGAGCACGGCGTCGCACTTCAGCTCGGCGGCGCGCAGCACCGCGGCGGTGTCGGTGGTGAAGAACGGGTTGCCGGTGCCGCCGGCGAGCACCACGACCTGCCCCTTGTCGAGGTGGTGCAGGGCCGGCTGGCGGGCGTAGGTCTCGCAGATGGTCGGCATCGAGACCGCCGACATGGTGCGGGCCGTGACGCCCGCGGCGTTGAGCGCCGTCTCGAGCGCGAGCGAGTTCATCACCGTCGCCATCATGCCGAGCGAGTCGCCGGTGGCCCGGTCGATCCAGCCCGCGGCCGAGACCCGGGCGCCCCGGATCACGTTGCCGCCGCCGACCACGAGGGCGATCTGGAAGCCGTGCGCCACGACCCGCGCCAGGTCGTCGGCCAGGGCCGCGAGGGTGGGCGGGTGGAGCCAGTAGCCGTCCGGCGCCGCGAGGGCCTCGCCCGAGAGCTTCACGAGCACGCGGCGAAACGGCGTCGGCTCCGACGGGCCTTGCTCCGACATGGGCGCTCCTGTTGCCGCCCGCAGGGTCGCGGGGGGCGCTTCGCGTGCGGGGATGGTGGGCGGCGTTCTAGCCCGTCAGTCCTAGCCCGTCGAGGCGGGAGGCGGGCCCGCGCGACGCGACGGGGGACCCGCCCGCGGCGGATCCCCCCTGGGGGCGGTCCCCGAGGACCGCCCGGGTCGCGAGGCGCCGGGCGACCCCGCGGGGCGCCGGCCGGTCGCGGGCGACCCGGGCCTGCCGGGCGGCGGCGTCAGCCCTTGGCGGCCGCCGCCACCTCGGCGGCGAAGTCCGGGGCCTCGTCCTTCTCGATGCCCTCGCCGAGGGCGTAGCGCACGAAGCCCGCGAGCCTGACGGGGCCGCCCGCCTTGCCCTCGGCCTCCTTGAGCACCTGCGCCACCGACTTCGCGCTGTCGTGCACGAAGGGCTGCTCCAGGAGGGTGACCTCCTTGTAGTAGGTCCTCAGGCCGCTCTCGACGATCTTGGCCAACACGTGGTCGGGCTTGCCGGCGTTCTTCTCGCGCAGGATGTTGCTCTCGCGCTCGAGGGTCGCGGCGTCGACGCCCGAGGCGTCGAGCGCCAGCGGGTTCGTGGCCGCCACGTGCATGGCGATCTGCCGGCCGAGCTGGCTCAGCACGCCGACGTCGCCGGCCGATTCGAGGGCCACCAGCACGCCGATCTTGCCGAGGCCCTCGCTGACCTGGCTGTGCACGTAGCTGGCGATGACGCCCTTCTCGACCGCGAGGGTCGCGGTGCGGCGCAGGGTCATGTTCTCGCCGATGGTGGCGATCAGCTCCTGCAGCCGGTCCCTGACGGTGGTCTGCGAGCCCGGGAAGTGGGTGGCCTCCAGCGCCTCGACGCCGCCCCGGGCGTTGAGGGCGAGCTTGGCCGCCTCGCGCACGAAGGCCTGGAAGCCGTCGTTGCGGGCGACGAAGTCGGTCTCGGAGTTGACCTCGACGATGGCCGCGTGGCGGCCGGCGGACTCGACCGCGACCAGGCCCTCGGCGGCGACGCGGCCGGCCTTCTTGGCGGCCTTGGCGAGGCCCTTCTTGCGCAGCCAGTCCACGGCGGCCTCGATGTCGCCGGCCGTCTCGTTCAGGGCGGACTTGCAGTCCATCATGCCCGCGCCGGTCTTCTCGCGCAGGTCCTTGACCATCGCTGCCGTGATGTTGGCCATGGGGGACGTCCTTTCAGCGTGGGCATCGTCCGGGCGCGGCGTCGCGGCGGGACGCGGAGGATGCGATCGGGTCGGGGGACCCGCACCGGCATCCGCTCCCGGCGGGGCGGATCCCGGTGCGGGCCGATAAAGGGAGCCCGGCGCCGTGGCGGCGCCGGGCTTGGCCGGTGCGTCGGAGTGCGGGGCCCGGGCGAGCCCCGCCGGATCGGCCGGAGCCGGCCGCGGCCCTCAGGCCGCTGGCCGCGGCTCTCAGGCCGCCGCGACGGCCTCGACGAAGCCGCGGGCCTGGTTCACCCAGCCGTCGCGGGCGACGCGGCCGTTGAGCTTCAGGTCGGCGTCGATCTTGGCGACGTCCTCGGGCGTCATCGCGGCCACCTGCCAGTAGTGGTAGATGCCGGCGTCGTTGAGCTTCTGCACCAGCTGCGGGCCGACGCCCGTGAGCTTCGTCAGGTCGTCCGGCGCGCCGCGCGGGGCGGCCAGGAGCTCGAAGGGCTCGCCCACGTAGGGCTCCGCGACGTCGACCGCCGCGACCTCGGGCTCGTTGGCCGCCGGCGGCAGCTCCTCGGCCATGGGCTCCTCGGACTCGCCGAGGTCGACGCCGAGCGCGCCCTGGCCGCGGGAGATCCCGTCGATCGCCGCGCGGGCGACGAGGTCGCAATAGAGCGCGATGGCGCGGCCGGCATCGTCGTTGGCCGGGACCACGTAGGTGATGCCCTCGGGGTCGCTGTTGGTGTCGACGATGGCCGCCACCGGGATCTTGAGGCGCTGGGCCTCCTTGATCGCCAGCTGCTCCTTGTTCGTGTCGATCACGAACAGGAGGTCGGGCACGCCGCCCATGTCCTTGATGCCGCCGAGCGCCTTCTCGAGCTTGTCCTTCTCGCGCGACAGCATCAGGCGCTCCTTCTTGGTGAGGCCCTGGCCGCCGCCGGCCAGCGTCTCGTCGACCTTGCGCAGGCGCTGGATCGAGCCCGAGATGGTCTTCCAGTTCGTCAGCGTGCCGCCGAGCCAGCGGGAGTTGACGAAGTACTGGGCCGAGCGCTTGGCCGAGTCCGCGATGGTGTCGGCGGCCTGGCGCTTGGTGCCGACGAACAGCACCCGGCCGCCCTTGGCGACGGTGTCGCTCACGGCCTGGAGCGCCTGGTGCAGCGCCGGCACCGTCTGGGCGAGGTCGATGATGTGGATGTTGTTGCGGGTGCCGAAGATGTAGGACTGCATCTTCGGGTTCCAGCGGTGCGACTGGTGGCCGAAATGCGCGCCGGCCTCGAGGAGCTGACGCATCGAGAAATCGGGGATCGCCATGGTTCGTTCTGCTCTCCGGTTGGTCCGCCGCGGAGGAAGCGGCCAGCGCAGGGGGCCGGCCACCGGAAACGCCTCATTGACGGCATGAGGCCGGCTCCGCGTGTGGGATGGGCGGGCGTTTACGCGATCGGACCCGGAAACGCAAGGCGGCGCCGCGCGGCCTTGATGCGGGCGCGGTCGCGGCCCTAGCTGGGGCCCGCCGCCGAATCGGCGCGCAGCCGGGGAGCCCGCATGAGCCAGGACCGCGCCACGCCTCACCAGGACGGCCACACGCCCGACCCGGACCGCGTCACGCTCTACCACGCCCCCAACACCCGCTCGTCGGGGGTCCTGCTGCTGCTCGAGGAGCTCGGCGCGCCCCACGACCTGCATCTGCTCGACACTCGGGCCGGCGAGAACCGCGAGCCCGCCTACCTGGCGGTCAACCCCATGGGCAAGGTGCCGGCCATCCGCCACGGCGAGGCCGTGGTGACCGAGCAGGGGGCGATCTTCCTCTACCTCGCCGACCTCTTCCCGCGGGCCGGCCTCGCGCCCCCGCTCGGCGACCCCCTGCGCGGCCCCTACCTGCGCTGGATGGTCTACTACGGCAGCTGCTTCGAGCCGGCCGTGGTCGACAAGGCCCGCGGGCTCGAGCCGGGGCCGCAGGCGATGTCGCCCTACGGGTCCTTCGGGGCGGTGCTGGACACGCTCACCGCCCAGCTCCGCCGCGGCCCCTACCTCCTCGGCACGCGCTTCAGCGCCGCCGACGTGCTCTGGGGCTCGGCGCTGTCCTGGACGACGCAGTTCCGCCTCGTGCCCGAGACGCCCGAGATCGCGGCCTACGTCGCCCGGCACGCCGCGCGGCCCGCGGTGGGCCGGGCGCGGGCGCGGGACGGGGCGCTCGCCGGGTGAGGGGCACGGAGCCCGATCGACGCGGGGCGCGCGCGCAGGCCCCCTGCGATCGACGCCCGCGCCGATGCCGAAGCGGCAGGGCCCGGATTTCTTGACGAAAGGTCAGATCGAGTCGATCAAGACATCCGTCCGACAGATCGTCTCCCGCCGGAACCGCGTTCTCCGGCTGCGCCGGAGCCCGCTTTGGCCGAGCGTTGCCTAACGGGATGAAATCCGATAGGGGCAAACGAGCGCGTGGGGATCTTCATGAATATCGTCGAAGTGAATATTGCCGGCAGGACTTTTCATCTTGATAGTGCGGACGGCATGGATGCCGTTGCGAGGCAGATCGCGGCCGGATCCTATGAGGCGCCCTTGCCTTTTCTGATGATGGCGACGCTGGTTCGCATAGATGGTATTTTTGTGGATGTGGGTGCAAATACCGGTATCTACTCGATTATGGCGAACAGCGTCGCCGGCGGCCGAAAGATCCTCGCCTTCGAGCCGCTGCCTAAGGTGCTGGAGGCGCTCAGGCGGAACCTGTCCCTCAACAACATCGCCGAGCAGGTCGAGATCCACGAGGTGGCCCTGAGCGACAAGGACGGCACGGCCGTTCTGCACATCCCAGATCCCGGGCATGGTCTCCTGGAGACGAGCGCATCCCTGGAACAGGGGTTCCAGCAGGTGCATTCGACGATCACGGTTCCGGTCAAGCGTTTCGACGACCTGGCGATCCCTGACCTGATCGGCGTGATCAAGGTCGACATCGAAGGGCACGAACACGCCTTCCTGCGCGGTGCCCAGGACACCATCATGCGCGACCGCCCCATCGTCTTCGCCGAAGTGGTGGGCCCGGCCAAGCGCGGCGCCATCGGGGCGTTCCTGCACAATGTCGGCTACATGGATTTCCGCCTCCGGCCCGACATGGCGATCCACGACGGCGAGGTGCTGTTCGATGACGCCGCGTGGAACCACGCGCTGGTACCGGCCGAGCGGCTGGCCAAGTTCAAGGAAATCTGCGATTCCTGCGGTCTCCCCATGCTGCGCCGCTTCAATGTGTCGTGAGACGAGACGTGCAGGCGTGCGCGGTGGCGGGTCGGACGCGGTCCGGACGGACTCGGCACGTGTGCCGGTCGCGCTGACCCGTCCCCCGGCCCGGCGGAGCCTCGTCTCGAGAACGCGGTAGGGCCGGGTCGCCGCTGCCCGCGCCGGATCGGTGTCGAGACGACAGCGGCTTCGCGCCGGCCGTGGTCGACGATCGCCCTCAGGGTCCTTCGGGGCGGTGATGGAGACGCTCGCCGCGCGCTCCGCCCCGGCCCCTGCTTCCTTCCGCCTCGTGCCCGAGACTGCGGCCTGCGCCGCGCGGCCCGGCGCCGGCGCCCGGGAGTCATTCCGCCGACCGTCTTCTTCCCTAAAGGAAAAAACGCTCTGAGCCCCGCGATCATGGGATTTGAC
This sequence comes from Methylobacterium crusticola, assembly GCF_003574465.1. Taxonomy (GTDB): domain Bacteria; phylum Pseudomonadota; class Alphaproteobacteria; order Rhizobiales; family Beijerinckiaceae; genus Methylobacterium; species Methylobacterium crusticola. The sequence goes on from NZ_QOWC01000097.1 coordinate 7,216, forward strand.
GCAGGCACCCACTTGCAACCGCGTATCCCCACTGCTAAGAATTCCGGTGCCCTGCAAAATTCCCGACCGAAAAACTACAGAAATGTCTCTATACGGCATATTCCTGAACAACTCGGGACGTCCGATACATAAATCGGGGCACTATTTTTTCGCCTACGAGCGGCATTTCGGCCGGTTCGTCGGGCAGCCTGTCATATTCTTGGAGATCGGCGCGGGTAACGGCGGCTCGTCCCAGATGTGGAAGCGATGGCTTGGCCCGCTTGCTAAGATTGTGACTATCGACATCAATCCTGTTTGCCAGGAATATTCAGACGAGCAGATTTTTGTACGTATTGGTGATCAGTCAGATCATGGTTTTTTGCAATCCTTGATTGATGAATTCGGTCGCCCTGATGCCGTTCTCGACGACGGCAGCCACCAGATGACCCACGTGACCGAGACGTTCGATTTCCTCTACGAGCGCATCGTGTCGAATGGTGTGTACATGATTGAGGACATGCATACAGCCTATTGGCCAGACTATGGTGGAGGTCGTGGTGATCCGCGCTCGATGGTCGAGCGGTTCAAAGGAATGATCGACGATCTGAATGCGGATCACGTGCGGGATGGCACCGTCTCATCGAGCCGATTCACCGAGCAAACGATCGCAATGACTGCGTATGACAGTATTTTAGTGTTCGAGAAGGCGCCGATCATTAATAAAACTATGAAAATGATCGGCGATGATTCGCTTCGAGTGAACTACTGAGGCGCGTTTTGTCTCTGGTGGAACTTTGTCGGGATCTATGGGGTACGGCACGAATAGTCGAGGCCGACCCTGAGATCTCGGTGTTTCATGATGCTTTCTACATGCCGTATGCGCCGAAGCGCGCGTGGGGCCTGTTCGATGCGTCTGGTCACCCGATCAGGTCCGCAGTCGATTTTCGTGCACCGAACGTATGCACGTACGATCAACTGCTTGAAGTTGGTTTTGCCTCTGATCTCGTTGCCTACGAGGCGGCGGCTGGGACTTACATCTACGGCGGCACGATCAACCTTCATTTCGGCCACTTCCTGATCAACACGCTGCCTCGCTTCTGGAACATCTCACGGATCCGCACGCCCAATACGCGCATCCTCTGTCATAGTAGCAGTGCTCCGGACGTTTGGTTTAATTTTCCTTTCATCAGTCGAGCATTTGCCCTGCTTGGTCTTACAAAACGTGACTTCGTCGTCCTCGATCGTCCAACGCGACTGCGCAACGTCGTGGTGGCCGGTACCAGCCTTGAGGAGCAGCAGGCCGGATACCGCGCGTACGGCCGGTTCGGCCGCGAGATCGGAAGCCGCATCTACAAGCCCGACGACGTCGATCAGAACACAGTCCCGATCTATTATTCCAAATCGCGATTGCGATCATCTGTCGGCATCATCACGAACGAAGCGGAAATCGAGGACGTGCTGCGAGATCAAGGTGTCGACATCATCCATCCTGAAACCTTGTCGCTGGACGAGCAGGTTCGACTGATGTCAAGCCGGACTTCCATCATGGGATCCACCGGTTCTTTTTTCCACACGAGCATCTTTTGCCCGCCCCGGCGGATCACCTGTCTCAACGTGACGTCACAGATCAATAGCAACTATGTCATTATCGACGCCCTGGCGGCCAACGCTGCAACGTACCACTATCCTGATAGCATGCAGGTGCTTGATCAGATGGACGGCTATTTGACGGCTCGCTTTCTGCCCAATGCCGCCGACGTAGCCTTGGAACTCTTCGATCTTGCGCGCTCGAAATCGTAGTTCTGCGACGCTTGATATTTCCTCGACTGGAACATAGGGACTCAGTGCTGCTCGAATGGCTGGTGCAAGAGCGATGAAGGCGACCTACGACACTGTCCTCGTGGCGTGTGCCCGTTGGGAAGTGGACTCGATTACGGAATGGTTGATATACCACAGGCACATCGGATTCGATCACGTATTTCTCTATTGCAATGACGACGACCCGCGCGCTCTGTACGAAGAAATACTGCCATTCCTGCAGGGACCCGATCCCTTCGTGCATTTTTATCATTTCGGATTGCAGGGTCAGCAAGAGCAAATGTATTTCCACTTCATAAATCATCATATCCGTGATTGCAATTGGTATCTTTGCTCCGATATTGACGAATTCTTGCTGATGCGAGAATACCCACATATCGGCGATTACATCGCATCGTTTCCATCCAGTGTAGATGCAATTTGCTTTCACTCGTTCAATGCCGGTCCGAACGGCAACATCACCCGTCCGTCCGGTCTCGCCATCCACAACTTCACCCGCCGTGCGGACCACGCGGCCCCCTTCACGAAAAACATCGTGCGCGCCAGTGCGGTCGACGCGAGCAAGCTTCCGTCGGCCGTCGCCGGTGCATTCTGGCACAATTCCGAAATCATACTCAATGATGGAAGTTGCATTGTAAATGCCTTGCATGAAAACATGAGAGGCTATTATTTTGATATCGGTAATATCTGGAACAGATTGGGGCCGGATCGGAGCTTTCAGGCACGCCTGGCCGCTTCGGCGTTCATCTATCATATCGGAATGAAGTCGGAGCAGGACGCGACCCGGCGCTTCGAGAGAGGCGTGAGCGGAAACTTCGCAACTCAGGTCTTCTGGCGTGATCTGGCGGAGTCCGGTGCCGGGAAAGTGTCGGAGTACCTTGAGGCCAATCACGCGGTCAGGGAAGGCCGGTTGGTCGAGATCTGGAATGATATCCTGGCGGGAGCGATGCGAACGCAGATCGTTGCACCTCCGGCCGGCCGCAACTTAGCTCCCGCGGGTGCAGCGATGCAGAGTTCCATCGGCCCCTGGTCGCTCCATCAAGACATCGCCCTGGATGCCGCCGGTCCGATCAACGGGCGTCCCAACGGCTTGCACGCGCATCACACCGACGATGAGCCAGCGCCGTGGTGGGTTGTGGATCTGCGTGCACCGGCCCGCGTCAGTCAGGTCTGGATCTACAACCGTGTCGATCATTGCAAAAACCGCTTCCGAAACTTCGAGATGGTTGGAAGTCTCGATTGCGATGACTGGAGAGTTCTGTGCATTAAGGATGATGATCGTCCATTCGGCGGGGTCGACGGACATCCATTTATCTGGTCCGCGGCAGAGGATGTCGTGGTGCGGTTCATCAAGATCAGCGGCATCGGCGTGACGCACCTCGATTTCGCGCAAGTTGAAGTCTACGGAGAGTGGTCCGCCCCTTCCGCCGTCACGACCTCGGTCGCTTGAGACTGGCCGCCTGCACGCGGCACCAAACTCGCACCTCGCGGCGTCGACTTCGCTTGACGTCCCGAAAACCGAGCACGGGGCCGGACACCCGCGCGACCGCCCGAAGACGCTTCGTTCTGAGGTGCAGGTCACGAATTCGCGAAACCATCGGCACGCCAGAACCGAGTGGACCCGCCGTGCAGGGCGGAGGATCCGAAGCTGGGTTGATGATCGATGTCGCAGATGATTACGGCTCCTTGAACCCGTACTCCGGCACGTCATCCTCGTTGCCGTAATACTTGTACGGCAGGAACTTTCCCGACATCTGCAGCTTCACCCGGTCGCCCTTGTTGTTGGGCTCGCGCTCCATCGTCATGTTGAAGTCGATGGCCGACATGATGCCGTCGCCAAACTCCTCCTGGATCAGCTCCTTCCAGGTGGTGCCGTAGACCATCACGAGCTCGTAGAAGCGGTAGATCAGCGGGTCGGTCGGCGGCATCTGGGGAATGGAGCCGCGGTAGGGCGCCTCGTTGAGGAGGCGCTCCTCGGCCTCGCCGAGGCCGAACAGGGCGGCGGCCCGCTTCGCCTGGGCCTTGGGCAGCTTCATCTGGCCGAGGCAGGCGGCCGTGATCAGGATCGGGGACAGGCCGCCGATCTCCGCCTGGATGTGGGCCCAGGTCCAGCCCTTCTCGCGCTTGATGTCGAGGAGCTTCTCCGTGAGGTCGTCGCGCGTCATGGGGGGGTCTCCCGTGTCAGAGGGGTCGGGCCCGGCGCGCCGCGAGGGCCGCGGCGTCGGCGTCCGAGAGGGTCGGGCGCACCACCGGCGGGTGGCGCGGGTCGTGGTCGGCCGGGGCGTCGGCCCGGAAGGTGCGGCTGCGCGTCACCAGGAAGTCGATGAGGTGGTTGCGCACGGCGTAGTAACCGGGCGCGTGGTGCAGCGCGCTCCGGTCGCGGATCGCGGGCAGCGGGTTCTCGACGATCTCGGCCACCTGCGCGCCGGGGCCGTTCGTCATCAGGACGATCCGGTCGGCGAGGTAGATCGCCTCGTCGACGTCGTGGGTGATCATGAACACGGTCTGGCCGGTCTCGACGCAGATGCGCCGGACCTCGTCCTGCAGGGTGCCGCGGGTGAGGGCGTCGAGGGCCGAGAACGGCTCGTCCATCAGGAGCATCTTCGGCGCGATGGCGAGGGCCCGGGCGATGCCGACGCGCTGCTTCATGCCGCCCGACAGCTCCGCCGGCCGCTTGTGCTCGGCGCCGGCGAGGCCGACCGTCGCGATGGCGGCGCGGGCCCGCGCCTCGACCTCGGCCCGCCCGGCCCGGCGCCAGCGCGAGGCCACCGCGTACGCGACGTTGCCGAGCACCGTGCGCCAGGGCAGGAGCGCGTGGCCCTGGAAGATCACCGCGCGGTCGAGGCTCGGGCCGGTGATCTCGCGGCCGGCCGCGATCGCGACGCCCGCGGAGGGCGCCTCGAGCCCCGCCAGGATGTTGAGCACCGTGGTCTTGCCGCAGCCCGAGTGCCCGATCATGCACACGAACTCGGACCGGCGCAGGCGCAGCCACAGGTTCTCGAACACCGTCGTCTCGGCCCCGCCCGGGGCGGGGTAGCGGCGCGCGATCCCCTCGATGGAGACGTACGCGTCGTCCGACGCGGCGCGCGGCCCGGGCGGGGCGGCGGAGCGCAGGGGGGATGGGGCCGCCGTCACGATCGATCCGGGCCCGTCATTCCGGGAACGTCACGAGGCGCTGCGCCCGCGCCAGCCCCTGGTCGAGGAGCATGCCGACGAGGCCGATCACCAGGATCGACGTGATCACGTTCGTGATCGAGAGGTTGTTCCACTCGTTCCAGACGAAGTAGCCGATGCCCGTGCCCCCGACGAGCATCTCGGCCGCCACGATGACGAGCCAGGCGATGCCGATGGAGATCCGCATGCCGGTGAGGATCGTGGGGGCGGCCGCCGGCAGCACCACCGTGAGGGCGCGCCGCAGGGGGCCGACCTCAAGGGTGCGGGCGACGTCGAGCCACTCCCGGCGCGTCGAGGCCACCCCGAAGGCGGTGTTGATCAGCATCGGCCAGAGCGAGCAGACGAAGATCACGAAGATCGCCGAGAGGCCGGAATCCTTGATCGTGTAGAGCGCGAGCGGCATCCAGGCGAGCGGCGAGACCGGCTTCAGGATCTGGATGTACGGATCGAGGGCCCGGCCCACCAGCGGCGACATGCCGATCAGGAACCCGACCGGGATCGCCACCAGGACGGCGAGCCCGTAGCCGAGCGCCACGCGGCCGACCGAGTGGGCGAGCTGGATGCCGATGCCCTTGTCGTTGGGCCCGCGGTCGTAGAACGGGTCCCGCAGGTGCTGCCAGATCGTGGCGCCGACCTCGAGCGGCCCCGGCATCGCCGACCGCCCGGTCGTCGCCGTCCCGCCCATCAGGGCGGCGTAGTCGGGGTCCATCGCCTGGACGGGGCCGGCGGCGCGGGTGCCGACGTGCCAGGCGACGAGGAACGCCGCCAGCAGCCCGAGGGACAGGAGCGCGGCGCGCCGGGACAGGGAGGCTCTCGCCGGTGCCTGCATGGGACCCGCCTCAGCCCGCCCGCCGGATCTTGAACGACTCGGCGTAGGCCTTGGCCTGCGCCGGGTCGAAGGTCCTGCCCATCACCACGAAGGTCTTGGTCGTGGCCCGCGGCGGGGTGAGCCCGACCTGCTTCATCAGCGCCTCGGCGTTGGTGGCGCGGTAGACCTGGCGGGCCACGGCCTCGTAGTCGATGTCGCCCTTGATCTGGCCCCAGCGCTTCATCTGGGTCAGGGTCCAGACCGCGAAGCTCTCCCACGGGAAGGGGTCGAAGCCGATCCGGTCCGGGTCCCGGCGCACCCGGCCGAGGCCGTCCGCGAAGGTGCCGGTCAGGACCTGCTCGACCACCGTCACGGGCTGGTTGAGGTAGTTCGCCGGCGCGATGGCCTCCGCCACCGCCTTGCGGTTCTCTGGCTTCGCCACGTGGGCGGTCGCCTCCATGATGGCCCGCAGGAGCGCCGCCGTGGCGTTCGGCATCTCCCGCACGACGTCCTGGGCTATCGAGAACGCGCAGCAGGGATGCCCGTCCCAGATCTCCTTCGACAGCAGGTGGATGAAGCCGACGCCGTCGTAGACCGCCCGCTGCACGATGTTGTCGGGGGCGAGGAAGCCGTCGATGTTGTCGGCGCGCAGGTTCGCGACCATCTCGGGCGGCGGCACCGCGCGCAGCTGCACGTCGGCGTCCGGGTCGATGCCGTGCTCCGCCAGGTAGTAGCGCAGCAGGTAGTTGTGGTTGGAGTAGTCGAACGGGATCGCCAGCTTGAACCCCTTCCAGTCCCTGGGGTCGCGCCGGTCCTTGTGCTTGAGCGCGAGGCAGATCGCCTGGCCGTTGATGTTCTCGATCGCCGGCACCGCGAACGGGATCGGGGCCGCGCCGAGGCCGAGCGTGAGCGCGAGCGGCATCGGGGCCAGCATGTGGGCGGCGTCGTACTCCCGGTTCAGGGTCTTGTCGCGCACCACCGCCCAGCCGGCGGTCTTCACCACGTCGACCTCGAGACCCTGCCGGGCGTAGAAGCCCATCGGCGCCGCCATGATGATCGGCGTCGCGCAGGTGATCGGGATGAAGCCGACCTTGAGGGTCCGCTTCTCGGGGGCGCCGGCCTGCGCGAGGGCCTCGCCCGCGAAGCCGAGCGGGAGCGCCTCCCGCACGGCCGCGAGGGCCGTCCCGGCGCCGACCGCCGTCAGGAAGGCGCGCCGGGTCGCGTCGCGGGGGAACAGCGCCCGCATCACCGCCCCCTCGACCACTCGCGCCACCCGGGCCTCGTCCGAGGGCGGGGGGGCGTGCGCCGTCCCCTGCGCGATCCCCTGGGCGGCCTCGTGCGCGGCCTGGCTCTCGTGCCCGCCGCAGGCGCAGCCGCGGCGCGACAGCCGGCGGCCGGCGTCGAAGGGATCGTCGAACAGCGCCATCGTCGGCCTCGCCCGCCCGGGGGTGTCGCGGGCTTCGGGTTGGCAAGCGGCGTGCCACTTTCGGGCCGCCTCGGAAGCCGCGCCGGGCGCGGGGCTTGACGGTGCGGCGGCAGCCGCGCGAGACCGCGTGCGTTGCGAGAAATCGTGACGTCGATCACGATGTCCCGTCACCCCGGCCGGCCCTTAAAGCCCAGCTGCCCGCCCTGATCGTGTTCGCGCAAGGCCGCGCCTGGACGCACGCGCCGCGCCGCGCGGCCGGGCACGCGCTTGCACCTCTGAGGACGCCGCCGCGCCCTGCGACCTCGTCGGGCGACCTGCACGCCACCGTCCGCCGCAGCCGCCAGGACGGCGGCCACGACCCCACGGCGACTGCCCGATCTCCGGGCCGGGCGGCGGCGCGGCCCTGCCCGGCGTGCAGCCCGCGACGCTCGCCGCGCGGATCAACGCGATCGGGACCGGGCGGGCGTGACCGACGCGGCCCGGCGCCCCGGCCGTCAGTAGGCCACCCGGCGCTCCACGTAGCGGAACTGGATCGCCGTGAGCCCGATCACGATCGCCATCAGCACCACCGACTGCGCCGCCGAGCCGCCGAGGTCGGCGCCGATGCGGCCGTCCTGGTAGACCTTGTAGACCAGGGTCTGGGTCGCCCGGCCGGGGCCGCCATGGGTGAGCACGTCGATGATGCCGAACGTCTCGCAGAAGGCGTAGACGACGTTGACCACCATCAGGAAGAACGTGGTGGGGGAGAGCAGCGGGAACACGATGGTCCAGAAGCGCCGGGCCGGCCCGGCGCCGTCGATGGCCGCCGCCTCGATCACGCTGGCGGGGATCGCCTGCAGGCCCGCCAGGAAGAACAGGAAGTTGTAGGAGATCTGCTTCCAGGCCGCGGCGAGCACCACCAGGATCATGGCGTGGTCGCCGTTCAGGAGCGGGTTCCACGGGACGCCGAGGTCGTTGAGGCCCCGCGCCACGATGCCGAGCCCGGGCTGGAACAGGAAGCCGAACAGCACGCCCGCGACCGCCGGCGCGACCGCGTAGGGCCAGATCAGCAGGGTGCGGTAGAGGCCCCCCGCCCGGATCTCCCGGTCCGCCATGGCGGCGAGCAGGAGGGCGAAGCCGAGGGAGAGGCCCGCCACCGCCGCGGCGAAGACCAGGGTGGTGCCGAGCGTCCGGTAGTAGCCCGGATCGGTGAACAGGGCCCGGTAGTTCTCGAGCCAGACGAACTCCGTCGAGAGCCCGAACGCGTCCTGCATCTGGAACGACTGCCAGACCGCCTGCAGGGCCGGCCAGTAGAAGAACAGGCCGACGATCGTGAGTTGCGGCGCGATCAGCGCGGCCGGCAGGAGCCGGCCCCCGAAGGTGACGCGGTCGGTGCTCACGGGCGGGCCCTCAGCGCGGGGTCGCCTGCTTCTCGAACTGGCGCAGCATCGCGTTGCCGCGGGTCGCCGCCTCGTCGAGGGCCTGCTGGGCGGCCTTCTTGCCGGCCAGGGCCGCCTCGATCTCCTCGGCCCAGACGTCGCGCATCTGCGTCAGGTTGCCCAGGCGCAGGCCCCGGGAGTTCTCCGTCGGCGGCTTGTTGGTGAGCTCCTTCAGCGGGACCTCGAGGACCGGGTTCCTGTCGTAGAAGCCGTCCGCCTTGGACTTCTCGTAGGCCGCCTTGGTGATCGGCATGTAGCCGGTGGACTGGTGGAGCGCGGCCTGCCGGTTGGTGTCGGACAGGAAGGTGAAGAACCGGGCGACGCCCTTGTACTCGTCGGGCTTCTTGCCGCCCATCACCCAGAGCGAGGCGCCGCCGATGATGCTGTTCTGGGGCGCGCCCGGCGCGTCCGGGTAGTAGGGCATCGGGGCCGAGCCCCAGTCGAACTTGGCGGCGCCCTTCACGTTGCCGTAGGAGCCCGAGGAGCCGAACATGATCGGGCACTCGCCGGCGGTGAAGCGGCCGAAGCCGCTGTCGTAGCGGCCCGAATAGTCGAAGGTCTTGTCCTTCTGCGCCTCGGCGAGGTTCGCGAGGTGCCGGACCTGGAGCGGGCCGTTGATCTCGAGCGTGGTGTCCAGGCCGTCCATCCCGTTGGCCCTGGTGGCGAGCGGCACGTTGTGCCAGGCCGAGAGCTGCTCGAGGTGCAGCCAGGTCACCCAGGTGTTGGAGAAGCCGCAATTCGGGAAGCCCGCCCCCTTCAGCGCCTTGGCGGCCGCGAACAGCTCGGGCCAGGTCCTGGGCGCCTCGCCGAGGCCGATCTTCTTCAGGGCGTCCTTGTTGACCCACATCACCATGGACGACGAGTTGAACGGGAAGGACAGCATCTCCCCCTTGCTCGTCGAGTAGTAGCCGGTGATGGCCGGCAGGTAGGCGTTGGGGTCGAAGGGCTCGCCGGCCTCCTTCATCAGCTGGTAGACCGGCTTCACCGCGCCCTTGGCCCCCATCATGGTGGCGGTGCCGACCTCGAAGACCTGCATGATGTGCGGCGCCGTGCCGGCCCGGAAGGCCGCGATGCCGGCGTTCAGCGTCTCGCCGTAATTGCCCTTGTAGGTCGGCACGACCTTGTAGTCGCCCTGCGCGGCGTTGAACTCCTCGGCGAGGCGGTTGACCGCGTCGTTGTTGGCCCCCGTCATGGCGTGCCACCACTGCAGCTCGGTGACGGCGAGGGCCGGGCTCGCCGCCGCCAGCCCGAGGGCCGCGAGCGTGATGCGGATGGTCGTGGTGGGCGCCATGGGGATCCTCTCCGGTGAGCGGCGTGGCCCTCATGCTGGCCGCGCGTGACACGCGGACGACACGCGTCCGGGGGTCGTCGCGCGGGAGCGCCGGGCCCGCCGCCGTTAGCCCCTGGCAAAGCACGGCCCCACGGTTTCGGCAAGGGCCTTCTCGGCCCGCGCGGGTGCCGGCCCGGGGCGAAAAAGGGAGCGGTCGATCAACGCTTTAGCGGCGCCCGGCGCGGCCCCGGCCGCCGTCAGGCCGGCCGGGGCCGGTCGCGCAGGGCCTGGAGCGTCGTCGTCGGGGTGATGGCCTCCGGGTCGATGGGGCAGTGCAGGATCGCCGGCAGGCCGGAGGCGAGGGCGCGCGCGAGGGCGGCCGGGAAATCCTCGGTCCGCTCGACGCGCTCGCCGTAGCCGCCGAAGCTCGCCGCGTAGGCGGCGAAGTCGGGGTTGCGCAGCGCGGTGCCGGAGACGCGGCCGGGATATTCCCGCTCCTGGTGCATCCGGATGGTGCCGTACATGCCGTTGTCGACCAGGATGACGATGACGGGCAGGCCGTACTGCACGGCGGTCGCGAATTCCTGCCCGTTCATCAGGAAGTCGCCGTCGCCCGACACCGCCACCACGGTGCGCCCGGGCAGGAGGCGCTTGGCGCCGACCGCCGCCGGCACGCCGTAGCCCATGGAGCCGGAGGTCGGGGCGAGCTGGCCGTCATGGGCCCGGAAGGGCCAGAAGCGGTGGACCCAGGTGGCGAAGTTGCCCGCGCCGTTGCACAGGATCGCGTCGGCCGGCAGCACCGCGCGCAGGTGGGCCATCACGCCGCCCATCTGGAGCGTGCCGGGCGTGCTGATCCGCGCGGGGTCGCTCCAGGCGAGGTAGTCCTCGTGCGCCGTCCCGGCGGCGTCGGCCCAGGGCAGCGTCGGGGGCGGCTGCACGGTCTCGATCGCGGCCGCGAAGGCGGTCGGGCTCGCGTTGATCGCGAGGTGCGGGCTGTAGACCCGGCCGAGCTCCTCGGCGTCCGGATGGACGTGGACGAGGCGCTGCCGCGGCCCCGGGATCTCCAGCAGGGTGTAGCCCTGGGAGGGGATCTCCGAGAGGCGGCCGCCGACGAGGAGGACGAGGTCAGCCTCCCGGATGCGGGCGAGGAGCCCGGGGTTGACGCCGAGGCCGAGGTCGCCGGCATAGGCCGGGTGGTCGGCCGGAAACAGGCCCTGGCGGCGGAACGAGCAGGCGACCGGCAGCGCGAACAGGTCGGCGAAGCGGGCGAAGCGGCGCACCGCCCCCTCCGACCAGCGGCTGCCGCCGAGGATCGCCACGGGGGAGCGGGCGTCCCGCAGGAGGGTCTGGAGGGCGACCATCTGGGCGAGGGCCGGATGGGTCTCCACGGGCCGGAACGCCGGCGCGTCCGGCACCGCGGCCGCCGCGGTCAGCATGTCCTCGGGCAGCGCCACCACGACCGGGCCGGGCCGGCCGGCGGTGGCGACGTGGAAGGCGCGGGAGACGAGCTCCGGCAGGCGGGCCGGGTCGTCCACCTCCGTCACCCACTTCGCCACCGTGCCGAACACCGCCCGGTAGTCGAGCTCCTGGAAGGCCTCGCGGTCGCGGGCCCCGCGCTCGATCTGCCCGACGAACAGGATCATCGGAGTCGAGTCCTGCCGGGCGATGTGCAGGCCCGGGGCGGCGTTCATGGCGCCGGGTCCGCGGGTGACGAAGCAGATGCCGGGCCGGCCCGTGAGCTTGCCCGCGGCCTCCGCCATCATGGCGGCGCCGCCCTCCTGGCGGCAGATCGTGAGCCGGATCGGCGCGTCGTGCAGCGCGTCCAGCACCGCGAGGTAGCTCTCCCCCGGCACGCAGAAGATGTCGCCGACGCCGTGCCGGGCGAGCTGGTCGACCAGGATCTGCCCGCCGGAGCGGGGACGTGGGCCGTCGGTCATGCGCGTGTCCTCTGCGGCAGGTCCTGGTTCGGGGGCGCGGGGCGCTGGATCGGGAGGCCGGGGCGGGGGAGCCGCCGGCCCGCCGGGCGGGGAGCCGGCGCCGTCAGGGCCCCGGGCCGCGGCCGGGCGATCCTGCGTGCGTCGGGCGCGGGCGGGGCCATGGGGTCCGTGACGATGCCGCGCGCGCCGGCGGGGGGCGCCAGGATACCACGCCGGCGCGCACGCCGGACCGCGAAAACCGGGCCCGCCACGCGCCTCACCCGCCCCAGTCCGGGTCGGCGAGCACGCTCTCGGTGTGGTCGCCCACCTGCGGCGCCGCGGTGGCGGCCACCATCGGCACGCCGTCGATGACGATCGGCGAGCGCACGCTCGGCACGCTGCCGGCCCTGGCCCGCGGCTCGGGAAGGTCGAGGCGCAGGCCGCGATGGACCACCTGCGGGTCGGCGAAGACCTCGGCGAGGTCGTTGATCGGCCCGACCGGCACGTTGACCGCGGTGAGCCGGGCGAGCAGGTCGGCCTTGGTGTGGCGGCCGGTCTCGGCGGCGATGAGCGGGATCAGCGCCGCCCGGTGCGTCACCCGGCCGGGGTTCGTGGCGTAGGCCGGATCCCGGTGCCAGGCGGTGCCTAGCACGCCGCAGAGCTTGGCGAACTGCCCGTCGTTGCCGCAGGCCACGATGATGTGGCCGTCGGCGGCGGGGAAGACCTGGTAGGGCACGATGCTGGTGTGCTCGTTGCCCATCCGGGGCGGCAGCATCCCGGAGACGAGGTAGACCAGGGCCTGGTTGCCCAGCACCGAGACCTGGGTGTCGAGGAGCGCCATGTCGATGTGGCAGCCCTGCCCGGTGGCGTGGCGGCCCTGCAAAGCCGCCAGGATCGCGGTGGCGCCGTAGACCCCGGTGAACACGTCCGCGAAGGCGACGGCCGTCTTGACCGGCTCGCCCGCGGGCTCCCCGGTGATCGACATGATGCCGCCGACGCCCTGGATCATGAAGTCGTAGCCGGCCCGGGGCGCGTAGGGGCCGTCCTGCCCGAAGCCCGTGACCGAGCAGGTGATCAGGCGCGGGTTGACGGCCCGCAGGGCCTCGTGGTCGAGGCCGTACTTCCGGAGGCCGCCGACCTTGAAGTTCTCGATCATCACGTCGGCGTGGCCGGCGAGGCGCCGCACCACGGCGCGGCCCGCCTCCGTCTCGAAATCCGCCGCGACCGAGCGCTTGCCGCGGTTGGTCGAGTGGAAGTACGAGGCCGAGAGCCGGCCGCCGTCCGCTGCCTCGACGAAGGGCGGTCCCCAGGTCCGGGTGTCGTCCCCGACGCCGGGCCGTTCGACCTTCACGACGTCGGCGCCGAGATCCGCCAGGAGCTGCCCGATCCAGGGGCCCGCGAGGATGCGGGCGAGCTCGAGTACCCTGATGCCGGCGAGGGGTTTGTGCACGGGGACCTCGTGACGCGTGGGCGCGGAGCCGTCCGGGGCGGCGCCGCGGGGATGTGCTCGCCGCGCCGGAGATGCCCCGTGCGGGCGCGCGGCCGTTCCAGGAGAGAGCGGTCGCGCGCGAATCGCGCGGCCGTTGCATACGACGGCGGCGGCGAGGAGGGAACCGCCGGATCGGGCCGCCTCAGCCCGGCATCCCGAGCCGCTGCCCCGTACCGGGATCGAACAGGTGCAGGGCGCCGGGCGCGACGGCGAGCCGGATCGCGGCGCCTTCCGCGGGCTCCGGGCCCGCCGGCACCTGCACCACCAGCTCGGCGCCGCCGAGCCGGCCGTGCAGCAGGCGCGTCGCCCCGAGCTCCTCCACGAACGCGACCCCGAAGGCCAGCCCCTCCGGGGCGAGCCGCAGGTCCTCGGGCCGGATGCCGGCCTCGACCGCGGCGCCCGGCGCGAGGCCCGGCGTCGCGACCGGGATCGTCGCGTCCTCGATGCGCACGCCCCCCGGCACCACCTCGGCGGGCAGGATGTTCATCGGCGGCGAGCCCATGAAGGTGGCGACGTAGCGGGTGGCGGGGCGGCGGTAGATCTCGATCGGGGTGCCGACCTGCTCGATCCGGCCGCCGTTCATCACCACCAGCCGGTCGGCCATCGTCATCGCCTCGACCTGGTCGTGGGTGACGTAGACCGTGGTGACGCCGAGGCTGCGCTGGAGGCGGCGGATCTCGACCCGCATCTGCACCCGGAGCTTGGCGTCGAGGTTCGAGAGCGGCTCGTCGAACAGGAAGACCTGGGGCTTGCGCACGATGGCCCGCCCCATGGCGACGCGCTGGCGCTGGCCGCCGGAGAGCTGCCGGGGGTAGCGGTCCAGCATGGTCTCGAGGCCGAGCATGCGGGCGGCCTCGCGCACCCGGGTCTCGATCTCGGGGCGCGGCGTGCCGCGGTTGCGCAACCCGTAGGCGAGGTTGTCGTAGACGCGCATGTGGGGGTAGAGCGCGTAGTTCTGGAACACCATCGCGATGTCGCGGTCTGCGGGCTCGACCTCGTTGACGGTGCGCGACCCGATGGTGATCGCCCCCGACGTCACCGTCTCGAGGCCGGCGATCATCCGCAGGACCGTCGACTTGCCGCAGCCCGAGGGACCGACGAGGACGCAGAAGGCGCCGTCCGGCACGTCGAGCGAGACGCCGCGCACGGCCTCGACGCCGCCCGCGTAGGTCTTCCGGAGCTGTTCGAGGGCGAGGCCGGCCATCAGCGGCTCCCGGGGCGGGGCAGGGGCGTCACTTCTCGGTCTCCACCAACCCGCGCACGAACAGCTTCTGCATGGCGAACACGACGAACACCGGCGGCAGCATCGCCAGCACGGCGGTCGCCATCACGATCTGCCACTCGGTGAGCTGGTCGGTGATCGACGTCATCTTGCGCAGGCCGATCACCACCGTCTGCATGTCGTCGCGCGTCGTGACCAGCAGCGGCCAGAGGTACTGGTTCCAGCCGTACAGGAATTGGATCACGAACAGGGCCGCCATGGTGGTGCGCGAGAGCGGCACCAGGGTGTCGAGGAAGAACCGCACCGGCCCGGCGCCGTCGATGCGCGAGGCCTCGACGAGCTCGTTCGGCACCGTGAGGAAGAACTGCCGGAACAGCAGCGTCGCGGTGGCCGAGGCGATCAGCGGCAGGGCGAGGCCCGCGTACGTGTCGAGGAGGTTGAGGTCCGCCGCCACCTTGTAGGTCGGGTAGATGCGCACCTCCACGGGCAGCATCAGGGTGACGAAGATCGCCCAGAAGGCCGTCTGCCGGAACGGGAAGCGGAAGTAGATCAGCGCGTAGGCCGAGAGCAGCGAGATCGCGATCTTGCCGAGCGCGATGGCGAGCGCCGTGATGGTGCTGTTGAGGAGCATGGTGGCGACCGGCACGCCCGCCATGCCGGACTCGGTCAGCGCCCGGCGGTAGGTCTCGAGGGCGTGCGAGCCGGGCCAGAGCGGCATCCGCCCGTTGGCGATGGTGGCGGCGTCGTGCGTCGAGCCGATCAGCGCGAGGTAGACCGGGAAGGCCACGACGCCCACCCCGAAGCAGAGCACGAGGTGGGGGATTAGGTTGCCGAAGCGGCGATTCTCCACCAACGGGCCGCTCCCTGGCGAACGTGTCCGGTGTCTCGTCCCGTCCCGTGACGGGCGTGCGACGGTGCCGTCAGAGGCCTGCCTGCGCGGCGAGCGCCGCCAGGTCGGCCTGCGGGCGGGCGCCGATGTGCTGGATCACCTCGGCGGCCGCGACGGCGCCGAGGCGCGCGCAGCCGACGTGGTCGAGGCCGCGGGCGAGGCCGGCGAGGAAGCCGGCCGCGAACAGGTCGCCGGCGCCGGTGGTGTCGACCACCTCCCGCACGGGCGAGGCCGGCACCGCGCGGGTCTCGCCCCGGGTCACCACCAGGGCGCCGTCCTCGGAGCGGGTCACGACCCCGAGGAGGTTGTCCTCCGCCCGCAGGGCCGCCAGGGCGGTCTCGGCGTCGGCGGTCTGGTAGAGGCTCTTCAGCTCGTGGATGTTGGCGAACAGGATGTCGAGGCTGCCGTCGCGGATCAGCCCGAGGAACTCGTCGCGGTAGCGGTCGACGCAGAACGGGTCCGAGAGGGTCAGCGCCACGGCGTTGCCGGCCCCGTGGGCGATGCCGGCGGCCTTCCGGAAGGCGTCCTTGGCGGCCGGCGGGTCCCAGAGGTAGCCCTCGAGGTAGACGTGGCGGGCGCTCGCCGCGGTCGCCTCGTCCACGTCGGCCGCGCTCAGGCCCTGGCAGGCGCCCAGGTACGTGTTCATGGTGCGCTCGCCGTCCGGCGTCACCAGCACGAAGCAGCGGGCCGTCGCCGGCCCCTCGGCCGCGGGGGCGACGCCGAACCGCACCCCGGTGGCGGTGAGGTCGTGGGAGAACAGCCGGCCGAGCTCGTCGTCCCGGACCTTGCCGACGAAGGCGGCGCGCGCGCCGAGCAGAGCCGCGCCCACCGCCGTGTTGGCGCCCGAGCCCCCCGACACGATGGTGGCCGGCCCCATGACGCCGAACAGGTGCTCGGCCCGCGCCTCGTCAATGAGCTGCATCGCCCCCTTGTGCACCCCCTCCCGCACCAGGAAGGCCTCGTCCGTGCGGGCCATCACGTCCACGATGGCGTTGCCGAGGACGAGAAGGTCGAGGGGGGCGGTCATGCGGGGCTCGCGGCGGAGTGGGCGTGGCAGGCGTCTCGCATCCGTCGCGCGGGGGGTCAAGCCGCGGGGGGCGCCGGCGGCCGCGCCGGGGTGCGCCGCCGCGCCCCTTGCGTTCGCCTGCCGCGCGGGCGATTCAACCGGACGAGGCACGCGGGGACGGAGCGGCGGGTGGCGGAGGCGTTCGCGCTGCGGGACAAGGTGGCGCTCGTCACGGGGGCCGGCAGCGGCATCGGGGCGGCGCTGGCGCTGGCGCTCGTCCGCAAGGGCTGCCGCCTCGCCGTGGTCGACCGCGACCCGGTCGGCCTCGGCCGCACCGTGGCGCGGGTCCAGGAGATCGGGGGCGACGTCTCCAGCCACCTGCTCGACGTCACGGACGCCGCCGCCGTCGCGGCCCTGCCGGAGGCGGTGCTCGCCCGGCACGGGCCGCTCGACCTCCTCGTCAACAATGCCGGGGTGGCGCTGGCGGGGCGCTTCGCGGAGCTCGATCTCGCCGACTTCGAGTGGGTGATGGACGTCAACTTCCGCGCCGTGGTGCGGATGACCCACGCCTTCCTGCCGCTGCTGGCGGGGCGCCCGGCGGCGCAGATCGTCAACCTGTCGAGCCTCTACGGCATCATCGCGCCGCCCGGGCAGACCGCCTACGCGGCGAGCAAGTTCGCGGTGCGGGGCTTCTCCGAGGCCCTGCGCCACGAGCACGCCGGGACGGGCCTCGGCGTGACCGTGGTGCATCCGGGCGGCGTCGCCACGGCGATCGCCCGCAACGCCCGGATCGGCGCCCGGCTCGACCCGGCGGAGGCCGAGCGCGGCCGGGCGGCGTTCGAGCGCATGCTGCGGCTCTCGCCCGAGGCCGCGTCCGAGCGCATCGTGCGCGGCATCGAGCGCCGGGCCCCCCGGATCATCGTCGGCGGCGACGCCCGGCAGGTGGTGCTGATCCAGCGCCTGCTGCCGGTGCGCTACTGGTCGCTGATCTCCCGCGCCATCCCGGAGTGACCCGCATGGCCTCCCTTCGCGCCCACATCTTCGACTGCATGGTCCGCTGGCAGGTGAAGCCGAAGCTCGCCCGCCACATGGACGACGTGGCGGCGGTCCGCCGGATCTTCGACCAGACCGGCTTCCCCGATCCCCCGGGCATCGCCTTCAGGCCGGGCCGCGTCGGCGGCGTCGCGGGCGAGTGGGCCGAGCGCGCCGGCCTCCCGGCCGCGGCGCCCCGGCTCCTCTACCTGCATGGCGGCGGCTTCGTCGGCTGCTCGGCGCGCACGCACCGGCCCCTCATCGGCGGGCTCGCGCGCCACGGCCTGCGCATCTTCGCGCCCGATTACCGCCTCGCGCCCGAGCATCCCTTCCCGGCGGCCCTCGACGACGCGGCGGCGGCCTGGGACGCCTTCGCGGCGCAGGGCCCGGCCGGCCTCGCGGGCGACTCGGCCGGCGGCAACCTCGCCCTCGCGCTGATGCTGCGGGCCCGCCGCGACGGCGCCGCCCTGCCGGGGGCCGCCGCCCTGTTCTCCCCCGCCACCGACATGGCCGGCACCGGCGCCTCGATGCGGGAGAACGCCCGCCGCGACGCGATGTTCGATCCGTCCGGGATGCACCACATGGTGCAGGCCTACGTGGCCGGCCACGACCCGGCCGACCCCCTGGTCTCGCCGCTCCTCGGCGACCTCGCGGGCCTGCCGCCCCTCCTCCTCCACGTCGGCGCCCGCGAGGTGCTGCGCGACGATTCCGTGCGGCTCGCCGAGAAGGCGCGGGCGGCCGGGGTCGCGGTGTCGCTCACGGTCTGGCCGGTGGTGCCGCACGTCTGGCAGTTCGCCGGCTCGTTCCTGCCGGAGGCCCGCCGCTCGCTCGCCGAGGCCGCGGCCTTCCTCAAGCAGCACGTGCCGGCCGCCGCGGCGCCCGAGCCGGCGGCCGACCCGGCTTCGGCAGGCGGCCCAACCGAGGCCGGGCACCCGGCCTCAGCCGGGCCGGAGACCGTCTGATGGAGGGGCCTGCGGCCTGGCCGACCGGAATCCTCGACGTCGTCGTCGTCGGCGCCGGCTTCTCCGGCCTCGCGATGGCGATCCGCTGCCTGGAGGCCGGCATCGACTCGCTTCTCGTGGTCGAGAAGGCCGGCGCGGTCGGCGGCACCTGGCACGAGAACACCTATCCGGGGGCAGCCTGCGACATCCCGGCCCACCTCTACTCGCTCTCCTTCGCCCCCAAGTCCGACTGGTCGCGCCTGTTCGCCGGGCAGGCCGAGATCGCCGCCTACCTGGGCGAGATGACGGAGCGCTTCTCCCTCGGCCGCCACCTCGCCCTGCGCACCGCCGTGACGGCGGCGGCCTGGGACGAGGCCGCCTCCCACTGGCGGATCGAGACCGACCGCGGCCCCCTGGCGGCGCGGGTGCTGGTCTCGGGCATGGGCGCCCTGCACCACCCGGCGGTCCCGGACCTGCCGGGGCTCGGCGACTTCGCCGGGCCGGTCTTCCACTCGGCGGCCTTCGATCACGGGGTCCCGCTGGCGGGCCGGCGGGTCGGGGTGATCGGCACCGGGGCGAGCGCCGTGCAGATGGTGCCGGCCCTCGCCCCGGAGGTCGGCGCGCTGGTGCTGTTCCAGCGCACGCCGCCCTGGGTGGTCCCGCGCAACGATGGCCCGATCGGGCCGCGCCGGCAGGCCTTGTTCCGCCGCCTGCCCGTCCTGCGCCGCCTGTTCCGCCAGGCCCTGTTCTGGTCGCGCGAGACCCAGGCCCTCCTCGGCTTCACCCGGGTCTCGGGCATGACCCGCCTCGGCGAGGCCCTGGCCCGGCGCCACCTGCGCCGGTCAGTGCCGGACCCGGCCCTGCGGGCGAAGCTCACGCCGCGCTACCGCCTGGGTTGCAAGCGGGTGCTGATCTCGGACGATTTCTACCCGGCCCTCACCCGGCCGAACGTGACCCTGGAGACCGAGCCGGTCCGCGCCGTGACGCCGCACGGCGTCGCCCTGCGGGACGGCCGCACGCACCCGCTCGACGTGCTGATCCTCGCCACCGGCTTCGACGTCACCGCGTCGCTGGCCCGGGTGCCGCTCACCGGGCGGGGCGGGGTGACCCTGGCGCAGGCCTGGGCCGGCCGGGTCGGCGCGCACCGGGGCATCACGGTCGCCGGGTTCCCGAACTTCTTCATGCTGCTCGGGCCGAACACGGGGCTCGGCCACAACTCCGTGCTGCTGATGATCGAGGCGCAGGTCGGCTACGTGCTGGCCTGCCTGACCGAGATGCGCCGCCGCGGCCTGGCGACCCTGGAGGTCGCGCCCGAGGCCCAGGCCCGCTCCCTCGCGGCGCTCCAGGCCCGCCTGAGCCGGAGCATCTGGCAGCAGGGCGGCTGCGCGAGCTGGTACCAGGACGGGACGGGCGAGAACATCGCGCTCTGGCCCGGCACGGTGCTGAGCTACCGCCGCTCCGTGCGCCGCCCCGCCTGGGAGGAGTTCGTCGCGACCCCGGAGACGGCCGCCCGGTGAGCTCCGGGCGCCGGCCCGGGCTGGACCCCGGGCGCCGGACGCGGTAACAGCACGCCATCCTTCAGACCCGTGGGACTTGAAGCGCGCCGCGAGCGCCGCCGCCCGTGCGGCCGGCCCTCTGCCGAGGCATCCGCCTCCGGAGCCAATCCGATCCCCGCGCGTCGACCTTCTCTCGGGATCCGTCTCACGTGCCTTTTCCTCAGCTCCCCGCCCCGCTCGGCCACGCGCTCACCGCGCGCGGCTACGAGGACCCGACGCCGGTCCAGGCCGCGGTCCTCCAGCCCGAGGCCGCCGGCCGCGACCTCGTCGTCTCCGCCCAGACCGGCTCCGGCAAGACCGTGGCGTACGGGCTCGCGCTCGCCGACACGCTGCTGGGCGAGGCCGAGACCATGGGCCCGGCCGCCGCGCCCCTGGCGCTGGTGATCGCGCCGACCCGCGAACTCGCCCTCCAGGTCCACCGCGAGCTGTCCTGGCTCTACGGCCCGGCCGGGGCGCGGGTGGTGGCGTGCGTCGGCGGCATGGACCCCCGGCGCGAGAGCCGGATGCTGGCCGACGGCGCCCACATCGTGGTGGGCACGCCCGGACGCCTGCGCGACCACCTGGAGCGCCGCAACCTCGATCCCACCGGGCTGCGGGCCGCGGTCCTGGACGAGGCCGACGAGATGCTGGATCTCGGCTTCCGCGAGGACCTGGAGTTCATCCTCGGCACCACGCCGGCCGAGCGGCGCACGCTGCTGTTCTCCGCCACCCTGCCCAAGGGCATCGTGGCCCTGGCCGAGGCCTACCAGCGCGACGCCCTGCGCATCGCGGTCGCGGGCGAGACGCGGGGCCACGCCGACATCGAGTACCGGGCCATCCGCATCCTGCCGCGGGAGACCGAGCTCGTGGTGGTCAACACCCTGCGGCTGGTCGAGGCGCGCACCGCGATCGTGTTCTGCAACACCCGCAACGCCGTGCGCCACCTCCAGGCGGTGCTGACCGAGCGCGGCTTCCAGGCGGTGGCGCTCTCGGGGGAGCTCGGCCAGGGCGAGCGCAACGCCGCGCTCCAGGCCCTGCGCGACGGGCGCGCCCGGGTCTGCGTCGCCACCGACGTCGCCGCCCGCGGCATCGACCTGCCGGGCCTCGGCCTCGTCGTCCACGCCGAGCTGCCGCACGATTCCGAGGTGCTCCAGCACCGCTCCGGCCGCACCGGCCGCGCCGGCCGCAAGGGGATCAGCGTGCTGCTGGTGCCGGCCTCGCGCCGGCGCCGGGCCGAGGAGCTGATGGCCCGGGCCGGGGTGGTGCCGATCTGGTCGGGCCCGCCGCCGGCCGACGAGATCCGCGCCCTCGACCAGGAGCGCCTGCTCGAGGACCCGCTGCTCACCGAGGAGCCGGCCGAGGAGGACCGGGCGATGGCGCAGTCGCTCCTCGCCCAGCGCTCGCCGGAGGACCTGGCGGCGGCCCTGGTGCGGGCCTACCGCGCCCGCCTGCCGTCTCCCGAGGAGGTCACGGACCCGGGCTTCCAGACCGGCAAGCCCGCGGCCGCCAGGCGCGAGGAGGGCCCGCGGGTCCCCTTCGGGGCGAGCGTCTGGTTCCGTCTCAACGTCGGGCGGCGCGACAACGCCGACCCGCGCCGCCTGCTGCCGATGCTCTGCCGCCGCGGCGAGGTGACCCGCGAGGAGATCGGCGCGATCCGGATCTTCGATCGCGAGACCAAGTTCGAGATCCGCGGGGGCGCGGCCGAGCGCTTCGCCCACAGCTTCGGCCGCACCGGCTCGGCCGAGCTCCAGGTCGAGGTGCTCCCCGGGGAGACCGAGGTGCCCCGCCAGCGCCCGCCCCGGCGCAACGTCCAGCGCCGCGGCTGAGTGCGGCGGGAGAGCCCCGCGGGAGACACTCTCCCGGCGGGGATCGCTGTCCTCAGAAGAACGCCTGGAGCCCCGTCTGCGCCCGCCCGAGGATCAGGGCGTGGACGTCGTGCGTGCCCTCGTAGGTGTTGACCGTCTCGAGGTTCTGGGCGTGGCGCATCACGTGGTACTCGCCCATGATGCCGTTGCCGCCGTGCATGTCCCGGGCCTCCCGGGCGATGGCGAGCGCCTTGCCGCAATTGTTGCGCTTCACCAGCGAGATCATCTCCGGGGCCATGCGGCCCTCGTCGAGGAGCCGCCCGACCCGCAAGGAGCCCTGGAGGCCGAGGGTGATCTCGGTCTGCATGTCGGCGAGCTTCTTCTGCACGAGCTGGGTCTGCGCCAGGGGCCGGTTGAACTGCCGGCGGTCGAGCGTGTACTGGCGCGCGCGGTGCCAGCAATCCTCGGCCGCGCCGAGCGCCCCCCAGGAGATGCCGTAGCGGGCCCGGTTGAGGCAGCCGAACGGGCCCTTGAGGCCCGAGACGTTCGGCAGCAGCGCGCCCTCCGGCACCTCGACGCCGTCCATCACGATCTCGCCCGTGACCGAGGCGCGCAGGGACAGCTTGCCCTTGATCTTCGGGGCCGAGAGGCCCTTCATCCCCTTCTCCAGGATGAAGCCCCGGATCTGGTTGTCGTGGGCGGGCGACTTCGCCCAGACCACGAACACGTCGGCGATCGGCGCGTTCGAGATCCAGGTCTTGGCCCCCGAGAGGCGGTAGCCGCCGTCGATCTTGTCGGCCCGGGTCTTCATGCCGGCCGGGTCGGAGCCGGCATCGGGCTCGGTCAGGCCGAAGCAGCCGACGAACTCGCCGGAGGCGAGGCGGGGCAGGTAGGTCTTGCGCTGCGTCTCGTCGCCGTAGGCGTAGATCGGGTACATGACGAGGGAGGATTGCACGCTCATCATCGAGCGGTAGCCGGAATCGACCCGCTCGACCTCGCGGGCGACGAGGCCGTAGGCGACGTAGCTCGCGCCGGCGCAGCCGTACTCCTCCGGCAGGGTGACGCCGAGCAGGCCGAGCTCGCCCATGGCGTTGAACAGCGCGCGGTCCGTCCTCTCCTCCGCGTAGGCCTCGACGATGCCGGGCAGGAGGCGCTCCTGCGCGAAGTCGCGGGCGGTGTCGCGGATCAGGCGCTCCTCGTCGCTGAGCTGGTCCTCGATCAGGAAAGGGTCGTCCCACCGGAAGGCGCCGCGGGCGCCCTCGTGGGGCTTGACCGGGCTGAGGTTGGTCTGGGTCGCGACGGCGGCGGACGGGGCGCTCATGCTCTCTCCTCCCGGGATCTCAAGCGAAAGATTTCCCGTGTCTGTAACCCGCACGCGGCCCGACCGCCAGGACGCGAAACCGCATTTCGCACGCCTCAGCCATGCGGCGCGGGCCGTGCCGCCCCGGCCCCCGCGGGCCGGGGGGCCGCGGGGCGCTCCTGGCGCACGGGCGCGGTGCGGGTGCCGGCCGCGGCCCGGGACGCGGCCGGCCTGCCGGCCGCCGCCCGCCCGCGCCAGAGGTTGAGCGGGACGACCGGGAGGACGCAGGCGAGCACCCACCAGGCGGGCCTGACGTCGTAGGAGAAGTCGAGGTTCGCGGCCAGCACCGCGCCGGCCGGAACGCCCGTGGCGAGGGCGTACCAGGCCGTCTCGACGGCCGCGGTGGCGAGGCCGGAGGCGAGCGCCAGGCCGAGCAGCGGCAGCGGCGTCGTCGGGACGCCGAGCCGGTGCATGAGCCGCCAGCCCATCAGGGCCAGGAAGAGGCCGCTCCAGAACACCGGCTTCGAGACGTCGATCTTCGATTGCAGGAAGTAGTGCACGAGCGCCAGGACGCCGATGGCGTAGACGAGGCGGTGCAGCCGCGGCCAGGCCTTCCCGAGCCGGCGGATCATCCCGTCCGTCGAGGTGGCGCCGAGGACCGCGAGGCCGACGAGCGCGACGAACCCGAGGGTGAGATAGATGCGCGAGGCGATCTCGGTCGCCACGCGGGCGAGGTCGAGCTTCTGGTCGCCGACGTAGAGCGCGAAGTGGATCAGCGCGTACGCGAGGGCCGTGAGCCCGACCATCCGCCGGACCAGGATCAGCTTGGGAAGCTGGGCGATGCGCCGCATCGGCGTCACCGCGAGCGACGCGACCAGGAACCGCACCGACCAGTCCCCCATGCCGTGCAGGTAGGCCGTGAGCGGCTTGGCGCCGAGGAGATCGAGGGCGTAGGCGCCGGTGAACCACAGGCCGGGCGCGAGCGCGCCGAGGAACACGGCGAGCTTGAGCCCGGACAGGCGTCCGGCGCGGTCGAGCCAGGGATAGGCGAGCATGGTGGGAGGAACCGCGGGATCTGGAGGAGGCTGAGGGCCGTTCGCCACAGATAAGCCGCGGGTTACCGCTTGACCGCGCCCGGCGACCACACGATGGCGTGAGACGTCGCGCCCCGAGGAGGCTTCCTTGCCCAGGTTCGACGCCCGCCCCGCCCTCCTCTGCCTGGTGCTCGCCCTGGCGCCCCTGCCGGCGCGGGCGGCCTGCACCGCGCCGGTGCCGCCGCCGGTCTCCGAGCGGCCCGTGAAGCCGGCCCTGCCGCAGAAGCCGCCCTGCCTGGACGCTAAGGGCGGCTGCCCGGGCTGGGAGGCCTACACCTACAACGACGCGATCAAGGCCTACAACGCCCTGCTCGCCCCCTACAAGACCGGCGCGGAGGCCTACGCCCGCAGGCTCAAGACCTACGCCGAGGCCGGCGTCGCCTACGCCAATTGCGAGATGCAGAGCCTGCAGTAGGGGGCCCGCGGGGCCCCGCGGGCCGGCCGCTCAGGCGACCGCGCGCCTGACCGCCTTGGGCAGCTCGACGTCGATCTCGAGGGTCGAGACCGCGTCGCCGCGCTCCATGGTGACCTTGACCTTTTCCTTGTCGATGGCGA
>NZ_QOWC01000098.1 GCF_003574465.1 Methylobacterium crusticola
CGCTTCCGCCGCGACCGCGCCGCCCGCTCCGAGGACATGCGCCGCCTCGCCGCCAACTGGGCGAGGACGGCGCTCGCGGCCGCGGACGGGGCGGCCGCCCCGGGGAGCGCCGCCCCGGGCCCCGGCGAGCTCCTCGCCCTCGCGTACCCGGACCGGATCGCCCGCGCCCGCGGCCGGCCCGGCGAGTTCGTGCTGGCGAACGGCCGCGGCGCCGCCCTCGACGCCGGCCTGGCGCTCGCCCGCGAGCCGTACCTCGCGGTGGCGGAGATCGCCGGCAAGGCCGCCGCCGCCCGCATCCTCGCGGCGGCCCCGATCGGCCTCGAGGCCATCGAGGCGGCCTTCGGCGACCGGATCGAGTCCCGGACCCGCGTCGCCTTCGACGCGGAGGCCCGCGCGCTGCGGGCCCGGGCCCGGCGCCGGCTCGGCGCCGTGACCCTGAGCGAGCGCGTCCTCCCGGTCCCCCCGGACGCCGAGAGCGCCCGCACCCTCGCGCGCGGGATCGCGGATCTCGGCCTCGAGGCCCTCGCCTGGCCCCGGGCCGTGCAGCAATGGCGCGAGCGGGTGCGGTTCCTGCGCGCGGCGGAGGGCGAGCCCTGGCCCGATCTGTCCGACGCGCACCTCGCGGCGACGGTCGAGGACTGGCTCGGCCCGCGCCTCACGGGCCTCACCCGCGTCGACGAGGTCGGCGGCGAGACCCTCGCGGAGGCGCTCCGGGACCTGCTGCCCTGGTCCCTGCGCGCGCGCCTCGACGCGCAGGCGCCGACCCACGTCGAGGTGCCGACCGGCTCGCGCATCGCGGTCGATTACGGCGCCGAGGGCGGCCCGGTCCTGGCGGTGCGCGTGCAGGAGCTGTTCGGGCTCGCCCACCACCCGACCATCGGCGGCGGGCGGGTGCCGCTCGTGCTCCACCTGCTCTCGCCGGCGCAGCGCCCGATCCAGATCACCCGCGACCTCCCGGGCTTCTGGCGCGGCTCCTGGGCCTCGGTGCGCGCCGACATGCGCGGGCAGTACCCGCGCCACCCCTGGCCGGACGACCCCCTGGCCGCCCCGCCGACCCGCCGGGCGAAGCCGCGCGGCACCTGAGGGCGGCCGGGTCCGCGCGGGGCTCGCACGGGCGGACCAGCCCCTGGATCGACCCGTCCCGAGGAGGCTCGGCAGTGCGCCCTGAACGGGCTATCCTGCCCGCTGGAGACGCCGCGACAGGTCCGATCGCGAGGCGTGGAGGTGGACGATGGCCAAGGCCTACTGGGTCGCGACGTACCGCGCGGTCAGCAACCCCGACGCGCTGGCCGCCTACGCCAGGCTGAGCGGACCGGCCATCGTGGCTGCCGGCGGACGCATCCTGGTGCGGGGATTGCCGGCGCACGTCTACGAAGCCGGGCTGGCGCAGCGCACCGTCGTCATCGAGTTCGACAGCGTGGAGCAGGCGAGGGCCGCGCACGACAGCCCGGCCTACCAGGAGGCGCTCAACGCCCTGGCGGGCGGAGCCGAGCGCGACATCCGGATCGTCGAGGCCGCGCAAGCCTGACGCCGCCGCCCGGACGCGCTCCGAGGAACCCCGGCCGGGCCCCGACCCCCGCGGCCCCGGGTCCCGCGGCCCGGCCCGGCGGACGGGAGGCGGGGCCCCGGCGCCGTCAGCGCGACGACACCGCCCCGCCCGGGTGCCGCAGCACCCGCCCGTCCAGCTCAAGCTCCATCAGCAGACCCTGCACGGCGCGGGCCGGCAGTCCGGCCTGCCGGGCGAGCGCGTCGACGCCGATGGGGCCGGGACCGAGGAGCGCGAGCAGGCGGCCGCGCTCGTCGGCCGGCGCCGGGGCGGCCTCGGCGGGTTCGAGGGACGGCTGCTCGGGCTCCGCCGCCATCGACCCGACGGGGTCGGCCGCGAAGTCGATCTCGTCCCAGTACAGGGCCGGCTCGGGTGCCGGCGCCCCGTCCTGCGCGCCCTCGGGCGGCGCCTCGTGCCCCATCAGGGGGGCGAGCACGGACAGGACGTGCTCGGGGGCGGCACACAGCGTGGCGCCCTGGCGGATGAGGTCGTTCGTGCCCTCGGCCCGGGGATCGAGGGGCGAGCCCGGCACGGCGAACACCTCCCGGCCCTGCTCCAGGGCGAAGCGCGCCGTGATCAGGGAGCCCGAGCGCCGCGCCGCCTCGACCACGACGGTGCCGAGGCAGAGCCCGGAGATGATGCGGTTGCGGCGGGGGAAGTCGCGGCCGCGGGGCTCCCAGCCCATCGGCATCTCGGCCAGGACCGCGCCGCCCTGCGCCAGGATGCGCTCGACGAGGCCGGCATGGTCGGACGGGTAGATCCTGTCGTGGCCGCCGGCCAGCACCGCGACCGTGCCGGTGGCGAGAGCGGCCCCGTGGGCGCGGACGTCGATGCCGCGGGCGAGGCCCGAGACGACGACGAGCCCCTCCGCGCCGAGCGCCTGGGCGAGCCGCTCCGCGAAGGTCATCCCGGCAGCCGAGGCGTTGCGCGAGCCGACGATCGCCACCGCCGGGCGCTTCAGGGCCGCGGCGTCGCCCCGCAGCGCGACCAGGGGCGGCGCGTCGGCGGTGGCCTGGAGCGGCAGGGGGTAGTCCGGCTCGCCCATGGCGACGAAGCGGACGCCGAGGCGGGCGGCGGCCGCGACCTCGCGCTCGGCCGCGGCCCGGCTCGTCACCTTGATGGCCCGCCCGCGCTGCCGGGCGAGCCCGGGCAGGGCCGCGAGCGCCGGCCCGGCGCCGCCGAAGCGGTTGACGAGGCCCCGGAAGGTGCGCGGCCCGATGCCGTCGGAGCGGATCAGTCGCAGCCAGTCGAGACGCTGCGCATCGCTGAGTTGCAAGGCCCTCTCCCCTTGGGTGAGGGCCGCCCGAGGTCCTCAGCCCTTCTGCCCGATGCGCCCCTCGGTGCCGTCGATGAGGCGGCGGATGTTGGGCGCGTGCTTCCACCATAGCAGCAGCCCGAGCCCGCAGAACAGCGCGGCGAGGCGGCCGTGGCCGAGGACGAGGAGCAGGAGCGGCGTGGCGGCGGAGGCCGCGAGCGCCGCGGCCGAGGAGTAGCGCAGCAGGGCCGCGAGCCCGAGCCAGACCGCCGCGAAGGCGACGACGCCGAGGGGATAGAGCCCGAGCAGCACGCCGATGAAGGTCGCCACGCCCTTGCCGCCCCTGAACCCGAGCCAGACCGGGAACAGGTGGCCGAGGAACGCCCCGAGGCCCGCCGCCATGGCGGCGTCGGCGCCCCAGAGCCGCTCGGCGACCAGCACCGCGGCGGTGCCCTTGAGGGCGTCGCCGAGGAGGGTCGCGGCGGCGAGCCCCTTGCGGCCGGTGCGCAGCACGTTGGTGGCGCCGATGTTGCCCGACCCGATCGCCCGCACGTCGCCGAGGCCGGCGAGCCGGGTCAGGATCAGGCCGAACGGGATCGCGCCGAGGAGGTAGCCGAGGCCGAGGCCGGCGAGGACGAGGCCGTCCATCAGCGCGGCTCCTCGAAGCGGTGGACGACCCGGCCCCCGACCAGGGTCAGGAGCGCCCGCCCCTGGAGCCGGGCCTCGTCGAAGGGCGAGTTCTTGGAGAGCGAGCGCAGCCGGCGCTTATCGAGGACGTAGGGCGCGTCCGGGTCGATCAGCACGAGGTCGGCGGGGGCGCCGGGGGCGAGGCGGCCGCCAGCGCGGCCGAGCACCCGCGCGGGCGCGCTCGAGAGGGCCGCGAGCAGCCGCGGCAGGGGAAGGTCGCCGGCGTGGACGAGGCGCAAAGCGGCGGCGAGCAGGGTCTCGATGCCGAGCGCCCCGTCCTCGGCCTCGGCGAAGGGCAGGCGCTTGGTCTCGACGTCCTGCGGGTTGTGGTCCGAGACCACGACGTCGATGACGCCCTCGGCGAGGCCCGCCACCACGGCCTGCCGGTCGGCCTCGTCGCGCAGGGGGGGCGAGAGCTTGCAGAAGGTGCGGTAGTGGCCGATGTCGTTCTCGTTCAGCACGAGGTTGTTGATCGAGACGCCGCAGGTGACCGGCAGGCCCGCCTCCTTGGCCCGCCGCACGATCTCGACCGAGTCCGCGCAGGAGATCATCGCCGCGTGGTAGCGCCCGCCGGTGAGGCGCACGAGGCGGATGTCGCGCTCCAGCAGGATGGTCTCGGCCTCCCGCGGGATGCCGTGCAGGCCGAGGCGCGAGGCCATCTCGCCCTCGTTCATCACCCCGTCGCCGACGAGGTCCGGCTCCTCGACGTGCTGCATCAGGAGCGCGCCGAAGTCGCGGGCGTAGGTGAGCGCGCGGCGCATCACCTGGGCGTTCGTGAGGCTGCGCAGCCCGTCCGTGAAGGCCACCGCCCCGGCCTCGCCGAGGAGGCCGAACTCCGTCATCACCCGGCCGCCGAGCCCCTTCGTGATGGCGGCGGCGGGCAGGACGTGGACGCTCGCGGTGTCGCGGGCGCGCCGCAGCACGAAGTCGACGATGGCCGGGTCGTCGATCACCGGGTTGGTGTCGGGCATGCACACGAGCGTGGTGACGCCGCCGGCCGCCGCCGCCGCGCTGGCGCTCGCGAGCGTCTCGCGGTGCTCGGCCCCCGGCTCCCCCACGAAGGCCCGCAGGTCGACGAGGCCCGGCGCCAGGACGTGGCCGCCGGCCTCGACCGTCTCGGCGCCCTCCGGCGCCGGGGGCGCCGCCCCCCAGTGCACGTCCGCGACGACGCCGTCGCGGACGAGGACGGCGCCCGGCCCCTCCCGGCCGCTGGCGGGATCGACGAGGCGGGCATTGGCGATCAGGAGCGGCGTCATGGGCGTCCCACGTTCCGTGTTCTTCGAGGCGGCGGCGGCGTGCGCGGCCGGGGGCCGGAGGGACGCGCCCCTCACGCGTTCGGCAGGTGCATCGCCAGCGCCTCCAGCACGGCCATGCGCACCGCGACGCCCATCTCCACCTGCTCCTTGATCAGGGACTGCGCCCCGTCGGCGACGTCCGACGCGATCTCGACGCCGCGGTTCATCGGCCCGGGATGCATCACGAGCGCGTCGGGCCGGGCCTGCCGGAGCTTGTCGCCGTCGAGGCCGAAATACCGGAAATACTCCTTCACGGAGGGCACGAACGAGCCGTTCATGCGCTCGCGCTGGAGGCGCAGCATCATCACGATGTCGACGTCGCGCAGGCCCGCCCGCATGTCGGTGAAGACCTCGACGCCGAAGCGCGCGATGCCCGGCGGCAGCAGGGTCGAGGGCCCGATCACCCGGACGCGCGCCCCCATCGCCTGGAGCAGGATGATGTTGGAGCGCGCCACCCGCGAGTGCAGGACGTCGCCGCAGATCGCCACCGCGAGGCCCTCGATCCGGCCCTTGTTGCGGCGGATGGTCAGGGCGTCCAGGAGGGCCTGGGTCGGGTGCTCGTGCGCGCCGTCGCCGGCATTGACCACCGCGCAGTCGACCTTGCGGGCGAGCAGGTGCACGGCGCCGGCCTCGTGGTGGCGCACCACGATGATGTCGGGCCGCATGGCGTTGAGGGTCGCGGCGGTGTCGATCAGGGTCTCGCCCTTCTTCACCGACGAGGAGGCGACCGACATGTTCATCACGTCGGCGCCGAGGCGCTTGCCGGCGAGCTCGAACGAGGATTGCGTCCGGGTCGAGGGCTCGAAGAACAGGTTGATCTGGGTGCGCCCGCGCAGCGTGGAGCGCTTCTTCTCCACCTGGCGGCTGATGTCGACGGCCTCGTCGGCGCGGTCGAGGAGCGCGGCGATGTCGAGGGGCGACAGGCCCTCGATGCCGAGCAGGTGGCGGTGCGGGAAGCCGGAGGGACTTGAGGTGCTCATCCTGAGCGAAGGCCTATAGGAGCCGCGGCGCAGGGCCGCAAGGACGGGCCCGCGGCCGATCCCACGATTTGACAACCGCTCCGGCATCACCCACTTGTGCATTTCGCGGCGCTCCACTCGCGCGCCGGCCGCCCCGCACAAGTTGAAGATCGATCTGCCGCGGTGTGCTTGGGAAGAGGCAAGCCGTTCATGAAAGTCGTCGTCGTCGAGTCGCCGGCCAAAGCCAAGACGATCAATAAATACCTCGGGCGCGACTACGAGGTTCTGGCCTCGTTCGGGCATATCCGCGATCTTCCGGCCAAGGATGGGTCCGTCGACCCGGATCAGGACTTCCTGATGCTGTGGGAGCTGGAGGAGCGCGGGGCCAAGCGGGTGTCCGAGATCGCCCGGGCCGTGAAGGGGGCCGACAAGCTGATCCTGGCGACCGACCCGGACCGCGAGGGCGAGGCGATCTCCTGGCACGTCCTGGAGGCGCTCCAGGCCAAGCGCGTGCTGAAGGGCGTGCCGGTGGAGCGCGTGACCTTCAACGCCATCACCAAGGACGCGGTGCAGACCGCGATGGCCCAGCCGCGCGCCATCGACCAGGCCCTCGTCGACGCCTACCTGGCCCGCCGGGCCCTCGACTACCTCGTGGGCTTCAACCTCTCGCCGGTGCTGTGGCGCAAGCTCCCGGGCGCCCGCTCGGCGGGCCGGGTGCAGTCGGTGGCCCTGCGCCTCGTCTGCGACCGCGAGCGCGAGATCGAGACCTTCAAGCCCCGCGAGTACTGGTCGCTCGTCGCGACCCTGGCGACCCGCGCCGGGGCCGTGTTCGAGGCGCGCCTCGTCGGGGCCGACGGCAAGCGCATCCAGCGCCTCGACGTCGGCACCGCCGCGGAGGCCGAGGCCTTCCGGCGCGACCTCGAGCTCGCGACCTTCTCGGTCGCCTCCGTCGAGGCCAAGCCCGCCAAGCGCCACCCGCAGCCGCCCTTCACCACCTCGACGCTGCAGCAGGAGGCCTCGCGCAAGCTCGGCATGGCGCCGGCCCAGACCATGCGGGTGGCCCAGCGGCTCTACGAGGGCACCGAGATCGGCGGCGAGACCGTCGGGCTCATCACCTACATGCGGACCGACGGCGTCGACATGGCGCCGGAGGCGATCGCGGACGCCCGCGGGGTCATCGCCCGGGAGTACGGCGACGCCTACGTGCCGGGGGCGCCGCGCAAGTACAGCGTCAAGGCGAAGAACGCCCAGGAGGCGCACGAGGCCGTGCGCCCCACCGACCTCGGCCGCCTGCCCAAGGAGGTGGCGCGCTACCTCGAGCCCGAGCAGGCCAGGCTCTACGACCTGATCTGGACCCGCACGGTGGCGAGCCAGATGGAATCGGCCGAGCTCGAGCGCACCACCGTCGACGTGACGGGCCAGGTCGGGCCGCGCCGGATCGACCTGCGGGCGACCGGCCAGGTGGTGCGCTTCGACGGCTTCCTCACCCTCTACCAGGAGGGCAAGGACGACGAGGAGGACGAGGAGGCCCGCCGCCTGCCGCCCATGGCGGCCGGCGATCCCCTGACCCGCGAGCGCATCGCCGCGACCCAGCACTTCACCGAGCCGCCGCCGCGCTACTCCGAGGCGAGCCTCGTGAAGCGCATGGAGGAGCTCGGCATCGGGCGGCCCTCGACCTACGCGGCCGTGCTCCAGGTCCTGCGCGACCGCGAATACGTCCGCATCGACAAGAAGCGCCTCGTGCCGGAGGACAAGGGCCGCATCGTCACCGGCTTCCTCGAGAGCTTCTTCCGGCGCTACGTCGAGTACGACTTCACGGCGGACCTCGAGGGGCAGCTCGACCGGATCTCGAACGCCGAGATCGACTGGCGCGAGGTGCTGCGGGATTTCTGGCGCGAGTTCTCGGCGGCGATCGCCGGCACCAAGGAGCTGCGCACCGCCGAGGTCCTGGAGGCCCTCAACGAGCTGCTCGGCGAGCACATCTTCCCGGCCCGGGCCGACGGCGCCAACCCGCGGACCTGCCCGACCTGCGCCACCGGCACGCTCTCCCTGAAGCTCGGCAAGTTCGGGGCCTTCGTGGGCTGCTCGAACTACCCCGAGTGCAAGTTCACCCGCCAGCTCAACGCCGCCGGCCTCGAGGGCGAGGGCGAGGGCGCGGGCGGCGAGGGCGGCCAGCCGGGGGTGCGGGTCCTCGGCACGGACCCCGAGACCGGGATGCCCGTGACCCTGCGCGACGGCCGCTTCGGGCCCTTCGTCCAGCTCGGCGAGACGAGCCCCGACAAGGACGCCGAGAAGCCCAAGCGCTCCTCCCTGCCGAAGGGCGCGGCGCCCTCCTCGATCGACCTCGCGAAGGCCCTCAAGCTCCTGGCGCTCCCCCGCGAGGTGGCGCGCCACCCCGAGACGGGCGAGCCGATCCTGGCCAGCATCGGCCGCTACGGGCCCTACGTGCAGCACGGCAAGACCTACGCCAATCTCGGGCGCGACGACGACGTTCTGGAGATCGGGCCGAACCGCGCCATCGACCTCATCGTCCAGAAGGAGCAGGGCGGCGGCCGGCCCGTGGCCGATCCCGGCCGGGTCATCGGCACGGCGCCGGAGAGCGGGCGCGCCGTCACCCTGAAGGCGGGCCGCTACGGGCCCTACGTGACGGACGGCGAGATCAACGCGACGCTGCCCAAGGGCGCCAGCGGCGAGGCGCTGACCCTCGAGGAGGCCCTGCGGCTGATCGCGGCCCGTCGCGAGGCGGGGGGCGGCACGAAGAAGAAGGGGGCGCGGGGGCGCGCCTCCGGCGACGCCGCCAAGGCGCCCGCCCGCAAGGCGGCCGGCACCAAGGCGGCCGGGGCCAAGAAGGCGCCCGCCAAGAAGCCCGCGGCCGCCAGGAAGGCGCCCGGGAAGGCGGCGGCCGGGGAGTAGCGGGCGCGACGGGGCCTCCTACCCCCCGGCGCCCCTGGGGGCCCGCGCCGCCGAGCGCGCCAGCACCACGAGCGCGCGTTCCGGCAGGCGCACCTGGCCACCGGCCCGCACCGCCTCGCGGGCGAGGGGCCTCCCGTCCGGCGCCGTGGTGTCGAAGACCGGCGCCCAGGGGCCGCCGACCACGCGGGCGAGGTGGAACTCCACCGGCGCCTCGGCGGCGTTCGCCAGGATGAGGAGGCGGCGCCCGTCCGGCGCGTCGTTGCCGATCTGCATGCCGAAGGCCCTCCGCGCGGCGTCGCCCCAGGCCGCGTCGTCCATCTCGGCGCCGCAGGGCGAGAGCCAGTGGACGTCCTTGAGGCCGTTGGACGCGACCTTCTCGCCGGTCAGGAACTTGCGCCGGCGCAGGGCCCGGTGCTCGCGGCGCAGCGCCAGCAGGTTGCGCAGGAACGCGAGCAGCGCCGGGTCGCCGCCGTCGTTCTCCCAGTCCATCCACGACGTGGCGTTGTCCTGGCAGTAGGCGTTGTTGTTGCCGCCCTGCGTGCGCGAGCGCTCGTCGCCCATGAGCAGCATCGGGGCGCCCTGGGCCAGCAGGATCGTGGCGAGGAGGTTGCGCTTCTGCCGGGCGCGCACGCCCGCGACCGCCGGGTCCTCGGTCGGCCCCTCGACGCCGTAGTTGCGCGAGACGTTGTGGCCGTGTCCGTCCCGGTTGTCCTCGCGGTTCGCCTCGTTGTGCTTGTGCTCGTAGGAGACCACGTCGGCGAGGGTGTAGCCGTCGTGCGAGGTGATGAAGTTGATGCTGGCCGAGGGGCCGCGTCCGGAGGGCGCGAAGATCTCGCGGGAGCCCGTGAGGCCCTGCGTCAGCCGGGGCAGCTGGCCGTCGTCGCCGCGCCAGAAGCCGCGGGCGGCGTCCCGGAACTGGTCGTTCCAGTCGCTCCACCCGATCGGGAAGCCGCCGAGCTGGTAGCCGCCCATCCCGACGTCCCAGGGCTCGGCGATGAGCTTGACCCGGGACAGGACCGGGTCCTGGAGCAGGGCCTGGAACACCGCCGCCCGGGGGGTGAAATCGTGGGGCGAGCGGGCGAGGCTCGAGGCGAGGTCGAAGCGGAAGCCGTCGATGCGGTAGGCCTCGACCCAGTGCCGCAGGGAGTCGAGCACCATCTGCAGCACCCGCGGATGGGCGACGTCGAGGGTGTTGCCGCAGCCCGTGCAGTCGATGTCCTGGCGCGGGTCGTCGGGCCTGAGCTTGTAGTAGCTCGCGTTGTCGACGCCCCGGAAGGACAGGCTCGGGCCGTGCCGGTCGGCCTCGCAGGTGTGGTTGTAGACCACGTCCATCAGCACCTCGATGCCGGCGGCGTGGAGCTGGCGGATCGCCGCCCGCAGCCCCGCGCTCCCGCCCGGGCCGAGGTAGCGCGGCTCGGGCGAGAAGTAGTTGAGGGGCGAGTAGCCCCAGAAGTTCGTGAGGCCGCGCTCCACGAGGAAGCGGTCGTCCACGAAGGCCTGGATCGGCAGCAGCTCCACCGCCGTGACGCCGAGGCCGACGAGGTGGTCGACCACCGCCGGGTGCCCGAGCGCCGCGTAGCTGCCGCGCCAGGGCAGCGGCACGCCCGGATGGGCCTGGGTCAGGGCCCGCACGTGCGCCTCGTAGATCACGCTGTCGGTGAGCGGCCGGCGCAGGGGCGGGTCGTCGGGGAGGAGCGCCTCGGGCGCGGTCACGATGCCCTTGGGCATCATCGGGGCGCTGTCGCGGCGGTCGACCTGGTCGTCGCGCTGCAGCCCGCGGCGGTAGGCGTAGAGGGCGTCGTGCCAGCGCACGCGCCCGTGCAGCTCGCGGGCGTAGGGGTCGAGCGTGAGCTTGGAGGGGTTGAAGCGGTGCCCCCGCGCCGGCTCCCACGGCCCGTGGACGCGGTAGCCGTAGAGCTGGCCCGGCAGCAGGCCGGCGAGGTGGCCGTGCCAGACGTCGTCCGTGCGCCGCGGCAGCCGGACCACGTCGGTCTGGACCCGGCCGGAGGCGTCGAACAGGCAGAGGTCGACCGCGGTGGCGTGGCCCGAGAACAGCGCGAAGTTGATGCCGCGCCCGTCGAAATGGGCGCCGAGGGGCGCCGGCGCGCCGTCGTCGAGAGCGATCATGCCGTCCTTGTCCATCGTCTGCCCGCGGCGGTCGGGCGCGGGACCCCGGCCGGCCGGCCGGTCGCGCACGACCATGCCTGCGGGCCGGCGCATTGCCAAGATTGCGGGCCGGCCGCGGGGCGCGGGCGCCCCGGGGCCCGCCGCCCGCTCCGGCCCGGTCAGGCGGCCTCCCGCCCCTCCTCCCGCGAGACCAGCGCCACCGCCTCCCGCAGGGTGCCGAGGCCGGCCTCCGGCCGCGTGCCCGCCGTCGAGAGGTGGCGGCGGTAGCCGCGGGCGCCGGGGCGGCCGTTGAACAGGCCGAGCATGTGGCGCGTCATCGCGTGCAGGCGCACGCCCTCGGCGAGCCGCCCGGCGACGTAGGGCGCGTAGGCCTCCACGGCCGCGAACGGGTCCGGCACCGGTGCGGGCGCGCCGAACAGGAGCGGGTCGACCCCGAGGAGGAGGGCCGGATCCGCGTAGGCGGCCCGCCCGAGCATCACGCCGTCGACGGCCGCGAGCTGGGCCGCGGCCTCCTCCAGGGTGCGCAGGCCCCCGTTGATCGCGACCGGGAGGCCGGGGTTCGCCCGCTTGAGGCGGTGGACCCGGCCGTAATCGAGGGGCGGCACGTCCCGGTTCTCCTTCGGGGACAGGCCCTGGAGCCAGGCCTTGCGGGCATGCACCACCACGGCGTCGGCGCCCGCCGCCCGCACCGCGGCCACGAGGGCGTCGAGGGCGGCCTCCGGGTCCTGGTCGTCGACCCCGAGGCGGCACTTCACCGTGACGGGGACCGACACCGCCGCCTTCATGGCCGCCACGCAGGCGCCGACGCGCGCCGGCTCGCGCATCAGGCAGGCACCGAAGCGCCCGTCCCGCACCCGGTCGGAGGGGCAGCCGACGTTGAGGTTCACCTCGTGGTAGCCGACATCCGCCGCGATGCGGGCCGCCGCCGCGAGCTCGGCCGGCTCGGAGCCGCCGAGCTGGAGCGCCACCGGGTGCTCGGCCGGATCGAACCCGAGCAGCCGCTCGCGGGGCCCGTGCAGCACCGCCCCCGTCGTGACCATCTCGGTGTAGAGCCGGGCGCGCCTCGACAGCGTCCGGTGGAAGGCCCGGCAGTGCCGGTCCGTCCAGTCCATCATCGGGGCGACGCTGAAGCGCCACGTCGTCGCAGGACGGGGAATGGGGTCCATCGCCTTCTCAGCTCGCGTCGATCGTGTTCGGTCGCGGGGGCGCTCGCCCCCGCGCGGAGCGGGTGCCCGCCCTCGGGCGCCGCACCCGGCGGCGGCGTGCCCGCCCCTCAGTGGTCGTGGCCGCATCCCGGTCCGTGGACGTGACCGGCCGGGCCGTGCACGTGGCCGGCCGGGCCGTGCGCGGGATGGGCGTGGGCATCGGGGGCGTGCCCGTGCAGGGCGGGCGCGGGCTCGGCGTGGTCGTGGTCGTGGTGGCGGTGATCGTGGTGGTCGTGGCCATGGTGGTCGTGGCCGCACTGGCTGTGGTCGTGCGCGGCGGCCTCGCGCTCGGGCCGGAAGGCCCGCTCGACGGGGGCGGCGGTGCAGCCCTGGCCGCGGACGAGCTCCGCCACGGCCGGGTCGGCCAGGACGTAGAGCGCGTCGGCGGTGATCTCCGCCTGGACGTGGTTGCTGCCGAGCTGCCAGGCCAGGCGCGTCAGGCGCGCGGGGTTCCCGGCCCGGATCTCCAGGAGGGACTGCGCCGCCGCCGCGATGCGCACGAGGCGGCCGTCGTCGAGGCGGACCGCGTCGCCGTCCTCCAGGGTCGCGGCCCGGCCGAGGGAGAGCCGGAAGGCGAGCCCGCCGGCGGCGGTCAGGTCGGCCTCGCTCCGGGTGCGCGCCGCGTGGTCGAGGGCGACCGTGTCGACCACGGCGTCGGGCCGGACGGCGGGTTTGCGGACGATGGTGGTGGCACGCAGCATGAGGTCCTCGCGGCAGGAACGCGTCGGCTCCCTGTAGAGCATTTGCCGGCGCGGCGGCAGAGCGCCGGGCCTGTGGCGCGCGTGCCGCAGCGCCGCGCTTTCGGACGCCGCGGGCCTGCGCCCGGGAACCCTCCCGCGCCGGGCTCATTTGGCGTTCAGCCGTTCAATGGCTAAGCTGCAACCAGCGGCACGCGGCGGGAACGCCGGCAGCCAGACCGCGAATCGCACGAGGGGATCACCATCATGAAGAAGCTCATCGCCGCCACGCTCGCCGGCGCCCTGGCGCTCTCGGTCGGCGCCTGCAACACGCCGGGCGACCGCGCCGCCGGCGGCGCGGCCCTCGGCGGCCTCACCGGCGCCGCGGTCGGCGCGGCGGCCACGGGCCGGGCCAGCGGCGCCGTCGCGGGCGGCCTCATCGGCGCGGCCGGCGGCGCCCTGGTGGGCGCGGCGACGGCCCCGCAATGCCCCTACGGCACCTACCGCGATCCCTACGGCAACATCTACTGCCGCTGATCGCGTCGCCCCGCCGCGGAGCCGCGGCCCCGTTGCGGGGCATCCCGTTGCCGGGCACCCCGCCGAGAGGTGCCCCACCGAGGGGTGCCCCGCCGCCGCGGCCCTGCCCGGAGCGGCTGGGCCGCGCCCTCGGGCGCCCGGGATAGCCCTACCGGCCGATTCCGGTTTCGGCACGATGGCCCTAGATAGGGCGGCATGACGACCGCTCGAACCCCGCGCCCGCCCTCCCCGCTCCGGCCCGCGGCCGGGAGGCGCCCGTGAGCCTCGGCCTCTGGGGCAAGCTCGGCGGGGCCGGGCTCGGCCTCGCGGCCGGCGGGCCCCTCGGGGCGCTCGTCGGCGCCGTGGCGGGCCACTTCCTCGTCGACCGCGAGGGCTCGCTGTTCGGGCCGACGCCCCGGGAGGTGGTGTTCACCACCGGGCTCGTGGCCCTGGCCGCCAAGATGGCGAAGTCGGACGGCGTGGTGACGCCCGCCGAGGTCGCGGCCTTCGCCGACATCGTGCAGGTGCCCGACGAGGAGCGCGCCGGGGTGGAGCGCCTGTTCGACCTCGCCAAGCGCACGACCAGCGGCTTCGAGGGCTACGCCCAGCAGGTGGCGGAGACGTTCCGCGACGAGCCCGCCCTCCTGGAGGACGTGCTCGACGGCCTGTTCCACATCG
The DNA here is from genome assembly GCF_003574465.1 of Methylobacterium crusticola. Taxonomy (GTDB): domain Bacteria; phylum Pseudomonadota; class Alphaproteobacteria; order Rhizobiales; family Beijerinckiaceae; genus Methylobacterium; species Methylobacterium crusticola. The sequence goes on from NZ_QOWC01000098.1 coordinate 13,859, forward strand.
CCAAGGCGGACGGCGCGATCCACGAGAACGAGGCGCGCTACCTCGCGGCGGTGGCCGGGGCCTTCGGGTTCGACGAGGCCCGCTACGCCCGCGTGGCGGCCCGCCACATGCGCCTCGACGACGACCCCTACGAGGTGCTCGGCGTGGCCCGCGACCTTCCCGACGCCGTCCTGCGCCGGCACTACCGCGCCCTCGTCGCCGAGAACCATCCCGACCGCGCCGTGGCCCGGGGCCTGCCGCCCGCCGCCGTCGCCATCGCGACCCGCCGCCTCGCCGCCATCAACGCCGCCTACGACCGCATCGCCGCCGAGCGGCAGCCGAGCCTGAGACGCGGATGACCCTGACGCCCGACAGCCCGATCGCCCGTCAGGTGGTGCCCTCGCCCAACCACAACGAGCGCCGCCTGCCCGTCGACATCCTGATCCTGCACTACACCGGGATGGCGCGGGCGAGCGAGGCGCTGCTGCGCCTCGCCAATCCCCTGGCCGAGGTCTCGGCGCACTACTTCGTGTTCGAGGACGGCCGGGTGGTGCAGATGGTGCCGGAGGCCCGGCGCGCCTGGCACGCCGGCCTCTCGGCCTGGGAGGGCGTGCGCGACGTCAACTCGCGCTCCATCGGCATCGAGATCGCCCATCCGGGCCATGCCGGCGAGGTCCAGGCGCCCTACCCGGAGGCGCAGGTCGCGGCGGTCGCGGCCCTGTCCCGGGACATCGCGTCGCGCTGGCCGATCCGCCCCGACCGGATCCTCGGGCATGCCGACGTGGCGCCGGACCGCAAGGACGACCCCGGCGAGAGCTTCCCGTGGGAGCACCTGCACCGCCAGGGCATCGGCCACTGGACCACCCCGGCGCCGATCCGCGACGGCCGGTTCTTCGCCGAGGGCGATGCCGGCCAGCCGATCGAGGCGCTGCAATCGATGCTCGCGCTCTACGGCTACGACCAGCCCGTCACCGGCACCTTCGACGCCCGCACCCGCGCGGTGGTGACGGCCTTCCAGCGCCACTTCCGGCAGGCCCGCATCGACGGCGTCGCCGACGCGTCCACGATCACGACGCTGCGCGACCTCCTGGCCGCGAAGCCGGCCTGAGGCGCCGCCGCCGTCAGTGGTTGGCGTTCGTGACGGTGCCGGGCGCCCGGACGCCCGGCGCCGGCGGCGTTCCCGCCTCGAGGTAGCCGGCGCCCGGCGCCGCCTCGGCCCGCGCCGCCGCGCGGGTCCGCCACAGGCTGTAGGCGATGCCGCCGCCGAGCAGCGCCACCGTGACGACGAGGGCCTGCCAGGGCTCGATCGTCACGAGGTCGAAGGTGTCGGCCACCACGATCTTCAGCCCGATGAAGATCAGGATCATGGCGAGCGCGCCCTTGAGGTAGGCGAACCGGTCCACCATCGCGGCGAGCGCGAAGTAGAGCGCCCGGAGCCCGAGGATCGCGAAGATGTTGGAGGTGTAGACCACGTAGGTGTCGGTGGTGATGGCGAAGATCGCCGGCACGCTGTCGACCGCGAAGATCACGTCGGCGCCGTTCACCAGCACCAGGGCGAGGGCCAGGGGCGTGAGCCAGCGCACCGGGCGGCCGGTCAGCGGGTCGGGCCGGACCGTCAGGAACTTCTGGCCGTCGAGGTCGCGGGTGACGCGCAGGTGCTTGCGCGCGAAGGCGACGAAGCGGTTCGCGGTCTCCCCCTCGGCCTCCTCCTCGCTGCCCGAGACGAGCATCTTGACGCCGGCGTAGATCAGGAAGGCGGCGAAGAAGGTGAGGACCCACTCGGCCTCGTGCACGAGCGCGGCGCCGAGCCCGATCATCAGCCCGCGCAGCACGACCGCCGCCAGGATGCCCCAGAGCAGCACCCGGTGCTGCGCCACCCGCGGGATGCCCAGGAACCCGAAGATCACCGCGATGACGAACACGTTGTCCATCGACAGCGACTTCTCGACCACCAGGCCGGCGAGGTATTCCTGGCCCGCTTGCGCGCCGAGATACCACCAGATCCAGGCGCCGAAGCAGAGGCCGAGGGTCAGGTAGAAGGCCGTCAGCAGGAGGCTCTCCCTGACCCCGATCTCCCGGGTCTTGTCCCGGTGCAGCAGCCCGAGATCGAAGGCGAGCAGGAAGAAGACGACGGCGTGGAACCCCAGCCACATCCAGACGGGCTTGCCGAGCCACAGCGTATAGAGGAAATCGACCATTTACGGACCGTTGATGCTTCGAGGAAGAAAGCATCGGCTCCGACATCACGAGCGCGCAGTGCGCAGCTCGCCAGAGGGGCCCGCAGCCGATCCTGCCGACTTAAGTCGGGTCAGGCGGCGGATCAAGGGCCGCTTGACAGGCGCGGCCCGCTCGCGGCTCTGGCGCAGGCATGACGCAGACGAGGGAAGCGCGCCGCAGCGCGGCGGTGATCGGGGCCGGGCCGGCGGGCCTCGCGGCCGCCGAGGTGCTGGCGGGGGCGGGTCTCGCCGTCACGGTGGTCGAGCGCATGCCCTCGCCGGCCCGCAAGCTCCTGATCGCGGGCCGCGGCGGCCTCAACCTCACCCACAGCGAGCCCCTGGACCGCTTCCTCGCCCGCTACCATCCGGCCGAGCCCCGGCTCGCCGCGGCGATCGCGGCCTTTCCGCCGGCCGCCCTGCGCGGCTGGTGCGAGGGGCTCGGGCAGCCGACCTTCGTGGGCTCGAGCGGCCGGGTGTTTCCCCGGGCGTTCAAGGCCTCGCCGCTCCTGCGGGCCTGGCTCGCGCGCCTGGACGGCCTCGGCGTCGCCCTGCGCACCCGCACCCGCTGGACGGGCTGGGAGGCCGACGGCGCCCTCGCGCTCGAGGGCCCTGACGGGCCGGGGCGGCTGCGGCCCGACGCCGTCGTGCTGGCGCTCGGCGGCGCGAGCTGGCCGCGCCTGGGCTCGGACGGCGCCTGGGTCCCGGTGCTGGCGGCGCAAGGGGTCGCGGTCCGCGCCCTGCGCCCGGCCAACGGCGGGTTCACGGCGGGGTGGTCGGCGGCCTTCGCGGCGCGCTTCGCCGGGACGCCCCTGAAGCGCATCGCGCTCACGCTCGGCGCCGAGCGGGTACGGGGCGAGGCGATGATCACCCGCGAGGGCATCGAGGGGGGCGCGCTCTACGCCCTGTCGCGGCCCCTGCGCGAGGCGATCCTGGCGGAGGGCGGGGCCGTGATACGGGTCGACCTGCGGCCGGACCTCGACGCGGCGGCCCTGGCGCGGCGCCTCGCGGGGGCGCGGGCGAAGGATTCGCGGGCGACGATCCTGCGCAAGGCCGCGGGCCTGAGCCCCGTCGCGGCCGGCCTGCTGCGGGAGGCAGCGGGCGAGCTCCCGGCGGATCCCGGCGCGCTCGCCGGGCTGATCAAGGCCTGCCCGGTGCGGCTGACCGGCCTCCAGCCCCTCGCGCGGGCGATCTCGAGCGCCGGCGGCGTCGCCTTCTCGGCGCTGGACGAGCACCTCATGCTGCGGGCGCGCCCGGGGACGTTCGCGGCCGGCGAGATGATCGACTGGGAGGCGCCGACGGGCGGCTACCTCCTCCAGGCGAGCTTCGCCAGCGGCCGGGCCGCCGCGGGCGGCGCGCTGCGCTGGCTGTCCGGGCCGTGACGGCTCAGAGCCGGGCGCAGAACCCGACCATGCCGGAGCTGTCGGAGGGGCACATCACCACGGCCTCGCCGCTCTCGCGACGCGTGAAGGTCGGGCTGCCGGAGCGCAGGCAGTAGGCCGACACGAAGGCCTCGCCGTCCGCGCAGGCGAGCTCGCAGTAGGGCTTGGCGCAGCCGTCGGTCCGCAGCACCCGGAGCGGCAGGCCCGCGGCCGCCGGCGCGGGCGCGCTCCCCGGCGCCCCGGCCTCGCCGTGGGGCCCCGGGGTGCCGGGAAGGCCCGGCTCGCCCTTGGGACCGGGCGCCCCCGCGGGACCGGCCGCGCCCTTGGCGCCCGCCTCGCCCTTCGGGCCGGGTTCGCCCTTCGGGCCGGGTTCGCCCTTGGCGCCCGCCTCGCCCTTCGGACCCGGCTCGCCCTTGGGGCCCGGCTCGCCCTTGGCACCCGCCTCGCCCTTGGGACCCGGCTCGCCGCGGGCTCCCGCCTCGCCCCTGGACCCCGGGGCGCCGGCGAGGCCGGCCACGCCCTGCGGCCCGGTCGGGCCGGGCTCGCCCTTAGGACCCGCGGCGCCGGTGGCGCCGCAATTCGCCACCACGATCTCGCGGGATTCCTCGCCGGCCTTCAGGACGCCCTGGCAGTTCGTCGGCATGTAGGGGACGTGCAGCGTGAAGCGCCCGCGCCGGTCGGTCTGCACCGGGATGTCGTCGTCGAGGGTCACGGTCACGCCGGCCCGGCCGACGCTGCCGGAGATGCGCAGCTCCCCGGCCTCGATCCGGGCGTCCCAGACCTGGATGGCCGGCGGCGCCCCGGCGCGCCGCGGCGCCTGCGCGGAGGGGCCGGGCTGCTGCGCGTGCGCTGCGCCGCCCACCAGGGCGGCCAGGGCGGACAGGACCAGCACGGCGCGGTGAGGACGCATCGGATTCCTCGGAATCGTCGGGGGGAGGAGCCCGCGCAGGCTGCGGCGGGCGGCGGGGCGGCGCACCTTGCTGCGCGGTCAAGCTGCGGTCAACCACGCAGGGCCGGGGCGGTCAGGCGTCGTACGTGATCACGCCGTCGAGGGCGTAGTGCTTCACGGTCCGGCGGTTGGCGATCAGGTCGTCGACCGTCGGCTCGCCCCTGAGCGCGCGGGCGATGGCGAGCTTCGTCGCCTCGTAATGGGTGCGGTAGAGGTCGCGCCGGTCGAGGTTCGGGTCCTCGGCGCAGCGCGGGTCGAGCCAGATCATGATGATCATGCAGAGGGCGTCGAGGCCCTCCCGCGGCAGGATGCCGTCGATGATGCAGTCCACGATGGCGTCGCCGGTCGCGGCCTGCACCACCCCGCCGAGGAGCTCGACGTACTCCGCCGTGTGGATCGTCGCCTTGGTGGTCATCATGGTGGCGGGGCGCACGAGCTGGTTGAGGTCGCGCACCACGAACATCCGGGTGTGGCCCTGCACCTGGCCCATCATCGACGCGAAGGCGTGGCCGACCGGGCCGTCGACCGCGCCGATGAGCACCTCCGGCATCGCGTCGGTGTACTGGCCCTCGGCGGCCAGCACGGTGGCCTCGCCGGTTCGAAAGACAATCGCGCTCATCGGGTCGTCCTCGCCGGGCGGGCCGCAGGGCCCGCCTCCCGTCCAAGGCCCGCGACCCACCACACGGGCGGGCGCCGCGTCAACCGCGGGCCGGCCCGGCACCGGCATCGACGTCACCGGAAAATGGTCTATAGGGCGTCCGGGGGCGAGACGGTGCCCCGCAACCGCCGATGCGCCACCATGACCGATCGCGACTGGACCCTGCGGGTGGCTCCGACCGAGGCGGGCGTCGAGCTGGAATTCGCGCTCGCCGACCTCGGCGGCCGGCCGGTGACGGCCGTGATCGCCCTCGACCGGGCCGAGGCCCGCCACTTCGCCCGGGCGCTGCTCGCCGCGTCGGGGGACGCCGCCGAGCGCACCTTCCCGCACCCGCCGGTGCCGGACGGGGCGTGAGGCGCCGGGCGGGGGGCCGGGCGCCGCGCCGGGTCAGTACCGCCCGGGCAGGCGCGGCACCTTCGTGCCGGGCTTCTCGACCGGCTCGGCGCAGCGGTAGACGAACTCGGTCTGGAGGTCGGTGAACACCGTCTCGCCGATGATCGTGCAGGTCTCGCGGGCGGTCTCGCGCAGGTAGGTCTCGGCGGCCTCCGAGAAGCGGCGCCGGCGCGTCAGGGCCGGGTCGCGCCCGTCGAGGCCGCAGCCGGCGACCTCCCGCAGGCCGTTCGAGACGATCAGCACCTTGCGCTGCTGGCGCTGGTCGAAGACCTCGTAGGGGTCGTTGCAGCCGATCGTCACCACCTGGGCCGGCAGGCCGACATAGGTCTTCGAGAGGTAGGAGAACTCGGTGCAGCCCGCCGCCGCCACGCCGACGAGGGCGAGCCCCCACAGACCTGTCCGCATCACGCCCCTTCCGGCCATGGCCGCCGGCCGATTCCGGCCGGGGCGACAAGCTTTGGGCCGGGGCGCGGGGTGCGGTCAAGCCTGCCGGGACCGCGCGACGCACCGGTGCGCACCATTCGCCGCCCGTGTGGACGCCGGGTGACGCACGGCGCGGGGGGCCTCCCGGCGCGGCGCGGCCCCGCCGGGCGACGGGTCCCCGCGTCCCGGCTACTCCGCGGCCGCGAGGTGGCGCACCGGGTCGTAGTTCAGGATCGGCCCGAGCCAGCGCTCGACCTCGGCGACGTCCATCCCCTTGCGGGCGGCGTAGTCCTCGACCTGGTCGCGCTCCACCTTGGCGACGCCGAAGTAATGCGCGTCCGGATGCGCGAGGTAGAGCCCCGACACCGACGAGCCCGGCCACATGGCGTAGGATTCGGTCAGCTTCACGCCGATGCGCGGCTCGGCCTGGAGGAGGTCGAACAGGGTCGTCTTCTCGGTGTGGTCGGGCTGGGCCGGGTAGCCGGGCGCCGGGCGGATGCCCTGGTAGGCCTCCCCGACGAGGTCGGCGGTGGCGATGGCCTCGTCGGCGGCGTAGCCCCAGAACTCCCGCCGCACCCGCTCGTGCATGCGCTCGGCGAAGGCCTCGGCGATGCGGTCGGCCAGCGCCTTGACGAGGATCGAGCGGTAATCGTCGTTCTGGCGCTCGAAGCGCTCGGCGATCCGCACCTCCTCGAGGCCGGCCGTGACCACGAAGCCGCCGACGTAGTCCGGGATGCCGCTGTCGCGGGGGGCAACGAAGTCCGACAGGCAGGTGTTCGGGCGCCCGTCGCGCTTCGAGAGCTGCTGGCGCAGGCCGTGGAAGGTCGCGAGTGGCTCGGCCCGGCTCTCGCCGGTGTAGAGGCGGATGTCGTCGCCGACCGCGTTGGCGGGCCAGAAGCCGATCACGGCCTTCGGGTTGAACCAGCGCTCCTCCACGATCTGGCGCAGCATGGCCTGCGCGTCCTCGAACAGCGCCCGCGCGGCGGGGCCCTGCGCCGGGTCGTCGAGGATCGCCGGGAAGCGGCCCTTGAACTCGTAGGTCTGCAGGAACGGCGTCCAGTCGATGTAGGGGACGAGGTCGGCCACGTCGTAGGTGCGGAACACCCGGGTGCCGGTGAAGCTCGGGCGGGCCGGCCGGTAGGTCGACCAGTCGGCCCTGAACGCGTTGGCGCGGGCCCGGGCGAGGGGCAGCCGCTGCTTGTCGACCTCGGCCCTGGCATGGGCCTCGGCGACGCGCTTGTACTCGGCCCTGACCTTGTCGATGGCCTGGACCTTGGTGTCGGGCGAGAGCAGGCTCGACACCACGCCGACCGCCCGGCTGGCGTCGGTGACGTAGACGGCCTGGCCCCGGGCGTAGGCCGGGTGGATCTTCACCGCGGTGTGGACCCGGCTGGTGGTGGCCCCGCCGATGAGCAGGGGCACGTCGAAGCCCTCGCGCTCCATCTCGGCCGCGACGTGGACCATCTCGTCGAGGGAGGGGGTGATCAGCCCCGAGAGGCCGATGATGTCGACCTTCTCCTTGCGGGCCGTGTCGAGGATGCGCGCCGCCGGCACCATCACGCCGAGGTCGATGATCTCGTAGTTGTTGCAGGCGAGCACGACGCCCACGATGTTCTTGCCGATGTCGTGGACGTCGCCCTTCACGGTGGCCATCAGCACCTTGCCGGCGGCCTGGCGGCCGCCCGTCCCGCCGTTGGCGGCCTTCTCGGCCTCCATGAAGGGCATGAGGTGGGCCACCGCCTGCTTCATCACGCGGGCGGACTTCACCACCTGGGGCAGGAACATCTTGCCCGATCCGAACAGGTCGCCGACCACGTTCATCCCGGCCATCAGCGGCCCCTCGATGACGTGGAGCGGGCGCGCGGCCTCGCGGCGCGCCTCCTCGGTGTCGGCCTCGATGTACTCGGTGATGCCGTTGACGAGGGCGTGCTCCAGGCGCTTGGCGACCGGGGCCTCGCGCCAGGCGAGGTCGGCGGTCCGGACCTGGGCCGGCCCGCCCTTGAAGCGGGCGGCGGCCTCGAGCAGGCGCTCCGTCGCGTCCGGGCGCCGGTTGAGGACGACGTCCTGGCACAGCCCGCGCAGCTCGGGGTCGAGCTCGTCGTAGACCGCGAGCTGGCCCGCGTTGACGATGCCCATGTCCATGCCGACCTGGACCGCGTGGTAGAGGAACACCGCGTGCATGGCCTCGCGCACGGGCTCGTTGCCCCGGAACGCGAAGGACAGGTTCGAGATGCCGCCCGAGATGTGGGCGTGGGGCAGGGTCTCGCGGATGATCCGGGCCGCCTCGATGAAGGCGACGCCGTAGCCGTCGTGCTCCTCGATTCCCGTGGCGACCGCGAAGACGTTGGGGTCGAAGATGATGTCCTCGGGCGGGAAGCCGATCTCCTCGGTGAGGATGCGGTAGGCCCGGGTGCAGATCTCGACCTTGCGCTCCAGCGTGTCGGCCTGGCCCTGCTCGTCGAAGGCCATCACCACCACGGCGGCCCCGTAGGCGCGGCAGATGCGCGCCTCGGCGATGAACTTCTCCACCCCCTCCTTCATGGAGATCGAGTTCACGATCGCCTTGCCCTGGATGCACTTCAGGCCGGCCTCGATCACCGCGAACTTCGAGGAATCGACCATCACCGGCACGCGGGCGATGTCGGGCTCGGCCGCCACGAGGTTCAGGAACTCGACCATCGCGGCGGCCGAGTCGAGCAGGCCCTCGTCCATGTTGACGTCGATGACCTGGGCGCCGGCCGCGACCTGGTCGCGGGCGACGTCGAGGGCGGCCGCGTAGTCGCCGCTGGTGACGAGCTTGCGGAAGCGCGCCGAGCCGGTGACGTTGGTGCGCTCGCCGATGTTCACGAACGGGATCTCGGGAGCGAGCGTGAACGGCTCGAGGCCCGAGAGCCGCATCAGCCGCGCCACCTCCGGCACCCGCCGCGGCGCCTTGCCGGCGACCGCCTCGGCGATGGCCCGGACGTGGTCGGGCGTCGTGCCGCAGCAGCCGCCCACCATGTTGACGAGGCCGCTGCCGGCGAACTCGCCGACGAGCGCCGCCATCGCCTCCGGGCTCTCGTCGTAGAGGCCGAACTCGTTCGGCAGGCCGGCATTCGGGTAGGCGCAGACGAGGGTGTCGCAGGCGCGGGACAGCTCGTCGATGTGGGCGCGCATCTCGCGGGCGCCGAGCGCGCAGTTGAGGCCGAAGGTCAGGGGCTCGGCGTGCCGCAGGGCGTGCCAGAACGCCGTCGGCGTCTGTCCCGAGAGCGTGCGGCCCGACAGGTCGGTGATGGTGCCGGAGATCATCACCGGCAGGCGCATCCCGGTCTCCTCGAAGACCTCCCAGGCCGCCACGATCGCCGCCTTGGCGTTGAGGGTGTCGAACACGGTCTCGATCAGGATCAGCTCGGCGCCGCCGGCGACGAGCCCCCTCACCTGCTCGGCGTAGGCCGTGCGGACCTGGTCGAAGGTGACGGCGCGGTAGCCCGGGTTGTTGACGTCGGGCGAGATCGAGAGCGTGCGGTTCGTCGGCCCGACCGCGCCGGCGACGAAGCGGCGGCGGCCGTCCCGCTGCTCGGCGAGGAGCGCGGCCTCGCGGGCGAGCCGCGCGCCCTCCCGGTTCAGCTCGTGGACGATGGATTCCATGCCGTAATCGGCCTGGGCGATGGTCGTGCCCGAGAACGTGTTGGTCTCGACCACGTCGGCGCCGGCCAGGAAGTAGTCGAGGTGGATCTGCCGGATCGCGTCGGGCTGGGTCAGGATCAGGAGGTCGTTGTTGCCGCGCTGGTCGTGGCCGTGGTCGGCGAACCGGCTCCCGCGGAAATCGGCCTCGCCGAGCCCCAGGCGCTGGATCACCGTGCCCATGGCGCCGTCGAGGACGAGGATCTTCTCCGCCGCGCGCCGGCGCAGGGTGGTGAGGATGTCGGCGCCGTCGGCGGGGCGGAGGTCGGTCATCGGGGAGGAGCTTTCCGGGAGGGGCCGGGGGCGGGACCGGCCGGGACGGGCGGGGGGCTGGCGCGGGGCCCCTGGCACGGCCCCCGCTCGGGGGGGCGTGCCGGGGGGGCGGCGGCTTAGGCCGCCACCCGCTCGGGCGCCGGCGCGCTCGCGGCGCGCAGGCCGAGCAGGTGGCAGATCGCGTAGACGAGGTCGGCGCGGTTCATGGTGTAGAAGTGGAAGTCGGTGACGCCGCGGTCGACGAGGTCGAGCACCTGCTCGGCCGCGACCGCCGCCGCCACCAGCTTGCGGGTGCCGACGTCGTCCTCGAGCCCCTCGAAGCGGGCGGCGAGCCAGTCCGGCACCGAGGCCCCGGTGCGGCGGGCGAAGTTGGCGGCCTGCTTGAAGTTCTGCACCGGCAGGATGCCCGGGATGATCGGGATGTCGATGCCGCGGGCCTGCACCCGGTCGAGGTAGCGGAAGTAGAGGTCGTTGTCGAAGAAGAACTGGGTGATGGCCCGGTCGGCGCCGCAATCGACCTTGGCCTTGAGGGCGTCGATGTCGACGTCGAGGGAGGGCGCCTCCGGGTGGCGCTCCGGGTAGGCCGAGACCGAGACCTCGAAGTCGCCGACGCGCTTGATGCCGGCGACGAGGTCGCAGGAGCGCTCGTAGCCGCCGGGATGCGGCCGGTAGGCGGTGCCGACGCCCTCCGCCGGGTCGCCGCGCAGGGCCACGATGTGGCGCACGCCGGCCTCCCAGTAGGCCCGCACCACGTCGTCGACCTCGTCCTTCGTGGCGGCCACGCAGGTGAGGTGGGCGGCGGGCTTGAGGTCGGTCTCGCGCACGAGCCGCGCCACGGTGTTGTGGGTGCGCTCGCGGGTCGAGCCGCCGGCGCCGTAGGTCACCGAGACGAAGTGCGGCCGGACCGGCGCCAGGCGCTCGATCGAGGACCACAGCGTCTCCTCCATCTCGGCGCTCTTGGGCGGGAAGAACTCGAAGGAGACCCGGATCGGACGGCGGCTCTCGCGGCTCGGGCGGAAGGCGGTGGGGAACATCGGCGACCTCGGATCTCGGATTCGATGCGTGCGTAGGGGCAAAGTGCGGCGCCCGTCAGGCAACCGCGCGGTCGGCGAGGCCGGATTCGGCCTCGGCGTGGTGGGCGAGCCAGAGCGTGACGGTGAGCTGGTGCTCACCCTTGCCCAGGGGGGCGAGGTGGCGGAGCCGGACGTCGGTCAGGCCCGCCTCGGTGAGCCAGGCCGAGACCTGCTCGGGCGCGAATCCCAGGCGGCGGTGGGCCTGCGCCTCGCGCAGGAACTCGAGGTCGTGGGGCGCGAAGTCGACCACCAGGAGCCGCCCGCCCGGCGCCACGAGGCGGCTCGCCTCGCGCAGCGCGCGGGCCGGGTCGTCGAGGTAGTGCAGCACCTGGTGGATCAGCACGAGGTCGAAGCTGGCGCGCCCGAAGGGCGGGGCGTGGATGTCGCCCTGGCGCAGGTCGACCCGCGCCAGCCCCTGGCGCTCCAGGTTGGCGCGGGCCACCGACAGCATCGCGTGGTTGGCGTCGAGCCCGGTCGCCCGCGCGGCCCGCGGGGCGAGGAGCCCGAGCATCCGGCCGGTGCCGGTGCCGAGGTCGACGAGGCTGCCGATCGGCCCCGCCCCGAGCACGTCGAGCACCGCCGCCTCGACGGTGGCCTCCGGCACGTGCAGCGAGCGGACCCGGTCCCATTGCGGCGCGAGCCGGGCGAAGAAGCTCTGGGCCGCCTCGGCGCGCTGCGCCCGCACGGCCTGGAGGCGGGCCCGGTCCTCCGAGAGCGGGGGCGCCGACCGGTCCACGGCGTCGACGAGCGGCTCGATCAGGCCGGACGCGCCCTCGCAGAGCCGGAAGAACGCCCAGGCCCCCTCCCGGTGGCGCTCGACCAGCCCGGCCTCGACCAGGAGCTTGAGGTGGCGCGAGATCCGCGGCTGGGACTGGCCCAGGATGTCGGTGAGGTCCGAGACCGAGAGCTCGCCGTCGCCGAGCAGCGCGAGGATGCGCAGGCGCGTCTCCTCCGCGGCCGCGCGCAGCACGCCCAGGGCATCCGCGAAGGGAATGACACCCGCGAAGGGAAGGGCAGCCGCGAAGGGAACGGTGCGGGTCATCGTCGGCCGGCCTCAACCCTCGATACGAAACATAAAGATATCTTTATGTCAGTCTTCGTATCGGCGCAAGCGGTGTTTCGCCGGCCGCCGCACCGACGCGTGCGGCCCCGGAGGGAGGCTCCGGGGCCGCACGCGTCGCCGGGTTGCGCGGCGCGCCTCGCCGCGCGGCTCTCTCCCGCGTGGCCCTCTCCCGCGAGGGACGCCGCGCTCAGGCGGCCCGGACCGTCGCGAGGAAGCGGTCGACCTCGGCGCCGAGCTGCTCCGAGCGGCGCGACAGCTCGGAGGCCTGCACGAGCACCTGGCTCGCGGCCGCGCCGGTCGCCTCCGAGGCCCCGGCGACGCCTGCGATGGTGGCGGTGACCTCGCCCGTCCCCACCGCGGCCTGCGAGACGTTGCGGACGATCTCCTGGGTGGCCGAGCCCTGCTCCTCCACGGCCGCCGCGATGGAGGCCGAGACCGCGCTCAGCTCGTGGACCCGGGTGGTGATCGAGTCGATGGCGCCCACCGCCTGGCCGGTGGCGGCCTGGATCCCGCCGATCTGGCGCGCGATCTCGTCCGTGGCTTTGGCGGTCTGACCGGCGAGCTCCTTGACCTCGGCGGCCACCACCGCGAAGCCGCGGCCGGCGGCCCCCGCGCGGGCCGCCTCGATGGTGGCGTTGAGGGCGAGCAGGTTCGTCTGGCTGGCGATGGTGGAGATCAGGCCGACCACGTTGCCGATGGTCTCGGCGCTGCGGCTGAGGTCCCGCACGAGGCTCGCGGTCTGGGTCGCCTCCGCGGCCACCGCCCCGGCCAGCGCCGTCGAGCCTTCGACCTGCCGGCCGATCTCGGTGACCGACGATCCGAGCTCCTCGGCCGAGGACGCCACCATGGTGACGTTGGCGGAGGCCTCCTCGGCGGCGGCCGCGACCGTGGAGGACTGGCTCGCGGTCTCGGCGGCCGTCGCGCTCATCGACCGGGCGGTGGTCTGGAGCTCCGTCGCGGCGGAGCCCACCGCGGAGACGATCCCGCCGACCGCGGCCTCGAACCGGTCGGCGAGGTCGCGCATCGCCGCCTTGCGCTGGGCCTCGATCCCGGCCCGGCCGAGCGCGGCCTCCCGCTCGAGCGCCTGGGTCCGCAGGAGGTTCTCCTTGAACACCTGGACGGCGCCCGCCATGGCGCCGATCTCGTCGCGGCGGCCGCGTCCGGCGACCTCGGCCCCGAGATCGCCGCCGGCGAGGCGGCCCATCACGGCGGTCATCCGGCGGATCGGCCGCACCACCCCGAACTGGAGCCCGGCGAGGCCGAGGCAGGCCATCACCAGCATCGCCGCGAGCCCGGCGACGCTGGCGATCCGGTAGGCCTCGCCCGCCGCCGCGGCCTCGGCGGCCCGGGCCCCGAGCAGCACCGTCTCGGCTCCCGCGATCTCCGCCGCCTTGGCGCGCAGGGCGTCCATCACGCTCCGGCCGGCGCCCGAGGCCTCGATGCGGCGCGCCTCGGCCTGCGTGGCCGCGTCCTTCATGAGCGCGATCTCCCGCTCGGCGACCTCGGCGCGCCACCGGGCCGCCAGGGCGTCGAGGGCGCTCAGGCGCTCCTGCTGGGCCGGGTTGTCCGCCGTGAGGGTGCGGGCGGCGGCGATCGCCTCCGCGTAGGACGCGGCGCCGGCCCGGTAGGGCGCCAGGAACTCCGGGTCGCCGGCGATCAGGTATCCGCGCAGGCCCGTCTCGCGATTGAGCATCGCGGCGGTGATCCGGTCGACCTCCGACAGCACCTTGCGGGTGTGGTCGGTCCAGAACGAGGTCCGCTCGATCGTGACGAAGTTCTGCCACGACACGGCGGCGCCGGCGATCCCGACGGCGGCCATCAGGGCGAAGGCGCAGCCGATCTTCACGGCGATCTTGAGGTTGCTCATCATCGACGACACCGGCCACGATCCTGGGAGAACCCACGGGCAGCCGAGGGGGCGCCGGTCGGGAATGGTGCATCAGAGCCCGTCCGGACTAATTTAACGTTACGTCAGAGAGCCGGGCGGCACCGCCCGGGGGAGCGCCCCCGGCGCTCCTTGCCGGGCCGGGGCGGCGGCGCCCGCCGCGCCGGCTGCTGGGGGCCCGGCCCCGACGGCCCTCAGGATTCGTCGAGGACGAGGCGCGTCACCGCGCAGCCGCGGGCGACGATTTCGGCGGCGCCGAGATCGGGGAAGAGGTCGGCGTAGCGGCGCACGAGCGCCGCCGCGAGGGCCTCCCGGGTGCGGATCGTCGGGAGCGAGTGGGCGAGGAGGTCGGCCGTCACCGAGCGGACGGGCACGCGCTGGATCACCGCCGTGCAGAGCCCGCGGCGGAACCGGGTCGGGTCGAGCACCGGCAGCACCTCCGCGCCGCCGCCCCGGTCGCGGTCGCCGTCGCGGTGGCCGGGGCGCAGGATCGGGAGCAGCGCGTAGCGCCGGCCCGCCGCGTTCAGCGTCTCCTCGAGGTTGAAGTGCACGAGCGTCCGGCGGATCCCGGACAGGGCCGCGAAATCCTCCGGGTGCAGGCGGATCAGGGCATCGACGCCGAGGCGGCGCGCGAGGTCGGCGACCGGCACGATCCGCGCCCCGTCCGGGCCGGGGATGCCCACATGCGTGCCGTTCGACCACGGCGGGGGGTCGCGCTCCGGCATCCCGCGCCTACCGGAAGGGCGGCTCGTCGAAGCTCCGGAGCTTGCGCGAGTGCAGGTCCTGGCGGTTCGCCCGCAGGGCGTCGAGGGTGGCGAGGCCGATGAGCAGGTGCTCGCCCACCGCCCGCTCGTAGAACGCGTTGGCGGCGCCCGGCAGCTTGATCTCGCCGTGCAGCGGCTTGTCGGAGACGCAGAGCAGCGTGCCGTAGGGCACCCGCAGCCGGTAGCCCTGCGCCGCGATGGTGCCGCTCTCCATGTCGACCCCGATCGCCCGCGAGAGGTTGATGCGGCGGCGCTCCTGCGACCAGCGCAGCTCCCAGTTCCGGTCGTCGTAGGTCACGACCGTGCCGGTGCGCAGGCGCCGCTTCAGGGCGTCGGCGCGCTCGCCCGTGACCGTGGCGGCGGCCTCCTGGAGCGCCACCTGCACCTCGGCCAGGGCCGGGACCGGCACGTCGGTCGGGACCAGTTCGTCGAGGATGCGGTCGCGCCTGAGGTAGGCGTGGGCCAGGACGTAGTCGCCGATGGTCTGCGACTGCCTGAGGCCGCCGCAATGGCCGACCATCAGCCAGCAATGCGGGCGCAAGACCGCGAGGTGGTCGGTGATCGTCTTGGCGTTGGAGGGCCCGACCCCGATGTTGACGAGGGTGGTGCCCTGCCCGTCGCGGGCGACGAGGTGGTAGGCCGGCATCTGGAAGCGGTGCCAGGGCGAGGCCGCGATGACGGCCGCCGGATCGGCGCCCTGCGCCTCCTCGGCCGCGACCGCGATGCCGCCGGGCAGGATCAGCCGGGCGTAGCGCTCCGGGTCGGCCGCGAGCGTCCTCAGGCCGACGCGGACGAACTGGTCGACGTAGCGGTGGTAGTTGGTGAGCAGGATCCAGGGCTGGAGCTGGCGCCAGTCGGCGCCGGTGTAGTGGACGAGGCGGCGCAGCGAGTAGTCGACCCGCGGCCCGTCGAAGAGCGCGAGCGGCCGGGGCTCGTCGCCCTTCTCGAGCCAGAGCCCGTCGGCGATCTCGTCGCCGACGCTCGACAGCATCGGGGTCGGGAAGAAGCGGGCGAGGTCGCTCGAGGTCGTGTCCCCGCGCGAGAGCTCGGCGCCGGGCTCGACCACGTAGGGATAGGGGATCTCCTGGGCGCTCAGGCCGACCTCGATGGTGGCGCCGTAATCCTCGACGAGCGGGCGCAGCTGCTCCAGGAGGTAGGTGCGGAAATGATCGGGCTGGGTCACCGTGGTGGCGTAGATGCCCGGGCCCTGGAACTTGGCGGTGGCGCGCTTGATGCGCGGCATCGGGCCGGTGGGGCGGTAGCTCAGGCGCAGCTCGGGGTAGCGGAAGCCGAGGCGCTCGGCGTGGTCGGGCGGCACGCCGTCGGCGAGGAAGCGGGTGAGCGCGTCCCGCAGGCTCTCGGTGGCGGTGGCGTGCAGCGCCGCGAGGCGGTCGACCGCCGTCTCGGGATCGGCGACCGTCTCCATCGGTCTCAACTCGTCGGCGAACACGATCGATCGGCCTCCCTCATGCCCTCGCGCGAGCCTATACCGGCGACGGCGGCGCGGCGACCCGGGACCGTGACATCCTCCCGCCCGGCGACAGGGGCGTGACGGCCCGCCGGCCGGGCATCGGACAGGAGCAGGGCATGGGGTGCGGGCTGGACGCGGGCGGGGCGGACCCAGAGGACGGGCGGCGGGACGACGAGGCCTTCGGGCCCCGGCCCGGCGAGACGGCGGTGGCGCTGCCGGAGGCCTTCGATGCCGGGCTCTACTTCATCGGGCGCATCCGCACGCCCTGGACCCGGCGCGCGGAATGCCCGAAGAACTCGGGCCAGTCGGACGCGGCCTGCACCATCGAGGTCGACCCGCTCTTCGCCCCGGGCCTCCAGTCCCTCGCCGGCACCACGCACCTGCTGGTGCTCTACTGGATGGACCGGGCGCCCCGGAACCTCGTCGCCCAGCAGCCGCGCCACGCGCCGGCC
This sequence comes from Methylobacterium crusticola, assembly GCF_003574465.1. Classification (GTDB taxonomy): domain Bacteria; phylum Pseudomonadota; class Alphaproteobacteria; order Rhizobiales; family Beijerinckiaceae; genus Methylobacterium; species Methylobacterium crusticola. The sequence continues at coordinate 30,500 of NZ_QOWC01000098.1, forward strand.
CCCCGCGGCACCTTCGCGCTGCGCTCGCCCGCCCGCCCGAACCCGATCGCCCTCTCGGTGGTGGAGCTCCTCGCCGTCGGCGGGGACCGCCTCACCGTGCGCGGCCTCGACTGCCTCGACGGCACGCCGCTCCTCGACCTCAAGCCCTACTTCGCCTCGACCGACGCGAAGCCGGAGGCGCGGGTCGCGCGGCGCGACGACGCCCCTCGGGAGGCCGGCGGGAGCTGAAGGGACGCGAGGCGCTCCTTGAGCCAGGCCCTGGCGGCCTGGCGGCGCCGGATCAGGCCGGCGAGCCCGCCCGGCGAGGCCCCGGACCCGGGCGGGACGGCGACGAGCTCGAGGATGCGGGCGCGCTCCGGGTAGAGCTCGTCGAGGACCGGGCTGTCCAGGGTGGCGGAATCGAGCCGCGCGGCGAAGCGCGAGGCGTGCAGGGCCCGGACGATCTCGGCCTCGAGCAGGACCCCGGGGGCGAGGTGGCGCAGGTCCTCGTCGTAGGCGGTCTTGAGCAGGGTCGCGGTGCCGCCGCAGACGAGGGCGAGGCTCGCCGCCACCGGCCGGCCGTCGAGGCGCAGGAGGTCGGCCCGCGCGGTGACCGGGCCGGGGCCCGCCCGGAACAGGTCGCGCGCCAGGGCGGCGGTGTGCGGCCGGCAGGCGAGCGCGCTGCCGGCCCGCCCCTTCCAGCCCCGGCGCTCGAGGGCGAGGAAGGCCGCGACGGCGGCATCGAGGTCGCCCTCGGGCCCGACGCTCTCGAACGTCACGGCCCCGGCCTCGTCCAGGCGCCGGCGCCGGCGGCGCAGGTCCTTCAGGCGGCCCTTGTGGGGGTGGTGGGCCAGGAAGGCCTCGTGGCTCGGGCGCCGGTCGAGCACCGGGCGCGCGAAGGCCGAGACGACCTCCTGGCGCCAGCCCTGGGCCGCCATCGCGGCGCGGAGCGCCTCCCCGACCGGGCCGTCGCCGGGCAGGAGCGGCCACCACCACGCCCGCCCGCCCGCCGCCGGGCCGAGGGCCGCGACGAGCGCGGCCGCGGCCGGCGCGAGGTCCGGGCCGCCCGCCACCAGGGGCGCCGCCA
>NZ_QOWC01000099.1 GCF_003574465.1 Methylobacterium crusticola
CAGTGGGCGGCGGCGCCGGCGTCCGATGCCGCGCGCCGGCGGCGGGGCGCCGCCTTGGCGGCCTTGGCGGCCTTGCGGGCGGGCTTCGCGGTGAGCACCTGGGCCGGGGCGAGCACCTGAGCCGGGGCGAGCACCTGGGCCGGGGCGGCCGGAGCCTCGGCGCGCAGTTCGCGCTCGGCGAGCTGCCAGTAATGCTCGGCCCGCCCGGCGGCGCGGCCGTCGCGCTCCCAGAGCCCGTAGGCCCGCTCGCGCACGTTGTTCTCGAAGTGATCCATGCTGACTTCCTCGCGGTCGACGAGGCCCGACGATTGGCGGTGCATAGTTAAGAAAGCTCTAATACATCCCGCCCGAGTTTCCGCCGCTGCGGACGCGCCCAACTTCAGTCACAGAGGGCAGGCCAGATGGGACGGCCGGGGCAGGCCCGGCCGCCGCCGCTCCGGGCGCGGGGGCGCCGTCGAGCACGCCCCGGCCCGGCGGCGGGCCTCGGCGCATCGGCCCGGACGAGGACACCCCGATTCTCACGGATTCCCACGGACGCCGATGCTCCCGGCCCTTCGCCGGCGCTGCCTGAGGCGCGAGGCCCGGACACCCGCATGCACGACGCTTCCCCGACGCCGCGCCCGGACTACACCCGCACCGTGTGGGCCGTCGCCGCCGTGACGCTCGCCGCGGCGCTCGGCGAGGCCGCCTTCGCGCAGGCCGCCGGCCTCCCGGACCTCGCCAAGGATGCCGCCGATTTCGGCTACGACATCGCCCTGAACGTGGTCGCCGCCCTGGTGTTCGGCCGGGGCGCGCGGGTCGAGCGCCTCTCGGCCTTCGTCATCGCCGCCCTGCTCGCCGCCTCGGGCCTGAGCGGGCTCGCGGACCTCTGGGCGAGCCTGCGCAACCCGGTCGCCGCCAGCACCCAGGAGGTCGTGGCCGCGAACCTCGTCGCCACGGCGGTCGCGTGCCTGGCGGCGGCGGCGCTCGTGCGCTTCCGCGGCGACGCGAACCCCCTGATCAAGGCCACCTGGCTCAACGCCCGCAACGACGCGGTGGCGACGCTCCTGACCTGCGCCCTCGGCCTCCTCGCGCAGGCCGCGCCGGTGCGCTGGCCGGGCTTCGCGCTCGACCTCGTCGGGGTGGTGTTCGCCCTCCAGGCCGCCGCGGCGGTGCTGCGCGCGGCCTGGCGCGAGGCGCCGGAGGCGGAGCCCTGGACGCAGCCGGCCCGGCCCCGGCCCTGAGGCCGGAACCGCCGCGCGGCCTCCCGGTTGGTTGGCGAGCGGAAGAGAGGGATCGCCCTCCCGCCGAGGGCTCCTGGTTGAGGCTGCGCCGGACAGGGTTCGGACTCGGGATCGCCGCCGGCCTCGCGGCCTGCGGGATCCTGGCCTGCGGGACCTTGGCGTTCGCGATCCTGGCTTGGCGGCCCGCCCTCGCCCCGGGCGGCCCGGCGGAGGCCGCGCTGTCGCCCGAGCGGATCCGGGCCGGCGCGCACCTCGCGGCGCTGGGCGCCTGCGCCTCCTGCCACACCGCGCCCGGGGGCCTCCCCTACGCGGGCGGCCGCCCCATCGCGACGCCCTACGGCACGCTCTACGGCACCAACATCACGCCCGATCCCGAGACCGGGCTCGGCCGCTGGTCGCTCGCCGCCTTCGCGCGCGCCCTGCGCGAGGGCGTCGACCGGGAGGGCCGCCACCTCTACCCGGCCTTCCCGTACACCCACTACGCCGGCCTCACGGACGCCGACGTGGCGGCGCTCTACGCCTTCGTCATGAGCCGCGAGCCGGTGCACCAGGTGAGCCCGCCGAACGCCCTGCCGGCCTGGCTCTCCTGGCGCCCCGTGCTGGCCGGCTGGAAGCTCCTGTTCTTCCGCCCGCGCCCGTTCGCCCCGGACCCCGGCCGCGACGCCGCCTGGAACCGCGGCGCCTACCTGGCCGAGGCGCTCGGCCATTGCGGCGCCTGCCACTCGCCCCGCAACGCCCTCAGCGCCGAGGTCACGGCCCGGGCCTACGCGGGCGGCGAGGCGGACGGGTGGTGGGCGCCTCCCCTCGACGGCGCCTCGCCGGCGCCGCTCCCCTGGAGCGAGGACGACCTCGTCCGCTACCTCTCCGACTGGGACCCGCGGCACGGGGGCGCCGCCGGCCCGATGCGCCCCGTGGTCGAGGCCCACCGCGCCGTGCCCGCCGACGAGATCCGGGCGCTCGCCCGCTACGTCGCGGGCCTCTACGGCCCGGAGCCCCGCGGCGCCCGGCGCGGGCCGGTCGACCGCGAGCCGGCGGGCGACGGCCCGGCCCTCGCGCGCGGCCGGGCGATCTACGCCGGCGCCTGCGCCACCTGCCACGAGAGCGGCGGCGGGGCGGCCGGCGGCGTGCCCTACACCACCGCGTCCCTCGGCCACCGCACCACGCTCGCCGCGCCCGACCCGCGCAACCTGATCCTCGTCCTGCGCGACGGCATCGCGCCGCGCGAGCACGCCCCCGGGCCGATCATGCCGGCCTTCGGGGCCGTCCTGACGGCGGACCAGACGAGCGATCTCGCGGCCTACCTGCGGGCCCGCTTCAGCGCGGAGGGGCCCTGGCCGGACCTCCCCGGGACGGTCCGGACCCTGATGCCGGCGGCGCCGGCCCCGGGCGCCCGGGCGGAGGCGCGGCCGTGAGGGGCCGGATGCGGGAGGCGCAGCATGCGGACGACGCCATGATCAGCCTGACGGTGAACGGCCGCTCGCACCGGGTGGAGGCCGCGCCCGAGACGCCGCTCCTCTACGTGCTGCGCGACGACCTAGGGCTCGACGGCGCCAAGTTCGGCTGCGGGCTCGGCCAGTGCGGCGCCTGCACGGTGGTGGTGGACGGCCGGGCCGTCCTCTCCTGCCTCACGCCGGTGGCGGTGCTCGAGGGGCGGGCCGTCACCACGGTCGAGGGCCTGGGCAGCCCCGAGGCGCCCGGCCCGCTCCAGGCGGCCTTCATCGCCGAGAACGCGGCCCAGTGCGGCTACTGCATCGCCGGCATGGTGATGCGCGCGCACGCGCTCCTGAGCGCCAACCCGCACCCGGACGAGGCGGAGATCCGCGCCGCGATGGCGCTCAACCTCTGCCGCTGCGGCACCCACATGCGCATCCTGGCGGCGATCCGGCGCGCGGCCGCGCGCCGGATCGCCGGGGCGGCGCCGTGAGCGGGCCGCTCCTCAGCCGGCGGACGCTCGTCGTCGGCGGCGCGCTCCTGGTCGGCGCCGGGCTGCGGGAGGCGGCCCTGCCCGGTGCGGCCCGGGCCGCCGGGGCGGCCGGCCTGCCCGGCAGCCTCGCGCGCCATCCCCGGATCGATGCCTGGATCCGCATCGGCCCGGACGGCGGCGTCACGGTCCTGACCGGCAAGTCCGAGCTCGGCCAGGGCCTCAGGACCGCGCTGATCCAGGTCGCCGCCGAGGAGCTCGGCCTCGCGCCGGAGACGCTCGCCCTCGTCACCTCCGACACCGCGCTCACGCCCGACGAGGGCTACACCGCCGGCAGCCACTCGATGCAGGATTCGGCCACGGCGATCCGCCACGCCGCCGCCGCGGCGCGGGCCGCGCTCGCCGAGGCCGCCGGTCGGCGGCTCGGGCTCGATCCCGCGGGGCTGAGCGTCCGGGGCGGCGCCGTGCTGGCCCCGGACGGGCGCCGGCTCCCCGTCCGCGACCTCGTGGCGGAGGCCGCCCTCGCGGTCGCGGCCCCGGCCGAGGCGCCCCTGCGCGACCCCGCGGCCTACGCGGTGGTCGGGCGTGCCCTGCCGCGGGTCGACATCCCGGCGAAGGTCGCGGGCGGTCCGGCCTTCATCCAGGATTTCCGGGCGCCCGGCATGGTGCACGCCCGCGTGGTGCGGCCGCCCCGCGCCGGCGCCCGCCTGGCGGATCTCGACGCCGCCTCCGTGGCCGCGCGGCCCGGCGTGATCCGGGTGCACCGCGACGGCGACTTCCTGGCCGTGGTGGCGGCCCGGGAGTACGACGCCGTCACGGCGATGCGGGCCCTCGCCGGCGCCGCGCGCTGGGAGGGCGGCGCCCGGCTTCCCGACCCCGCGACCCTGTTCGACGCGCTCGCGGAGCTGCCGGCCGAGCGCACGCTGATCCACGAGGCCGGAGCCGACGCGCCCGCCCCGGCCGGCCGGACCGTCCGGGCACGCTACCGCCGGCACTACCAGATGCACGCCTCGATCGGTCCCTCCTGCGCGGTCGCGGAGTTCGACGGCACGCACCTGACGGTGCGCAGCCACGCCCAGGGCATGTTCCCCCTGCGCCAGGCCATCGCCGAGATGCTGGGCCTGGCCGAGGCCCGGGTGCGCTGCATCCACCACGAGGGCTCGGGCTGCTACGGCCACAACGGGGCGGACGACGCCGCCGCCGACGCGGCGCTGCTCGCCCGCGCCCTGCCCGGCCGGCCCGTGCGGGTGCAGCACACCCGGGAGCAGGAGCACCTCTGGGAGCCCTACGGGGCCGCGATGCTCACCGACGTCTCGGCCACCCTGGACGCCGGGGGCCGCATCGCCGCCTGGGACTACACGGTGCGCAGCCCGACCCACCTCACCCGCCCGCCCCGGGCCGGGCAGCTCCTCCCGGCCCGCTCCCTCGCGCAGCCCTTCGCGGCCCCGCCCCCGAAGGCGCTGCCGCAGCCCGAGGGCGGCGGCGACCGCAACGCGATCCCGCTCTACCGGCTGCCGAAGGCCCGCGTGACCCACGACTTCGTCACCGCGATGCCGCTCCGGGTCTCGGCCCTGCGCAGCCTCGGCGCCTACATGAACGTGTTCTCGATCGAGAGCTTCCTCGACGAGCTCGCCGAGGCGGCGGGCGCCGACCCGGTGGCCTTCCGCCTCGCCCACCTCGACGACGCCCGGGCCCGCGCGGTGGTGGAGGAGGCCGCCGGCCGCTTCGGCTGGGGCCGGGCGCTGCCCCGGGGCCGGGGCGCCGGCTTCGCCTTCGCCCGCTACAAGAACCTCGCGGCCTACTGCGCCCTCGCGGTCGAGGTGGAGGTGGCGCGCGAGAGCGGCCGGGTGCGCCTGGTGCGGGCGCACGCCGCCGTCGATGCCGGGCAGGTGATCAACCCGCACGGCATCCGCGACCAGATCGAGGGCGGCGTCATCCAGGCAATGAGCTGGACCCTGTACGAGGCGGTGCGGTTCGACGCCGACGGCCTGCGCAGCCGCGACTGGAGCACCTACCCCATCGCCCGCTTCCCCGACGTGCCGGACCGGCTCGACGTCCACCTGCTCGACCGGCCGGGGGCGCCGTTCCTCGGCGCCGGCGAGGTGGCGCAGGGCCCCACCGCCGCCGCCATCGCCAACGCCGTCCGGCAGGCGGCGGGCGTGCGCCTGCGCGAGCTGCCCCTGCGGCCCGAGCACGTGAAGGCGGCGCTCGGGGCCTGAGGCGGTCACCCCCCGAGCGGGGAAGGCACCGTCGACACGCCCTGCTCTCCGGCCGCCCGCGCCTCCGCGGCGAGCGCCCGGCCGTAGGAGGGCTGCGCCTTCAGGCCCTCCCAGTAGGCCCGGGCGAAATCCGGCAGGCGGTCGCCGAGGCCGGCGAACTCCGCCAGCATCAGGGCGTACCCGACGCTGATGTCGGCCGCGGTGAAGCGCCCGGCGCACAGGAAGGCGCGCCCGCCCAGGACCGTGCCGAAGGCCTTGAGCCGGGACAGGAACCAGCGGGCGTAATCCTCCACCACCTGCGGCGAACGCCGCTCCGGCGGCTCGAAGCGGCCGTAGCGCAGGACCAGCGTCTGCGGGAAGGTCAGGGTCGCCTCGCCGAAATGCAGCCCGTTGAGGTAGCGGCCGTACTCCGCCTCCCCGGGGTCAACCCCGAGGGCGCCGGGGCTGTGGCGGGCCGCCAGGTACTCGCAGATCGCCGCCGACTCGGTCATCCGCGTCTCCCCGTCCTCGAAGGCCGGGATGGTGCCGAGCGGGTTGACGGCGAAGTAGTCCTTGCGGTGGACCCGGGGCGGGAACGGCAGCATCGCGAGCTCGTAGGGCAGCCCGATCGCCTCGAGCGCCCAGAGCGGGCGGAACGAGCGGGCGCCGACGCAGTGGTGGAGCTTCATCGCGGGCCTCAGCGGGGCACGAGCGGGCAGTTGCCGGCCGCGAGGGGCCGGAACGCCTGGTCGGCGGGGATCGTCGAGACCAGGCGGTAATAGTCCCAAGGCCCCCGCGACTCGGCGGGCTTCTTCACCTCGAACAGGTACATCGGGTGGGTGACGCGGCCGTCGGCCCGCACCTCCGAGCGGCCGAACACCGGGTCCTCGGCCGGCACGCGGCGCATCTCGGCCACCACCCGGGCGGTGTCCTTGCTGCCCAGGGCCTTCACGGCCTTGAGGTAGTGCAGCATCCCCGAATACACGCCGGCCTGCACCATCGTGGGCATGCGGCCCTTGTAGCGCTCGGCGAAGCGGCGCGACCAGGCCCGGGTGGCGTCGTTGAGGTCCCAGTAGAACGCCTCCGTCAGCACCAGCCCCTGGGCGACCTTGAGGCCGAGGGAGTGGACGTCGCTGAGGAAGACCAGCAGGCCCGCGAGGCGCTGGCCGCCCTCGGCCACGCCGAACTCCGCCGCCTGCTTGATGGTGTTGATCGTGTCGCTGCCGGCGTTGGCGAGCCCCACCACCTTGGCCCGCGAGGCCTGGGCCTGGATCAGGAAGGAGGAGTAGTCGGTGGCCGCGACCGGGTGCTTGACGGAGCCCAGCACCTTGCCGCCGTTCCCCAGCACCACCTCCGAGACGTCGCGCTCCAGGGCCTTGCCGAAGGCGTAGTCGGCCGTGATGAAGAACCAGGTGTCGCCGCCGCTGCGCACCATCGCGCCGCCGGTGCCGTTGGCGAGCGCCCAGGTGTCGTAGGTCCAGTGCAGGGTGTTGGGCGAGCAGAGCGCCCCGGTGATCTCCGAGGCCCCGGCCCCCGAGTTGATCATCAGCCGGTTCTTCTCGCGCACGATCTGGTGGACGGCGAGGGCCACCGAGGAGAACGGCACGTCGAGCACGACGTCGAGGCCGTCCTGGTCGATCCACTGGCGCACGACGCCCGCCCCGACGTCGGGCTTGTTCTGGTGGTCCGCGGACAGGATGCGGATGTCGTAGTCGGGGTTCTGCGCCTTGAAATCCGCCGCCGCCATCTCGGCGGCCACCACCGAGCCCTCGCCGGCGAGGTCGGAATAGGGGCCGGCGCGGTCGTTGAGCACCCCCACCGTGACGGCGGTGCGGGCCTCGGCCGCGGCCGGTGCCCCCAGGAGGGCGGCCAGCAGCGCCGCGCACCCGAGCTTCAGTCCCTGCATCGTGTCCTCCCGCTTGCCGCGATCGTCCGGGGGCGCCCCGCCACGGGGCCCGCCCCCTATCCCGCTTCCCCGTGCCCCCGCTCCCGCAGGGCGCGGCGGATGATCTTGCCCGTCGCAGTCATCGGCAGGTCGGTCACGAAGGCGACGTGGCGCGGGTACTCGTGGGCGGCGAGCCGGATCTTGACGAAATCCTGGATCTCGCGGGCGAGCGCCGGCGTGCCCGCCACCCCGTCCTTCAGCACCACGAAGGCCTTCACGGCCTCGGTGCGGATCGGGTCGGGCACGCCGACGACGCCGCAGAGCGCCACGGCCGGGTGGCGCAGCAGGCAATCCTCGATCTCGCCGGGGCCGATCCGGTAGCCGCCGGAGGTGATGACGTCGTCGTTGCGGCCGACGAACCAGAGGGTGCCGTCCGGCTCGCGGCGGCCGAGGTCGCCGGTGAGCAGCATCTCGCCCGCGAACTTCGCGGCGGTCGCCGCCGGGTTGCGCCAGTAGCCGAGGAACATCACCGGGTCGGGCCGGCGGACCGCGACGTGGCCGACGGTGCCCGCCGGCACGTCCCGGCCGTCGTCGTCGACGATGCGCACGTCGTGGCCCGGCACCGGACGCCCCATCGCCCCCGGCCGGACCGGGAACAGGTCGCTGCACGAGGAGACGACGAGGTTGCACTCGGTCTGGCCGTAGAACTCGTTGACGGTCCGGCCCAGGACGGCCTCGCCCCAGGCCAGCATCTCCGAGCCCAGGCTCTCGCCCCCGCTGCCGACCGAGCGCAGGGCGAGCCCCGGATAGGGCGTGGTGCGGGCCTGGCGCATCAGCTTCATGGCGGTCGGCGGCAGGAAGACGTTGCGGACCTCCTGCTGCGCCATCAGCCGGAACGCCGCCTCCGGGTCGAACTTGCGCGCCCGGTACGAGACCACCGGCACGCCGTGGTGCCAGGCCGGCATCAGCACGTCGAAGATCCCGCCGATCCAGGCCCAGTCGGCCGGGGTCCAGAACCGGTCGCCCGGCTGCGGGAAGAAGCGCTGCGGCATCTCCACCCCCGGCAGGTGGCCGAGCAGCACCCGGTGGGCGTGCAGGGCGCCCTTCGGGTCGCCGGTGGTGCCCGAGGTGTAGATGATGATCGCCGGGTCCTCGGCCGCGGTCTCGACGGGGTCGAAGGCGTCGGAGGCCCGCCCGCAGAGGGCGTGGAAATCCTCCGCGCCGGGGCCCGGCCCGTCGACGGTGTAGATCCGCGCGAGGTCCGGCAGGTGGTCGCGCAGGGGCGCGAGCTTCTCGGCCCCGGCCCGGTCGGTCAGCACGGCGCGGGCCCCGCTGTCGCGCAGCCGGAAGGCGAGCGCGTCGGGGCCGAAGAGCGTGAACAGCGGGATCGTGATCAGGCCCGCCCGGAAGCCGGTGACGTGGCCGATGCCGGTCTCGGGCCCCTGCGGCAGCAGCACCCCGAGCCGGTCGCCGCGCCGCAGCCCGTGGGCCGCCAGCACGTTGGCGAAGCGGTTGGAGGCGCGCCGGAGGTCGTCGAAGCCGAACCGCCGCTCGCCGCCGGCCTCGTCGAGGGCGACGAGGGCGAGGGGATTGCCGGCGGCGTGCCGGTCGCAGACGTCGACCCCGATGTTGTAGCGCTGCGGGATGCGCCAGCGGAAGCCGGCGACGAGGTCCGCGTAGGTGTCCGCACGCTCGAGCATCGGCGCCGTTCCGCTCCCGAGGGTGCGGTCTCACCGATGCCCGGAGAGCCGCTCCCGTCCCGTGTTGTCGCGGGCGCTGCCGGCCGGATCCCGGCCGCACCGCCCCCTGTTATTGAAACGATCGTTCATTCGTTTCTTCGTGTCAAGCGGGCGCCCCCCGGGACCGCCGGGCCCGCCCCCGGACCCGCCGGGTCCGGCGCCCCCTACCCGCCCTTGACGGCGCCGGCCGTGAGCCCGGCCACGATCTGGCGCTGGGCGAAGACCGTCAGCACCAGCACCGGCAGGGTGACGATCAGGGCGGCGGCGGCGAGCGGGCCCCAGCTGAGCTGGTCGAACGAGATCATGTTGTAGACCGCGACCGGCAGCGTGCGGGTCTCGCGCCCGGCCAGCACGATGCCGAACACGAAGTTGTTCCAGGAGAAGATCACCGCGAGGATCGTCGACACGGCGATGCCGGGCTTGGCGATCGGCAGGGCGACGTGGCGGAAGACCTGCCAGCGGCTGGCGCCGTCGATGAAGGCCGCCTCCTCGAGCTCGAGCGGCGTGGTCTCGAAGTAGCCGATCATGATCCAGATCACGATCGGCACCGTCACGACGAGGTGGATGATGATCTGCGGCCAGAGCGTGCCGAGGAGCCCGAGCCACTGGAACAGCAGGAAGAGCGGGATCAGGTAGGACAGGCCGGGCGTGATCCGGGCGACCAGGATCACCACGGCCGCCTTGGCGGCCCGCATCCGGGCGATGCCGTAGCCCGCCGGCACGCCGACCAGCAGCGCCAGCGCCGTCGCCGACCCGGTGACGATCAGGCTGTTGAGGAAGTAGGTCGAGAACCGGTTCGACTCGAGCACGTCGAGGTAGTTCTTCCAGGCGAAGCGCTCGGGGATCAGCACCGGCGGGTAGGCGGCGTTGTCGATCTCGTACTTGATCGAGAGCGACAGCATCCAGAGGAAGAACAGCACGACGGGCGAGACGATCACCAGGACCGCGAGCGCGAGGGCGACCTGCTTCAGGAGGTGGCGCAGGCTCACCGCCCGTCCTCCACCGCCCCTTGCGTCCGGCGCCGCACCACCAGGAGCGCGCCGGCGAGCGCCACGATGAGGGCGAAGAACACCACGGCGATCGCCGAGCCGTAGCCGACGTCGTAGTACGCGAAGGCCACGCTGTAGAGGTAGATGTTGATGGTCTCCGACGCGGTGCCGGGCCCGCCCTGGGTGATCGCGAAGATGATGTCGAAGCTCTTCACCGCGTCGATCATGCGGATCATGGCGGCGACGAACAGGAACGGCGCGACGAGCGGCAGGGTGATGTGGCGGAACACCTGCCACAGGGAGGCGCCGTCGATCTGCGCGCTCTCGTAGGGCTCGGTCGGCAGGGCCGCGAGGCCCCCGAGCACGATCAGCATGACGAGGGGCGTCCACTGCCAGGTCTCGACCAGCACCAGGGACGGGATCACGGTCGCCGGGTGGAAGACCCAGAGCTGGGGCGGGATGCCGACGAGGGACAGGAGGTAGTTCAGGACGCCGAGCTGGGGGTGGAACATCATGGTCCAGACGAGGGCGATCGCCACCGGCGTCGCCATCATGGGCAGGATGAACACGCCCCGCAGGAAGCCCCGCAGGGGGAAGCGGGCGTGGAACACGCAGGCCGCGAGGGTGCCGAGCACCAGGGGCAGCAGCACCGAGAGCGCCGTGTAGAGGAGCGTCTGCCAGACCGCGTCGAGGAAGCGCGGGTCCGTCGGCAGCCGGGCGTAGTTCGAGAGCCCGGTGAAGGCCGGCGCCGCGCCGACCTTCCACTCGTGCAGGCTCATCCACAGGGTGAAGGCCCACGGGAACATGATCACCCCGAGGACCACGACGAGCGCCGGGATCACGAAGGGCCAGTAGCCGGGGGGCTTCCAGCGGGCCGCGGACGCGGCCTCCGGCGCCCCGGCGACGGCGTCCGGCCTCGCGGCGGCGAGCCCGGTCACGGGCGGGCCTCCCGCGCGCGCCCGGCCCGCCGGCGCTCGCTGGCGCGCGCCATCACGCCTTCTCGCTGCGCTCGAGGATCGGCCGGTACTGGTCGGTCGCCTTCTTGAGCTCCGTCGCCGGGTCCGCCCCGGAGAGCGTCGCCGTGACGGCCGCCCCGACGATGTCGCGGAACTCCGCCACCGGCACCACCACCGGCAGGCCGAGCTTGCTGATCTTCGAGGAGCCGATGGCGGAACCGAGCCACTCGCCGGGCATCTTCACGCCCGTCTGCACCTCGGCATCGTTGAGGATGGAGTCGCGGAAGGGCACGCCGCCGCCGATCTGGAGCAGGCGCCCGCCCATGAGCTTCGAGACGGCCCACTGGCAGTAGAGGTAGGCGGCCTCCTTCTTGGTGCTCGCCTGCGCGACGCCGATGCCGTCCCCGTAGGTGGCGGAGGCGTGGGCCCTGGGGCCCTTGGGCACCACCGCGTAGCCGATCTTGCCCACCACCCGCGAGGCGTTGGGATCCTCGATCGGCGGCGCCCAGCCGACGCCGTCGATCCACATGGCGGCGCGCCCCTGCGTGAACGCCGCCATCGATTCCATCCAGTTGAAGCCGACGACGCCGGGGGGCGCGGTCTTGGTCAGCAGGCGCTGGTAGAGCTTCGTCGCCTCCACGGCCTCCGGGCCGTCGGTGAGGATGTTGCCCTTGGCGTCCAGGAACTCGCCGCCGTAGGCGAGGAAGAACGAGCCCCACAGGGCCATGTTGGCGTTGCGCAGGCCGCGGCCGACGAAGCCGTAGGTGCCGGCCTTCGGGTCGGTCAGCGTCTCGGCCGCCCGCATCATGTCGTCGAAAGTCTCGGGCAGGGCCACGCCCTTCTTCTGGAACAGCTCCTTGTTCCAGTAGAGGATGAAGTAGTCGACCGAGAGCGGCAGCGAGCGCATCTCGCCGTTCGGCGTCTTGGCGTACTGGAGCCCGGCCGGGCTGAAATCGGCCTCCCGCAGGCTCGGCTCGGTGAGGTTCGGGTCCTTGAGGAAGCCCGAGAGGTCGGCGAGCCAGCCGGCCTTGTCGAACTGGCGCTTCTGCACGTGGTAGCTCAGGTGCGCCACGTCGAAGCTCGGCCGCCCCGATGTCAGCTCGATCACGAGCTTCTGGCGCTGCTGCTGCTCGGGGATCAGCTCGGAGGAGACCTTGATGCCGGTGAGCGCGGTGAAGTCCTGCGCGTGGCGCTGGAGCACCTCGCCGCGGGGGCCCTTGATGAGGTTCACCTCGAGCGTGGTGCCGGCGTGCTTCTTCCACTCAACGGCCGAGAGGGCCGGCCTGATGCCCGCGAGCCCGAGGCCCGCGGCCGCGGCGCCCGACGCCAGGACATGACGGCGGCTCGGCCCGCCCCGCGTGATCTCGCCCATGGTTCCCACCCTTCAGGTTCGCCCCTTGTTCGGCGGGGCCTCTCGTTCCGGTCCGCGCCCGGGTCTCGGACGGCTCGCCGGGCGGCCCCCCGCGGCGTCGGGGCGGCAGCGCTGCCGCGACCGTAGCGCGCAGGCGGCCGGATGCAAACGGGGTTTGTAGGGCGGCCGGCCGTTCCGTCCCGGGCCCGGCGCCGCCCGGGCGGCGCCGGCGCCTCGAGGGTCTAGACCCGACCAGCTCGACCGTGTGAAGGGCTGCTGAGGGCGGGCTGAGGGTGGTAAGCGGATTGGCAGCGCTCAGGACCGGATGATGCGATGGCGGACGTCTCCCCGGTTCCTCGAACGGTAGCGGCCCGTCATTTCAGATCTCGATGGCCGCGACCTGCCACGCGAAGCCGACCAGATCGAAGTGGTCGCGCCATCCGGTGATCCTGCCGTTCTCGATCTGCATCCTGCCCATGATGTGACGCTCGATCCGAGCCATGTCCTCAATGCTCGCCCAACAAAGAAATCGTCGCATGCTACCCCGGAAGCAGCCCCGATCTTTGATAGCTCTTGATCATGGCGTCGAACAAGGCGATGTCCGCCCGGCCGCGCGCGAATAGCTGCGCGCCGGCCACCGCAGCGTAGATCGACCGGGCTCGCGTCTCCGCCTCGTCCGGTTCCGTCACACCCGCCTCCGCGAGCAGCCTGCTCAGCCAAGCGACGTTGACGTCCGCGAACGCCTGAACCTCCGTTTTCACCGCCTCCGGCAGTTCGTCATACTCAGCGGCCATGAAGCTGGACAGGCACATTCGATTGCCGCTCGCGAGCGACGCCCGGAAGATCTCCGGGTAGCGGCGGAGCGCATCGAGCGGGTCCGGAGACGCAGCGGAGATCGCATCGAGCGCTTCGCCCGTATCCTCCCAGTACCGCTTCGCCACCGCGGTGCCGAGCTCCGCCTTGGTCGGAAAGTAGTGGTACAGGCTCGGTGCCTTGATGCCGACCTCGGCCGCGAGGTCGCGGAAGTTCAGACCGCCGTAGCCCCGTGCCATCGCGGTCCGCCTGCCTGCCGCCAAGATCGCCTCCCTCGCATTCGCACTCATCGAAGCGCCTCATGAAAATCTCTACCAAGTGCTAGATAGGGGGTTGACGGCGCGCGATCAATGAGCCACTTCTTGTCCTACCAACCACATGGTAGGGAATTGTCATGAGTTACGACGTTCGTTCCGCCGTCTCGAAGAGCAACGCCGAGCCCGGCCCGGACGGCAAGCTGCGCCTGTTCACCTCGCCGTCCGCCTTTCCGAACCCGCAGCGACTGCGCCTTTTCCTCCACGAGAAGGGCGTTGCCGACCGGTTCGAAGAGACGGTCTACGACATGGCGCCGGGCGGCCAGCAGCGCCAGTGGCCGCATTCCAGGATGAACTCATGGGGCGAGACACCCACCCTGCAACTCGCCGACGGCAGCTTCATCTCCGAGACGGCTGCCATCGTGCGCTACCTCGACCAGTCCCTGCCGGGCCGCCGCGTCATGGGCGAGACCGCGCTGGAGCAGGGTCTCGACGCGATGTGGGACAACCGCGTCTGGGTGCACATCCTCTACCGGATCGTGACCGCCTTTCACGTCCTCCATCAGGGACTGGGCCCCAAGCTCGAACTCACCAGCAATCCTGCCTGGGGAGAGCATTGCCGCAAGGAGGCGCTGGCCCACGCGAGCCTCGTCAACCAACACCTGTCGGACGGTCGCGACTGGCTCCTCGGCGGTGACGCACCGACCTTCTCCGACATCACCATGGCGACCGCGATCGCCTTCTCCAAGTTCCCGGTGAACGCCACCCCGCTCGACGAGCGCTTCGAGCATATCGATGCGTTCTGGCAGCGCTGGCAGGCCCGCCCGACTTTCCAGGCCGCCTACACCGACCGGCAAAGCGGCGTTCCGGAGATCGACGAGCGCTGAGGCCGACACCCGGCGCCGCCCGAACAATCACCCGATCATCATCGAACCAACCTCACCACAGGAGACACCCATGCCTTTCGCGCGCATCGATCTCATCGAGGGCAAGACTTCCGAATACCGTGCGGCTGTCGCCGACATCGTCTACAAAGGCATCGTCGACGTCCTGAAGGCCCCTGACGGGGATCGTTTCATCGTCGTCAACGAGCACTCGCCCGAGAACCTGATCTACGACCCGAACTTCCTCGGCATGCAGCGCTCGCCCGGCTTTCTCCTGATCCAGGTGACCAGCACCGTCGGCAACAACACCGGGGCGAAGCTCGCCTTCTACCGGTTCGTCGCCGACGAATTGGCGGCGAAGCTCTCGGTCCGCCCGGACGACGTCATGATCAACATGGTCTACGTCGATCAGTCGGACTGGTCGTTCGGCAACGGCGAACCTTGGAACTAGAGCAGCGGCCGATCACGCTGCCATCGGCCGCTGCTCCAGGTTTTTGAGTCTGCCGCATTGTCTGCGGCGAACCGGTGTCCACTTCGCCGGAAAATGCTCTGGCGTTTCGCCGAAATCACGGTGGGGCCATGTGCGAATACGGCCCCACCCAGCAAAGCAATGCACGGGGCGCCCGTGATCGTGGCGTTCTCGAGCAAGACCTTACCCGTCGTGTGCAATGCTGCTTGATGTCTGCTTTTGGGAAAGTCAGGAGAAGCGGCATACGGCTGAGAAGGGCCACCAGCAGCCCCTCGTAGGGTCAGGCTGACCGGGTTTCGACCCTACGGCCCGCCCGGCGGCAGCGTCAGGGCGAAGCGGGTGCCGCCCGGCCCGCCGCGGACCTCCAGCGTCCCGCCGAGCTGGCGCGCGAGGCCGTGGATGACCCGCATGCCGAGGCTCTTGCGGCTGCCGCCGGCGTCGAAGCCCGGCGGCAGCCCGACCCCGTCGTCCGACACGCTGAGGCACACGCCGCCGCCCGGCGTCGCGACGGCCTCGACCCGCACCGGGCCGCCGCCCTGCGGGTAGGCGTGCTTGATCGCGTTGGTGACGAGCTCGTTCACGAACAGCCCGAGCGGGATCGCGGCGTCGGCGGGCAGCACCACGGACGCGGCCCGGCACGCGATGGCGTGGCCGGGCGCGCTCTCGCCCAGCTTCTCGCACAGGGTCTCCAGGAAGGCCGCGAGGTCGATGGCCGCGAGGTCCGGCTGGCGCCAGAGCTGGTCGTGGACCTGCGCCACCGCCTCGACGCGGGAGCGCGCGTCGGCGAGGGCGTGGCGGACGTGCTCGCTCTCGGCGCCCCGGGCCTGGAGCGAGAGCAGGCTCGCCACGACGGCGAGGCTGTTCTTGACCCGGTGACTCATCTCGCGGGCGAGGAGCTCCTGGCGGTCGAGGGCGGCCTGGAGCCGCGCCTCGGCCCGCCGGCGCTCGATGGCGCCGCCGAGGAGGTTGGCGAAGCCCTGCATGAAGGCGATGTCGGCCTCGTCGAACTGGCCCTCCCGGGTGTCGTCGACCTCGAGCACGCCGTAATCGCCCTCGCGATTGCGGATCAGCACGTTGAGCGCCCGCCGCACCCCGTGCTCGGCCATGATCTGGGGCGTGCGGAAGCGGCGCTCGTCCTCGAGGTGGTTCGAGATCACGGGCTGGCCGGTCTTGAGGGCGTAGCCCGCCGGCGAGGCGAGGTCGGCCCCGACGGTGGCCTGCCCGACCACGTTCGGCCCCCAGCCGACCCCGGCGATGACGAGGAGCGCGTCGTGCCCGGCCTTGTACTCCAGGGCCTTGCAGAACTGCGCCGACATCCCCTCGGCGCACAGCTCCGTCGCCCGCTGGAGCAGGCGCCCGAGATCGTCGGCCCGGAGGGCCTCGACGCCGAAATCGGAGAGGATCTTCTGCTGGCGCAGCCGGTACGCGAGGTCCGATCGGGTCAGCTCCGCCATCCGTGTCCTCAGCCTCTGCGCGCGGCGCCGTCGGCGGGAAGGTTCACGTCTTGCCCGGCGGGGTCAAGACGCCGCCGCGGCCGACCGGCGACGCGGCGCCGGGCGCGCGGGTTTCCGGATCGCCGGGCCGGGCCGCGGCTGGCGCACAGGCTGTATGCAAGAGGGCGAGCGGAGCACGGCCCGGCCGCGGCGAGGCCCGACCCGCCAGGGGCGCCGTTCCGGGCGCCGGGCCTGGGCGGGCCCTGGATCCCCGTTGACCCGCCCCCTTGGCTGTATACAGTACCGCCGAACCACGGAGAGTCCCGCGTGCCGCCCAGCGAGGCCCCGTCGCCCGACGCGCCCGAGCGGATCGGCGACCGCGCCGCCTCCCAGACCGTGCGGGCCCAGCTCGCGCTGCGCGACCTCGTCCTCGCGGGCGCGCTGAAGCCCGGCGAGCGCGTGTCCGAGCTTCAGATGGTCGAGCGCATCGGCGTCTCGCGCACGCCCGTCCGCATGGCCCTGGTGCGGCTCGAGGAGGAGGGGCTGCTCGAGGCCCTGCCCTCCGGCGGCTTCGCGGTGCGGGCCTTCACGGAGCGCGAGGTCTTCGAGGCGATCGAGATCCGCGGCACCCTGGAGGGGCTGGCTGCGCGCCTCGCGGCCGAGCGCGGCGCCGGCCGCCAGGACCTCGACGCGGCGGGCGAGTGCCTCGACGCCCTCGACGCGGTGGTGCGGCGCGACACCCGGGCCGCCGGCGACATCGCCCGCTACGGCGCGCTGAACGCCCGCTTCCACGGGCTGCTCCTGCACCTCGCGGGCAGCCAGGCCCTCGCCCGCCAGCTCGAGCGCGTTGCCGCCCTGCCCTTCGCGTCGCCGAGCGCCCTGGTGCTGCTCCAAGAGAGCACGCCGGAGGCCCGCCACATCCTGGCGGTCGCCCAGGACCAGCACCGCTGCGCCCTCGACGCCATCGCGCGGCGCGAGGGCGCCCGGGCCGAGGCGATCATGCGCGAGCATGCCCGCCTCGCGCACCGCAACCTCGAGCGGGCCTTCGCCAGCCAGGCCCTGCTCGACATGGTGCCGGGCGCAGCCCTGATCCGCCGGCGGACGGCGCGGTGAGGGCGCCGCCCTCCCGCGGGACGCCGACGCGCCCGCGCCCGCCTGCCGGGCGAGACGAGACCGCACAGGGAGAACCACCGCGATGCAGCGCACCACGCCCCCGTTCCGGGCCGACATGGTCGGCAGCCTCCTGCGCACCGGGCCCTTGAAGGAGGCCCGCGAGGCGCGCCGCACCGGCGCGATCGACGACGCGGCGCTGCGGGCCGTCGAGGATGCGGAGATCCGGGCCGTGGTCCGGCGCCAGGAGGAGGTCGGGCTGAAGGCCGTCACCGACGGCGAGTTCCGCCGCGCCTACTGGCACTTCGACTTCCTCGAGCACCTCGACGGCGTGCAGGCGGTCGACGCCGATTCGGGCATGAACTTCAAGGGCGGGGTCGGCATCCCCAAGGCCCTGCGGGTGACCGGCCGGATCGGCTTCTCGGGCCACCCGATGCTGGACCACTTCCGGTTCCTCAAGGCCCGGACCGACCGGGTCCCCAAGATGACCATCCCGGGCCCGAGCATGCTGCACTACCGGGGCGGCCGGAAGATGATCAACATGGGCCTCTACCCGGAGATGGACGCCTTCTACGAGGATCTCGGCGCGGCCTACGCCCGGGCGGTGCGGGCCTTCTACGACGCCGGCTGCCGCTACCTGCAGCTCGACGACATCTCGTTCGCCTACCTGTGCGACCCCGAGCAGCGCGCGATGCTGAGCGCCCGCGGCGACGACCCGACGCGGCAGCCCGAGATCTACGCCGCCATGGTGCGGGCGGCGCTCCGGGACAAGCCCGACGACCTCACCGTCACCATGCATCTCTGCCGCGGCAACTTCCGCTCGACCTTCATCGCGTCGGGCGGCTACGAGCCGGTGGCCGAGACGCTGTTCAACCGGATGCCGGTGGACGGCTACTTCATGGAGTGGGATTCCGACCGGGCCGGCGGCTTCGAGCCCCTGCGCCACCTGCCGGCGGGCAAGAGCGTGGTCCTCGGCCTCGTCACCTCGAAGACCGGCACCCTGGAGAGCAAGGACGCGATCCGGCGCCGGATCGAGGAGGCGACGCGCTACGTCGGCCTCGACCAGCTCTGCCTGTCGCCGCAATGCGGCTTCGCCTCGACGCAGGAGGGCAACACCCTCGCCGAGGCGGAGCAGTGGGCGAAGCTTCGGATGATCGTCGAGATCGCCGAGGAGGTCTGGGGCGCCTGATCCCTGGCCGCGGCGAGCGCCGCGCCCATGTCCCGCGTGCCGTGCGCACGAGGCGCGCGTGCCGCGGATCGTCGCCGTCGCCCTCGCGGCGCTGACCGCCCCTCGAGGTCGCGGCCGCCGGCGTGGCCTCGTGCCCGGCCGGCTACGAGGAGGAGGCTGTGCATGTTCCGCAGCCTGCCGCGCTGAGCGCGATGCTCGAGGCCGGCGCGCTCCGGGCCGCCGCTTCCTAGCGCGTCGCCTGCCGGGCCGAGCGGTGGGCCCGCGCATGGACGGGCCGGTGCGTCCGCGGTGCCGCGCGGCGGCGGGGCGCGACGTCGCCGTCGGCGGCGCCGTAGTAGCGCGGGCCAGGCACCGCGCCGCCGTAGCCGACGCCCCGCACCGGCCCGCCCTGCACGGCGTCGTAGGGTCCGCGGCCCGTGCGGGCCCGGTAGGCCGCGCCGGCGAAGTCCCCGGGGGTCGGGGGCACGCCCGGCTGCGAGAAGCTGGTCTCGGGCCGATAGGCCGGGCCCCAGCCGATTTCCTCGTCCCCCGCCGGATCCCGGCCGGGGAAGCCGGTGACGTAGCCGACGCTCTGGGCCGCGGCCGGGAGCGCCGCGCCGAGGCCGAGGAGGCCGGCGAGGAGGCCGGCCGCGAGGGAATTTGTGACGACGCGCATGGGACGGAACCTCTTCGGCGCGGGGGGCGGGGTCAGTAGGCCCGGCTGCCCAGGATGTAGGTGTTGATCCGACGCCCGCCGTTGAGCGGGCCCTCGCTGACGCCGTCGCTGTAGTAGCCGAAGCCCGTCGGGCCGAAGGCGCCGCCGTTCGTGACCGACGCCACCGGCACGGCCCGGATCGCCACGAGGCCGGCGGCTGTCCCCGGCGGGAGCGGGCCGGGCGCGTACGCGAGCACGACCGGGCCGCGGGCGGCGGCCCGGGCGTAGACGTCCGGCATCGGAACGGGCTCGGGCCGCACCCGCACCGTGAGCGGGGCCCCGGGGAAGCGGTCCTGCGCGAGGGCGCTGCCGGCAAGGCCGGTCGCGGCGGCGCAGGCCGCGGCGAGGACCGCCGCGGCGGCGGGGCGGGGCAGGTGGAAGCGGGACATGACGCGCAAGAGCCTCCGGGGCGGACGGAGCATCAACGCGCGGACGCCGCCGCCGGGTTCCCGCCCGGCGGCACGGGCCGGACCGCGCCTCGGCGCCCGGGCGGCGTCCGGCAGGCCGGGAGGATCGCCTGCCACTCCGCCTGGAGGCGCTCCACGTCCCCGGTCGCGTCCTCGATGAGGAGCGGATCGACCCGGGCGTAGGTCTCGCGCAGGACGAGGTCGCGCAGCACCGCCGCGCAGGCCTCCTCGTGGACGGCGCCGTGCCCGATCTCCGAGACCGACGAGCTCAGCAAAGTGAGGGTCGCGGCCGCCGACGCGATCAGGATTGCCGCCATGCGGCAGGCCGGCGCGCGCCGGCCTGGTCGGTCGTCTGAGTGGCGCATCGCCCTCGCCGGCTGGCTCGCTGCGGAGCCGCCATCGTCGCGCCCGGCGGGCCGCGGCGCCTCCCCCGATCGGGCGACCCCGGGACGCGGGGGCATATCCGCCCCGGTCCCCCGCCGCGTCCTCGCGGCCGGGCGCGCAACCAGGGCGGCGCGCCGCTCTCAGCCCTTGGTGCGCACCACCACCTCGGTCTCGCGCGGGGCCGGGCGGCAATTGGCCCAGTAGCCGTTGAGCAGGACCGGGGTCGAGCTGCAGCGGTAGGCCGCGTCGGGGCCCGGGGCCGGCACGGGGTCGCGGGCGACGATCGGGTTCGGCGCGCAGGCGGCCGGGACGAGGGCCGCCGCGGCGAGAACGACGAGCTTCAGCGAGCGACGCATTGGGTATCCAGGGTGGAGCATCAGCGTGAGCGCACCCTGAGGCCGGCCCGCACCCGGATCAACCCGCGGCCCTCCCCCGGCCCGACCCGGCCCCCACCTTTTTGGCCACCGTGTCACCGCCCGGCCACAAGGGCCGGGTGCCCGGCAGGGCCGGGTGCCCGGCCGTACTGGCCGGAGCCGTGGCCGCAGCGACCGGAACCGGCGCGGCTCTAGCCCGCCTTCTGCATCGGCACGACGTTGTGCAGCGTGCGGTCGGCGCCGTCGAAGAAGCGGCGGATGTTGCGGGCGGCCTGGCGGATGCGCTGCTCGTTCTCGACGAGGGCGATGCGCACGTAGTCGTCGCCGTGCTCGCCGAAGCCGATGCCGGGCGCCACCGCGACGTCCGCCTTCTCGACGAGGAGCTTCGAGAACTCGAGGCTGCCGAGGCCGCGGAACTTCTCCGGGATCGGCACCCAGGCGAACATCGACGCGGACGGGACGGGGATCGTCCAGCCGGTCTTCTGGAAGGCGTCCACCAGGGCGTCGCGCCGGCGCCGGTAGGTGGCGCGCATCTCGTGGATGCAGGCCTCGGGCCCGTTCAGCGCCGCGGTGGCGGCGACCTGGATCGGCGTGAAGGCGCCGTAATCGAGGTAGGACTTCACCCGGGTCAGGGCGGCGAGCAGGCGCTCGTTGCCCACCGCGAAGCCCATGCGCCAGCCGGCCATCGAGAAGGTCTTCGACAGGGAGGTGAACTCGACCGTGACGTCCATGGCGCCCGGGACCTGCAGCACCGAGGGCGGCGGCGTCGCGTCGTCGAAGTAGACCTCCGCGTAGGCGAGGTCCGAGAGCAGGATCAGGTCGTGCTTCTTGGCGAAGGCGACGAGGTCGCGGTAGAAGTCGAGGGAGGCCACGTAGGCCGTCGGGTTCGAGGGGTAGCAGACCACCATCGCCACGGGCTTGGGGATCGAGTGCTGCATCGCCCGCTCGGCCGCCGGGAAGAAGGCGGGGGTCGGCTCGGCCGGGACGGAGCGGATGACGCCGCCGGCCATCAGGAAGCCGAAGGCGTGGATCGGGTAGCTCGGGTTGGGCACCAGCACCACGTCGCCCGGCGCGGTGATCGCCTGCGCCATGTTGGCGAAGCCCTCCTTGGAGCCGAGCGTCGCCACGACCTGGGTGTCGGGGTTGAGCGCGACGCCGAAGCGGCGCTGGTAGTAGGCGGCCTGGGCCCGGCGCAGGCCCGCGATGCCCTTCGAGGCGGAGTAGCGGTCGGTGCGCGGCTTGCCGGCGGTCTCGACGAGCTTCTCGATCACGTGCCTCGGCGCGTCGAGGTCCGGGTTGCCCATGCCGAGGTCGATAATGTCGGCGCCGTGGGCGCGGGCGGCGGCCTTGATCCGGTTGACATGCTCGAAGACGTAGGGCGGCAGTCGCTTGATGCGGTGGAAGTCGGTCATCGGCCGGATCCTGGTCGGCGCCGCGTGCCTCGGCGACGCGCGTGTCACACACGCTGTCTAGAGATGTTTGCGGGCGAGCGGAAGCTTCGCCCGCGGGGCCGGCGGCGGTTCGGCCCGGGCCGCTCGGGTCACTCGGCGGGCGGGGCCTTCGCCGGCGGCTTGGCGGCGGAGCCGACCCGGGCGGCCTCGCGCCCCTTCGCCTCGTTGCGCTGGCGGCTGGCGTCGAGGTCGGCCTCGAGGTCCTTCACGCCGGCGGCCGACTTGGCGCGGATCTCGCGTGGCGGGGCCGAGACGCCGACCGGCAGGAAGCCGGGGCCCTCGCGCCGCGACTGGGCCACGAAGTCCGGGGCCGCCACCTCCTTGGGGCCGAGGCCGGCGGATTTCGCGGCGTCCCGGACCGCGCTGCCGTCGAGGACGCAGCCGCCGAGGGCGAGGGCGGCGAGGCCCGCGGCCAGCGGGAGAGACCGGTGCAGGGGACGACGGGGCGCGGAGGCGGGCGCGGACATGCGAGGTAGTGACATGCGGGGTACGGACATGCGGGAGGGCACGGACATGGGAACGAAGAAAACCCGTGGCGGTCGTCTGGCGGAAACGGCTTCTGGGACGTTATTTTGTCGGAAAGGCGGCCCGTGCGGGCGGGCGGCCGAGAACCTGGGAGGTAGGGACGCGTGACGACCGAGAGGAATGCGGCGCCGGTCGCGGATGTTGAGGCCTTGTCCCGCAACGCGGGGTTGATCGCGGAGGAGTTCGGCCGGGCCGTCGTCGCCTACGCCAAGCCGCTCGAGGACGGCAAGCCCAACACCGCGCTCGCGGCATCGGTCAGCGAGATGGTCCGCACCCTCGGCACGGTGGCGGAGCGGTGGTTCGTCGATCCCCACAAGGCCGTGGAGGCCCAGGCGCTGATCGGCGGCCAGTTCCTGGCCCTGTGGGGCTCGACGCTGCAGCGCATGCAGGGCGAGGCGGTGACCCCGGTCGCCCTGCCCGACCCGAAGGACAAGCGCTTCGCGGCCCCCGAATGGTCGTCGAACCCGATGTTCGACTTCATCAAGCAGGGCTACCTGATCACCACCCGCTGGGCCGAGATCCTGGTCGACGAGGCCGTGGGGCTCGACGACCACACCCGGGCCAAGGCGCACTTCTACGTCAGGCAGCTCTCGGGGGCGCTCGCGCCCTCGAACTTCCTGATGACGAACCCCGAGCTGATCCGCGAGACCCTGCGGGAGAACGGCGCCAACCTCGTGCGCGGCATGAAGATGCTCGCCGAGGACGTCGAGGCCGGCCGGGGCGAGCTGCGCCTGCGCCAGACCGATCCGGCCCGGTTCGAGGTCGGCGTCAACATGGCCAACACCCCCGGGGAGGTCGTCTACCGCAACGACCTGATCGAGCTGATCCAGTACGCTCCCCGGACCGAGACGGTGCTCAAGCGGCCGCTCCTGATCGTGCCGCCCTGGATCAACAAGTTCTACATCCTCGACCTCAACAAGGAGAAGAGCCTGATCGGCTGGGCGGTGGCGCAGGGGCTCACCGTCTTCGTGATCTCCTGGGTCAACCCGGACGCCCGCCACGCCGAGAAGGACTTCGAGAGCTACATGCGGGAGGGCATCTTCGCCGCCCTCGACGCCGTCAACGAGGCGACCGGCGAGCGCTCCGTCGCGGCGGCGGGCTACTGCGTCGGCGGCACGCTGCTCGCCGTGACGCTCGCCTACATGGCGGCCACGGGCGACGACCGGATCGAGAGCGCCACCTTCCTGACGACGCAGGTCGACTTCACCCATGCCGGCGACCTCAAGGTCTTCGTCGACGAGGCGCAGATCCGCTCCGTCGAAGCCAGCATGAAGGAGCGCGGCTACCTCGACGGCTCCAAGATGGCCAACGCCTTCAACATGCTGCGCCCCAACGACCTGATCTGGCCCTACGTCGTCAACAACTACCTGAAGGGCAAGGCGCCGCTGCCGTTCGACCTCCTGTACTGGAATTCCGACGCCACCCGGATGCCGGCGGCCAACCACTCGTTCTACCTGCGCAACTGCTACCTCGACAACAAGCTCTCCCGGGGCGAGATGCAGCTCGGCTCCGTGCGCCTCGACCTCTCGCGGGTGACGGTCCCGGTCTTCAACCTCGCGACGCGGGAGGACCACATCGCCCCGGCCCTGTCGGTGTTCGAGGGCTGCCGCGCGTTCGGCGGGCCGGTCGACTACGTGCTGGCGGGCTCCGGCCACATCGCCGGCGTCGTGAACCCGCCGGCCAAGCCGAAGTACCAGTACTGGACCGGCGGGCCGGCCCACGGGGACCTCGGCGACTGGATCAGGGAGGCGACCGAGCACCCCGGCTCGTGGTGGCCCTACTGGTTCTCGTGGCTCGAGGCCCAGGCGCCCGAGCGCGTGCCGGCCCGCGAGCCCGGGGGCGGCAGGCTGCCCTCGCTCGCCCCCGCGCCCGGCACGTACGTGCGGGAGAAGGCCTGACGCGAGGCGGGCCCCGGGTCGCCCCGGGGCCCGCTCCCGACCCGCCTCAGTACTTGCGCACCAGCGGCGCCGGCGCGGGAGCCGGCGGCGTGTCCCAGCGGTACTTCAGGCCGACCGAGACGATGTCGGCGCTGGCATCCGTGGTGGCGAGGTAGGAGAGCGGCGCGACGTAGAGCGGCTCGCCCGGCACCAGCGAGACCCGGTTGCGGCCCGCCGCGAACAGGTGCTGGTAGGAGAGGTCGAACTGGATCTTCTCGCTGTAGCGGTAGCTCGCGCCGACCGAGGCGAAGTAGCGGTCGCCGTCCGGCAGCCGGGTCGACCGGTTGGTGTTGTCGATGGGCGACTGCTCGTAGGCGAAGCCGACTCGGCCGGTCCATTGCGGGGTGAAGTCGTACTCGGCGCCGACGGAGTAGTAGAACCCGTCGTTGTAGTTCAGGGGCAGCGCGGTCACGGGCAGGCCGAGCGTCTTCGAGACGATGGCGTTGGTGCCGAGCCTCGACCAGTTGTCCCACTCGAAGCCGAAGCTCATCCGGAACACGGGCGAGAAGGCCTGGGTCAGGCCGACCGAGACCTTCTCGGGCGTGTTCAGGTTCGAGCGCACCTGGCCGACGCCGAAGGCCGAGCCCTCGATCTCGTGGTTGATCGAGGAGCGGTAGCCGATGCCGATCGTCGTCGTGGCCGAGGCCTGGACCAGCACGCCCGCCGTGTAGCCCCAGGCCCAGTCGTCGCCCTTCAGGAACGCCGTCGGGGCGAGCGGCGAGATGCCGGTGGCCTGCCGCAGCGTCAGCTTGAAGTATTCCAGCACCGGCCCGGCCGCCACCGACAGCCAGTCGTTGACCTTGTAGCCGATCACCGGGTTGAAGTTCAGGCTGAAGATCTTGGACGAGCGGCTGTAGGTCTGGCCCGCCCAGACCGGGTTCGGCTTGGTGATCAGCCCGAACGGCGCCGCGCCCGAGAGGCCGATGAACAGGCGGTCGCTCAACTGGTAGTTGGTGTAGGTCGCCGGCAGCACCGCCGCCTGCCCGATGTCGCCCGAGCGCCCGAGCCCGATCAGCGGCGGGAAGGTGCCGGCCTGGGTGTTCAGGGTGGCCTGCGGCACGACCAGCGTGGCGTTGAAGTCCGAGTTCCAGCCCGGCTTCATCGTGACGACCGCCGGGTTCCAGAACATCGACGACAGCCCGCCGGAGCCCGCCGCGGCGCCCGCGAAGGCGAGGCCCATCGCCTGCGCGCTCTGCTCCCGCAAGCCGAACGCGCCGGCTCGCGCGCCCCCGGTGGCGCCGGCGAGCAGCGCGGCCGAGACGCCCGCCAGCAGGGCGGCCCTGGACCTTGTCATCATGGCGATTCCTCGAAACCCACAAGCAGCGCCGCGTGGGACGTCCCGCCCCGCGGCTTGTCGCGGATTCTGCCGTAGGTTGCGGGGCCCCGGCAATCCCGCGGGCGCCGCCCCGGCCCGTGCGGAGCGTCCGTCAAAGGGCAGGTCAGGATCGAGGGTTACTGGCCTCATCTCACCGTGCGGCAAGTCGGCGCCGGTCGTGAGCCTCGGGCTTCACTGTCGAATGTTGGACCCGCCCGGTGGGCCGGCGGCACCGTTTTGTCGCAAATGTGGCGATTTTGCCACGAAATGCGGCGGGCGCGGGGCGCCCCGCGCGGCCGGCCCGCTTGCGGCGGGCGGGATCGATCGCCAATGTCCCCCCGGGCGCACGCGCCCCGCGACGGCGCGAAGACCCGCGCGAGCCTGGAATGTCGGGAGGACGATCATGAAGCTGGTGCGCTGGGGAGAGAGCGGCGAGGAGAAGCCGGGGCTCGTCGACCAGGGCGGCACGATCCGCGACCTGTCGGGCGTGATCCGCGACATTGCCGGGCCGTACCTCGCCGCCGACACCCTCGGCAACCTGCGCCGGATCGATCCCGCCACCCTGCCGGCGGTGCCGGCCGGCACGCGGCTCGGCCCCTGCGTCGGCCACGTGCGCAACTTCATCGCGATCGGCCTCAACTACGCCGACCATGCCGCCGAGACCGGCTCGCCGATCCCGGCCGAGCCGATCATCTTCAACAAGGCCCCGTCCTGCATCGTCGGGCCGAACGACGACGTGATCATCCCGAAGGCCTCGGTCAAGACCGACTGGGAGGTCGAGCTCGCCATCGTCGTCGGCAAGCGCGCCTCGTACGTCCACGCCAACGAGGCGATGGACTACGTCGCGGGCTTCTGCGTCTGCAACGACGTCTCGGAGCGCGAATTCCAGATCGAGCGCGGCGGCACCTGGACCAAGGGCAAGGGCTGCCCGACCTTCGGCCCCCTCGGGCCGTGGCTGGTCACGCCCGACGAGGTCCCGGACGTGCAGAACCTGGCGATGTGGCTCGACGTCGACGGCGTGCGCATGCAGACCGGCTCGACGAAGACGATGATCTTCGATTGCCGCCAGATCGTCTCCTACCTCTCGCACTTCATGCTGCTGGAGCCCGGCGACGTCATCACCACGGGCACGCCGCCGGGCGTCGGCCTCGGCATGAAGCCGCCGCGCTTCCTCAAGTCCGGCGAGGTGATCACGCTCGGGATCGAGGGCCTGGGCGAGCAGCGCCAGACGGTGGTCGCCTTCGACGACTGGACCGCCAAGGCCGCGGCCGGCCAGCCCACGAACTGAATGACCTCACCTCGTGGCGGCGCGGCCCCGCGCGCCGCCGCGGGGCCGGAGCCCGACCATGAGCGTCCTGATCGTCGACGACCACCCGATCGTGCTTCAGGGCTGCCGCCGCGTGCTGGAGGATGCCGGCGTCGAGACCGTGCACGAGGCCACCGACATCGTCTCGGGCTACCGCCGCTTCCACCGCCACCGCCCCGACGTCGTGGTGGCGGACCTGACCTTCCAGGGCGCCGCCCTGAGCGGGCTCGCCCTGATCCGGCGCATCCGGGCGGTGGCGCCGGCGACCCGCATCCTGGTCTTCAGCATGCACGACGACCCGGTGATCGTGGCGCGGGCCCTCGAGGGCGGCGCCACCGGCTACGTGCTCAAGGACACCGCGTCGGCGGAGCTCCACCGCGCCTTCGAGCGGGTCCGCGTCGGCGAGCCCTACATCGACCCGGCCCTCGCCGCCGAGGTCGCGCTCCTGCGGGCCGACCCGCGCCCCGCCCCGGGCCAGGCCCTCACCCCCCGGGAGCGGCAGATCCTGGGGCTCCTCGGGTCCGGGCGCTCGCACGGCGCCATCGCGGACGCGCTGGGGTTGAGCTACAAGACCGTCGCCAACACCTGCACGCAGATGCGCCGCAAGCTCGGCGCCCGCACCCTCGCGGACCTCATCCGCATCGCCGTCCGGGAGGCCGGCCGGGCCCCCTGAGATCCGCCGCCGCGCGCCCCGCCCGGCCGAACCCTGACGCTGACGTTGCCGCCACGGAGGCGCCGGCGCCTCCGGGCCCGTCATGGGAAATCAGAATAGGCAGGACGATCAGAAGACGATCCATGTAAAAACGGAAGAATGTACAGTAAAAAAATCGTTGTTGCACTGCACCATAATGTCGCCTTGTTCGGCTCCATGTTGCCGCCCGTCAAAACAACCGAACGGGAATGCGACATGGTTTCGAAGGCAAAGCTGGCGATCATTGGTCTCGCGGCGCTCGGTTCTGTCGCGTCCGCCCTGCAAGCCAGCACGCCCGCCGAAGCCCAGTCCGGTGCCGCCTCCTGGTACGGCCCCGGGTTCCAGGGCCGGCGCACCGCCAACGGCGAACGCTTCAACACCCACTCCTTCACGGCCGCCCACCGCCGGCTGCCCTTCGGCACCCGGGTCCGGGTCACCAACACGACGAACGGCCGCTCCGTGGTGGTGCGCATCAACGACCGGGGTCCCTTCGTCGGCGGGCGCGTGATCGACCTGTCCCAGGCCTCCGCCCGCGCCATCGGCCTGGGCGGCGTGGCGCGGGTGCGCCTCAGCCGGCTCTGAGCTCAGGCGCCGGGCTCGCCCTGCATGTCCGCCAGGGGTGCGGCCAGGGTGCAGACCACGCCGGCGGGCTCGAACGCCAGGGTGACGGTGCCGCTCACCGCCCCGGCGAGCCCGCGCTCGATCAGGCGCGAGCCGAACCCCCTGCGGAGCGGGGGCGTCACCGCCGGCCCGCCCGCCTCGCGCCAGGTCAGCGTGAACCGGGCCGCCGCGGCCTCGCCCTCGATGGCCCAGCGCACCGACACGCGCCCCTCCGGCACCGAGAGCGCCCCGTACTTGACGGCGTTCGTCGCGAGCTCGTGCAGCATCAGGGCGAGGGAGAGGGCCGCCGCGGGCCCGATCTGCAGGTCGGGCCCCGCGAGGGCGATCCGCGCCTGCCGGTCGTCGTGGAGCGCGAGGGCGCCCGCCGCCAGGGCGGCGACGCCCGCGCTGCGGATCCCGGCGGCGAGGAGGATGTCGTGGGCCTTGCCGAGGGCGATCAGCCGGGTGGCGAGGGAATCCCGCGCCGCCTCGAGGCTCGGGGCGTTGCGCAGGGTCTGGGCGGCGATCGCCTGCACCACCGCGAGGGTGTTCTTGAGGCGGTGGCTCAGCTCGTGATTGAGCAGGGACTGCCGCTCCTCCGCCCGCTGGCGCGCGACGGCGGTCCGGGTGCGGGCCGCGGCGTCCCGCACGAAGGCCACCTCCGCGCGCGACCACGCGCGGTCGCGGCCGTGGGCCGCGAACAGGAACGCCACGAGGCGGCCCCGCTCGATCAGCGGCAGGGCGAGGAGGGTCCGGATGCCGAGGGCGTCGAGCCGCCCGGCCGCCCGCGGGCCCGGATCCACGCCCGGCACCACGACGGTCTCGCCGCGCTTGAGCGCGGCGACGACCGCGCCGTCGCCGAGGAGCGGGCAGGCCCCCGCCAGGCTCGCGAGCCCGGGAGCGCTCCAGTCCCGGGCGACGTGGGCTGTCTCCCGCAGGGGGTCGACGGTGACGTACCCGGCCCGATCGATGCCGAGGGTCCGGCCGAGGGTCTCGGCGGTCGCGAAGGCCATCTCGGCGGCGTCGGTCAGGTCGCGCAGGCGGTCGCCGAGGGCGAGCTGGGCGGCCTGGAGCGCCTCCTCCCGCTTGCGGGCGGTGATGTCGAGGGAGATGCCGGGGAAGCGCAGGGGCAGCCCCGCCGCGTCGTGGGAGCTGCGCCCGCGGGCATGCACCCAGGTCGTCCCGCCGTCCCGGTGCAGGAGGCGGTACTCCTCGGCGAACTCGCCCGCCGTCGCCACCACCTCGGCGATCCGCGCCCCGACCCGCTCCCGGTCCTCCGGGTGGATGCCCTCGACGAAGCGGGCGACCGGCAGGCCGCCGTGCCGGGCCGCGGACGGATCGAGCCCGTAGAGGTGGATGAAGGTGTCGTTGGCGTAGACCCTGTCGGCCTGGATGTCCCAGTCCCACCAGCCCAGCGTGTTCGAGGCCGCGAAGACCAGGGCGAGCCGCTCCTCGCTCGCGGCAAGCGACGCCCGGCTCGCCGCCAGCGCCGCCTCGCTCGCCCGCAGGGCGGCCCGGCCGGCCTCCAGGGCGGCCGCCTCCCGCGATCCCGCGACGCCGTCCGCGCCCGGCGCCGGCCCGCTCCCGGGCGGGAGCAGGCCCTCCCGGCCCCGGCCGGCCTCCGGGTTCGCGGCGACTCCGGCAGGCGCGCGGGCCGCCCGATGCTCCGCCCCGATGCCGGCCTGCTCCAGGAGGGCCCGCAGGCGGCGGTTCTCCGCCTCGAGCTCCGCGCGGGAAGGAATTTCGTCCGTCACCCCGTGCTGCTCTCGCGCTCCGAGCCTCGTCCGCAAGTGTAGAGGGAAAGTCTCTCGCCCACAACCGAATGCCTCGCGGCGGACGACGCTCCCGGCCCGGCCGCGGGCGGCCGCGCCCGCGGCCGGGCGCCCGGGTATTCCCGCGCGGGAGGGAGTGGTGTAGAGCTTGACCCATGAGCGTCGACCGGCCCTGCGCGCGCCTCTTGGCGGTGGTGATCGTGATGATCGCCGCCGTGCTGGCGCCGTCCGCCGTCCTGGCTCACGCGGGCGCCCACGCCCTCCACGCCCACGCCCTCCACGGCCACGCCTCCCTCGCGCACGTCCCCGCGCCGCACTCCCTCGCGGCGCAGGCCGGCACGCCCGGCAAGGCCGTGATCCTCGAGGCGCGCGTCGAGCCGGCCGCCTCGCCCGAGCGCCCGGCCGCGGGCCCCTGCCGCGGCCTCTGCTGCGGCGGTGCCGTCTGCTGCGCGACCGGGCTCCCGCCCGCGTCCGGCGCCCTCCTCCTCCCGGTGCCGCGCCGCCTCGCGATCGTGCCGGCCGCGACCCTGGGGCGCCCCGGCATCGCGCCCGAAGCCCTGACGGAACCGCCCAGACCCTTCGCGTAACGGCCTGCGCGGCGCCCGGCGCCGCGACGCGCGCCCGTCCGCTCCCGGACCGGCGCCCTCCTGCCCGTGCGCGATAGGACGTCCCCTCCATGCCGATCCGACCAGCCGCGGCGCTGCTCCGCGCCGCCGCGCTCGCCCTCGCCCTCGCCCTCGCCCTCTGGGCGGGCGCCGCGCTCACACTCTGGGCGGGCGCCGCGCTCGCCCTCTCGGCGGGCGCCGCGCTCGCCCACGAGGGCCACGATCACGGCGCCCGGGACGACCTCTCCGCCCCGGCCGCCGCGGCCCCGCGCGGCGAGGCCGCCTCGGAGGCCGTCGAACTCGTGGCGGTCGCCCGCGACGGCGCCCTCACGCTCCACCTCGACGATGCCCGCACCAACGCGCCCCTCGTCGGCGCCACCGTCGAGGTCGAGACGCCCGACGGCCCCCGGCCGGCCGTCGCGACCCAGGAGGGCAGCTACGTCCTCGCGGCGCCCTGGCTCGCCGCCCCCGGCCACCACGACCTCCTCGTCACCGTGACGGCGGAGGGCGTCGTCGCGGTGCTGCCGGTCGACATCGACGTGCCGGCGCCGGCCCCGGAGGCGGCCCCGGCCGGGTCCCGCCTGCGCGCCCTCCTCGAGCGCCTCGCGCGCGCCGACCCGGTGCCCGCCGCGGCGGCCGCGGGCGGCTTCGTCCTCGGCCTCGCCGGCCCG
>NZ_QOWC01000100.1 GCF_003574465.1 Methylobacterium crusticola
GGTTACCACCGGTCCGTCATTCGCTCGTTTGGTGGAATGGCGGACAGTGTCCGGTTTCCCTCGAGCGTGGACGGGAATGCGGACAGCTTGATTGTCGGACGCCGTGGCGGACATGGGCGGGCGGCGAACACGGGCAAGGCTGAGGCGCCGCCGCCTTGTTATAGCGATGTTATGTGATTATAGTGGAAATCCGCTATAAACCCATAAGATCGCTTGATATGGATCCTGTCCGCAACCCCTACGCCCCTGGTGCGGGCTCTCCGCCACCGGAGCTCGCCGGCCGCGCCGACGTGCTCGCGACCGGCACGACCGCCTTGCAGCGGGTGGCCCTCGGCCGCGCGACGCAGAGCCTGATCCTGGTCGGCCTGCGCGGCGTCGGTAAGACGGTCTTGCTCAACCGCCTGAACGAGGTTGCCGATGCCCACACGTTCAAGAGCGCCTTCATCGAAGCCCACGAAGGCAGGCGGCTGCCCGAGCTGATCGCGCCGTCCCTTCGCACGATCCTGCTCAGCCTGAGCGCCATCGAGAGCGGCAAGGAGTTGGCCCGGCGCGGCCTGCGCGGGCTCAAGGGCTTCCTCTCCGGGCTCGAGTTCTCAGTAGGCGGCGATGACGGCCTGAGCCTCGGCATCAACGCCGAGGCTGGCCTTGCTGACAGCGGCAACATCGAGGCCGACCTCCCCGAGCTGATCCTGGCGATCGCCGAAGCCGCGAAAGCGGCCGGCAAGCCTGTGGCGATCTTTCTCGACGAGATGCAGTACCTGGAAGAGCGTGAGTTCAGCGCGCTGATCATGGCGGTGCATCGCGTTAACCAGCGTAGCCTACCGTTAATCCTCGTCGGCGCGGGCCTGCCGCAGATCCGGGCACTCGCGGGCAACTCGAAATCTTATGCTGAGCGGCTGTTCCGCTACCCCGAAATCGGGGCGCTCTCGCACGACGATGCGGTGGCGGCCATCGTCCGGCCGGCGGCTGACGAGGGGGTCACGTTCAGCGACGCGGCGGTCGAGCGGGTCATCGCGGATACCGAGAAGTACCCCTACTTCCTGCAGCAGTGGGGCTACGAGGCCTGGAACGCGGCCGAGAGCGACCACATCGATTTCGACGTGATCGAGCGGGCTGGCGTGGCGGCAGTGCGCGAGCTCGACCAGAGCTTCTTCCGCGTTCGGTTCGACCGCTGCACGCCGGCTGAGAAGCGGTACATGCGCGCGCTCGCGGAGATGGGACGTGGCACGCACCGTTCCGGCGATA
Organism: Methylobacterium crusticola; assembly: GCF_003574465.1. Classification (GTDB taxonomy): domain Bacteria; phylum Pseudomonadota; class Alphaproteobacteria; order Rhizobiales; family Beijerinckiaceae; genus Methylobacterium; species Methylobacterium crusticola. Next base: position 1,246 of record NZ_QOWC01000100.1, read on the forward strand.
TCGCGGACAAGCTCAAGCTCAAGGTGGCGTCCGTGGCGCCGACACGCAACGCCCTCATCAAGAAGGGCATGATCTACTCGCCCGCGCACGGCGACACCGCGTTCACGGTGCCGTTGTTCGACGCCTACATGCGGCGAGAGATGCCGGTGCTGCCTGGAGCGGCTGCGGCCGACTGATCGCCGCCACGCCGGCGAGCGCGTGCCCTGATTCAGTTTGGATGGTTCACTGATTACCGGTTCATTTTGGTTGGTCCGAACCGGTTTACTGAACCAATCACAGCCTGGTTCAGGAAGCGTATACCCAAAATGAACCACCCGAGTTGCCCGCTGGAGCCACTCGGGTGACGGTTCACCTATCCACGCAGGGTGCGTTCATCCCTGACTGCTGACCGCCCAATCCGCAATCGCGGCATTAGCATGCCGACTTCGGCCCGGTAGCGAGCGTAGCGCTGGCCGAGCAGCGCGAGGAGGTCGCGCTCCTCGAGCCGGATCCCGACCAGGATGTAGAGCGTCGCCACTCCCGCGAAGAGCAGGTGACCAGCACTCATCGTCGCCGCCGCCCAGAACGCGACGATGAAGCCGAGGTAGATCGGGTGCCGGACGTACCGGTACAGGAAGGGCGTGACGAAGCCCGTCTCGGCGACTGCCCGCTGCCTCCAGGCTGCGTAGACCTGGGTCAAGCCGAACAGCTCGAAGTGGCTGATCATGAACGTGCTCGCGAGAACGATCAGCCAGCCGAGCCAGAACAGCCCGGTGACAAGGGTCGCCCCGGCCGGGTCGGTCACGGTCCAGACTGCCTGGGGCAGCGGGCGCCACTGCCAGAACAGCAGGGCGAGTACGAGGCTGGCGAAGAGTACGAAGGTGCTCCGCTCCACGACTGCGGGCACGAAGCGCGTCCACCACCGCTTGAAGGCCGGGCGCGCCATGACGCTGTGCTGGAGCGCGAAGAGCGTGAGGAGCGCGACGTCGACCACCACCGCGACCGCCACGGAGCCGACGGCGCCGTCGTCGATCGCCTTCGGCACGGCGACCTGGCCGAGGAAGCCGACCGCATAGAGGAATGTCGCGAAGAACACGAGGTAGGCGAAGGCCCCATAGAGGAGAGCTGCGAGCCTGAGCATGACTTGCTCCGATCATAGCGAGCAAAATGAGCACTGCACTCTGATGCAATGTTTTGAATGCTGAGCCATAAGAACCCAGTGTTTGAGGCTTATGCTGCAACTCAGACCGTTTTAGGGGTTAAGTCGGAACACGACCTTGCCTCGGTCGTGCGACCGGCTGAGGCCGATGTCGGCCAACGTGCGCGCGTCGAGGTGGGCGAGCTCGCGAAGGCTGCGCCTCCTGCTCCGGATGTCGCGGAGGCGGGCGAGCAGATAGGCGAGGAACACGGCGATTTCCCTTGCTGCAAGGCCGGCGGTGCCGGTGCGCTCACGTTTCTGAAGAAATCAGCGGCCCTTGACTGTGATCTGGAACACATTCAGGAGCCCGGAAACATGCCTGCAGATCTACTCCCCGAGGCTGATCAGGAAACTGCCAAGTATCTCCCGGATATCGCCTCACCCATGAAATGGCTCGACGCTGAGGTTGTCGCCTCAGCAGGCTCCCCATCTGATCCGGCCAGTCGGTCAAAAATCGCCGGCGAGTTCAAGCGTAGCGGTGACCTACCCGAGCACCAGTCGGCTATCTGTGCATCGTGGGTTGATCGACGCTTCCTAGTCGTTTGCATTCTTCGAGCGCATCCCCTCACCCCTGGCTAACGCAGCTGCCTGCTCGAGACTGACACGCGCAACTAGCGGGTCGGCGTGCCTGTGCGCCAGCCGCCAGTGCGACCCGTCGCGGCGGTACACCAGGGTGACGCGCAGCGGCCAATCCTGCGCAGGCAGCCCGCCGACCTCGACCCGCTGACGCTCGATCAGCGCCAGCACCACCAGATCCGCCGAGCCGTACGTTTGCACCACTTCCTGCTCGAACGCGCCGTTCCGGAAGAACCGTTTCATCGCCTCGAGCCGCTCGGGCGTGAGGTCCCAGCCGCGCGTGGGCTTGCCGCCGAAGGGAGACATCAGCGTGAAGTCGTCCGTGTAGGTGATCAAGCTGCGGTATCGCCCGACGTCCCCGCGCATGAGCGCGGCGTGGGCCTGCTCAGATCGCCCGACGAGCTCTGCGACCACGTCCTCGGCGGCGCGGTCCGCGCCCGCGACGCTGACGTGGCTGGTTACGGCCGAGGTTCCTAGGGTGGCGAGGCCGAGGCTAGCGGCGATGGCGGCCGCGCGTCGTGCGATGGTCATCGCGATGAACCCTCACTGGTGGTCGGGGATGCGAGGCCGCCGCGAGCAGCCCGCCCGACCACGATCGCGATTGGGCTTTCCTGAAGCCAGTGGTATGATTTCAGCGATATGCTGAAGCAGGTTGACCTCTCACGCGTCGACCTCAACCTCCTCGTCCTGTTCGAGGCCGTGCTGGCCGAGCGCCACGTCGGCCGCGCGGCCGACCGGTTGAGCCTGTCGCCTTCGGCAGTCAGTCACGGCCTCGGGCGCCTGCGGCGGCTGCTCAACGACCCACTCTTCCTGCGGACGCCAAGGGGCGTGGTGCCGACGGCGCGGGCGGAGGATCTGTCTGCCGCCGTGGCCGACGCACTGGCGCGGGTGAGGAGCGTCGTCGCGTCCGCCGAACCGTTCGATCCGGCAACGTCGCGGCGCAGGTTCACGATCGGCGCTCCCGACGGGGTCTCCGCCGTGATCCTGCCGCCGCTTCTGCAGAGGCTGCGGCAAGCCGCGCCCAGCATCGACCTCGGGATCTGTCAGCTGCTGCCCACCCGAGGTGAGACGTCGGTCGAACGCGCTTGGCTGTCCTCCTTGCTGGATCTAGAGGCGTGCAAACTCGATGCTGCGGTCATCCCGTCGGACGACGTTCCGGCGCGCTTTGCCAAACAGGTCCTCTACGAGGAGGACTTCGTCATCGCGGCACGGGCCGGCCACTCTTTCGCGGCCGATCCGAACTTGGACCGCTACTGCGCGATGCAGCATTTGCTCGTATCGGTCACGGGCGACGGGCACGGCTTCGTCGATCGGGTTCTCGGCGAGCAGGGACGCACCCGCAGGATCGCGCTGACGGTTCCGAACTTCCTGTTTGCGCTTGCAGTGGTGGCCGAGACGGACCTGCTCTGCGCGCTGCCCAGGTGCTTCGCCGCGACGTACGCGGGGCGCTTTGGGGTCGTGGCCATCGAGGCGCCAGCGCCACTCGGGCGTTTCCGGCTGAATGCTGTCACCACCAAGGCTGCGTTGATGGATGAAGGCTTAGCTTGGATGCTTAGTCTGCTTAGCGAGACGCGGCCGGCATCGATCCAATCTGCCTGAGGATTGCCGACGATTGTGTCAAGAAAAGGCATGCAGCATTTTCCGAGCAGATGTTTTTCTGACATGTTTTTATGACGAAAAACATCTCTGCACCTTCTAGCGTCAAGCACGTCAACTGAGTCGGGTCTCAGGGGTGTAAGGAAAACGGTCGTTTTGTTGACATCCAAGCTGGAGCAGCGGAATGACCGCTCGGGGTGGATTGTTGCCGGTCCGATTTTGAGCGGCGAGATCAAAGAAGCGGACGTTGAGTGCAAAACTACGATCGACGGCTTTGCGCCCATCCCCGCCGCTTAAGTCGCGGGCTGCTGCGCCCCAAACCGGACATTCGTTCAGGAAACGTACGGCTCCTTCGGCCCGGTCCCACACAGTGGTGCGAGAGCGCGATCGCTCAACCGAGGTCACGTCAGCCCGGATTGCTCAACTCTCCACCCGTGACCGCGAGGTGCTCGAGGGCTTGCTTGGCGGCGGCACCAAGAAGGGTATCACCACGCCGGTCGAGTTTAATCGTGCGCGCCTGCTGGAGCGGCTCGGCACCAAGACGCTGTCCGAGCTTGTAGCGATGGTTGCCGCCGCCGGATTGAAGCCATCAGGTTGACATGCCCGCCTGATCGCCCCGCGAGGCGTAAGAGATCGAGCGAATGACGTCGGCGGTGCACTGAAGCTTGCCGGCTCGCGCAAACAACGGGAACATCCTTAGAAACACCCCCTTATCTGACCGAGGTGCTCAGCCGACGTTTTCAACCGCGAGATGGTCGGGCTGCTCGGAGCCGGTCGTCCCGCATCCCAACGCGCCGCCTGACCATCACGCGAGTCCGCACATCGCAGCAATCTGCCCAAGGGGGTGACCCATGGCTGATCGATACGGCAACGGCGAAACGCGCGACCAAATGGAGCATTATCGCGTTTCGGCTGGCTCGCGGGAGCACGCCGGGCTCGGCTTCGGTGGCGTCGGATGGGCGCTGGCCGGTGCAGCGGGAGTGGCTGCTCTTGCCATCCTCGGCACCCAGCGGCTCGGTCAGCCGAGTCGAGGGCGCGCGCGAGAGACCGAGGCTGCAAACGGCTGGAGCGCGGAGCCCGAGGTCGAATATTCCATCACGATCGAGCGCCCCGCCGACGAACTCTATCGGGCTTGGCGAGAGCCGGCGACGCTCCCGCGGATCATGGCGTTCTTGGCTGATATTCGCCCGACCGGAGACGGACGGAGCGAGTGGCGCGCCGACGGCCCGCTCGGCCAAAGCCGTGCCTGGGTCATGCAGATCACCGAAGAGCGGCCTGGCGAGCTGATCCGTGCAAGCGCGGGCGGCGGCGGCGCCCTTGTGACCGAAAACGAGATCCGCTTCCGCGCGGCGCCGGGCGGTCGCGGCACGATTGCCACGTTGCGCGTCCGCTTCGATCCGCCCGGGGGCATGCTCGGCGACGTGGCCGCCCGCTTCTTCAATGGCGTCGTGCCAAAGGAACTCGCGTCGAAAGCGCTGCACTACTTCAAGAGCCTTGTCCTGACAGGCGAGATTCCCACCACCGATCGTCAGCCGGCGGCCCGGCGTGATTCCCGCTGAGGAGCTTTGTCATGCGCGCGCTCTACTGGAATGGTGTCAACGACCTGCGCGTCGGAACCGTCAAGGACCCCGAGATCGTCAACCCGCGCGACGCCATCTTGAAGGTCAGGTTGTCGACCACCTGCGGCTCGGACCTGCATTTCATCGACGGCTACATCCCGACCATGAAAGCCGGCGACGTGATCGGCCACGAGTTCATGGGCGAGGTCATCGAGGTCGGGCCAGAGGTGAAACAGGTGAAGAAAGGCGACCGGGTCGTTGTTCCTTCGTTCATTGCCTGCGGTCAATGCTGGTATTGCCAGCAGAAACTCTTCTCTCTCTGCGACTGCACTCACCCGAAACCGGAACTCCAGGAGCCGCTGCTCGGATATCCGACAGCCGGCATCTACGGTTATACGCATGCCTTCGGGGGTTATGCGGGATCCCACGCTGAGTATATCCGCGTGCCTCATGCCGACGTGGACTGCTTCAAGGTACCCGAGGGCGTCGCGGACGAGACGGCGCTGTTCCTCTCCGATGCCGCACCGACGGGCTACATGGGCGCCGATTTCTGCGGCATCCAGCCGGGCGACACGGTCGCGGTGTGGGGGTGCGGCGGCGTGGGCCTGATGGCGCAGCAGAGCGCGCGGCTGATGGGCGCCGAGCGGGTAATCGCGATCGACCGCTTCCCCGAGCGGCTACGGATGGCGCGCGAGCACGCCGGCTCCGAGACAATCGACTACACGCAAGTGCACAGCGTCCTGGAAGCGTTGAAGGAGATGACGGGCGGGCGCGGGCCAGATGCCTGCATCGATGCCGTCGGGATGGAGGCGCACGGCACCGGATCCCAATACGCCTACGACCGCGTGAAGCAGGCGTTGCGCCTGGAGACCGATCGCGCCCAGGCGCTCCGCGAAGCCGTCATGGCTTGCCGCAAGGGCGGCACGCTGTCGGTGCTCGGCGTCTACGGACTGATCGACAAGTTCCCGATGGGCGTCATCATGAACAAGGGCATGACGGTGCGGAGCGCCCAGCAGCACGGGCAAGCCTACATGGACCGGCTGCTCGCGCATGCCCAGAAGGGCGAACTCAACCCGGCCTACCTCGCCACCCACCGCTTCTCGCTCGAGGACGGACCGCACGGCTACGACATGTTCAAGCACAAGACGGACGGCTGCGTGCGCGCGGTGTTCGCACCGTAGGAGCCGCCGCCCGTCGCAAGCCTGCCCGTGCCGATGGGGTGATCATGACCAACTTCGCAGCCGCTGCATCCACTGCCCTCGCGTTGGCGCTCCTCTCCAGCGGCCCATCCCTCGCGCAGCAGCCGGCTACTCCGGCGCCGGCCGGCGCGGCGCGGCTGCAGCTCGTGGTGGGCTTCGAGCACCAAGTCACCGGGGTGACGGTCGCGGCGGACGGGCGCATCTTCGTGAATTTCCCGCGTTGGAGCGAGGATGCGCCCGTCTCCGTCGCTGAAGTCACGGGGAATGGTCAAGTCAAGCCCTACCCGAACGAGGAATGGAACGCTTGGCGAAACGCCAAGAAGGACCAGATCTCCCCGCATGACCACTTCGTTTGCGTGCAGAGCGTCGTAGCCGACGGGCGCGAAAGCCTCTGGGTGGTCGATGCCGCGGCTCCGGCGTCCGCGCAGGTCGTCCCGGGTGGACCGAAGCTTGTCCGGATTGACCTGAGGGCGAACAAGGTCGCGCAAACCATCCCCTTCGTCGAAGCGGTGGCGCCGCAGGGCAGCTACCTCAACGACGTGCGCTTCAGCCCAGATGGGCGCCGTGCGTACCTGACGGATTCGGGCGCGAAGGGCGCGCTCATCGTCGTCGATCTCCAGAGTGGTGAAGCGCGACGCGTCCTTGACGGACATCCAAGCACGCAGCCGGAAAAGGGTGTTGTAGTGAGGACGGATGGACAAGCGTTGCGCCGGCCCGACGGCCGTGGCGTCGAGTTCGCGGCCGATAGCATCGCGCTCTCCCCCGATGGTCGTCACCTCTACTGGAAGGCGCTGACCGGCAGGACGCTGTATCGCATCGCGACCGAGCCGCTCGACAATCCGCGCCTGTCCGCGAGGGAGTTAGAATCCCGCATCGAGCGGGTCGGCGAGAGCGAGCCCACGGACGGCCTGTGGATCGATAAGCGCGGGCGGCTCTACCTCAGCGCCATCGAGGACAACGCCGTGAAGGTCCGCGACAGCGGTCGCGATACGACCCTCGTCCAGGACGACCGGTTGCGCTGGCCCGACACTTTCGCCGAGGGACCCGACGGCACGATCTACGTCACGAGCTCGCGCATCCAGGACATGAGCTGGTTCAAGCCCGAGAACGGCCCGCGCCTCACAACGCAGCTGTGGCGCATCGAGGGGGACGGGGACGCGGCGGCCGTAAGACGGAGGTAGAGCCAGTCCACTTCGGCCGCCTGCAACGCCGATTGAAACCGGTTCAGGCGAGCAACCCAAGGAGGGTGTCATGAGAGCAGTCGTCTACAACGGACCTCGCGACGTGGCGGTGCAGGACGTGCAGGACGCCAAGCTCGAGAAGCCGACCGACGTGCTGGTGCGGATCACGAGCACCAACATCTGCGGCTCCGACCTGCACATGTACGAGGGCCGGACCGACTTCCCGCAGGGCGGCGTGTTCGGGCACGAGAACCTCGGCCAGGTAGCCGAAGTGGGCGATGCCGTTGATCGCGTTAGAGTCGGGGATTGGGTTGCGATTCCCTTCAACATCGGCTGCGGGTTCTGCAGGAACTGCGAGCGCGGCTTGAGCGCGTTCTGCTTGACCACGGCGGATCGGAGCGTCGTGCCGAACATGGCCGGCGCCGCGTATGGCTTCGCCGACATGGGCCCCTACCGGGGCGGGCAGGCCGATCTGCTGCGCGTCCCCTACGGCGACTACAACTGCCTGAAGCTGCCGCCGGATGCGGAGGAGCGGCAGAACGACTACGTGATGTTGGCCGACATCTTCCCGACCGGCTGGCACGCCACCGAGCTTGCCGGACTGCGTCCGGGCGAGTCGATCGTCATCTACGGGGCCGGGCCGGTCGGCCTCATGGCGGCCCACGCGGCGATGATCAAGGGTGCCTGCATGGTCATGGTCGTCGATCGCCATCCCGACCGCCTACGCCTTGCGGGCTCGATCGGCGCCCTGCCCATCGACGACTCGAAGGGCTCTCCGGTGGATCAGGTGATGGAGCTCACGAATGGCATCGGCGCCGACCGCGGCTGCGAGTGCGTCGGCTACCAGGCGCACGAGCCCGACGGCCAAGAGCACCCCAACATGACCATGAACAACTTGGTGAGGTCGGTGAAATTCACCGGCGGCATCGGTGTGGTCGGCGTCTACGTGCCGCAAGATCCGGCGCCCCAGGACCCGCTCTACAAGCAGGGCGAGATCGTTTTCGACTACGGCCTCTTCTGGTTCAAGGGCCAGCACATCGGCACCGGCCAGTGCAACGTGAAAGCGTATAACCGGCAGCTGCGCGACCTCATCTCGACCGGCCGCGCGAAGCCGTCCTTCATCGTCTCACATGAGTTGCCGCTGGGACAGGCGCCGAACGCCTACCAGCACTTCGACGCGCGCGACGATGGCTGGACCAAAGTGGTCCTCAAGCCAGCCGCGTGACCGACCGGTCCAGGCGGGCGGCCGTTCCCTCGGCCGCTCCGCCGCCGTCTCTCCATCGCCCTCGCGCATCGAGGATGCCATGCCGTTCTACGACTACGCGTGCGAAGCGTGCGGGCCGTTTACAGTGATGCGGCCGATGGCGCAGTTCCGTGATCCATGCGCCTGCCCGGATTGCGGGACCGGGGCGTGGCGAACGTTTCTTAGAGCGCCGGCCATTACCGGCATGGACCCGACCCAGCGCAGCGCCCTCGCCTCGAACGAGCGTGATGCGAGCCAACGTGCCACGACGGCGCCCCATCCCACCGGCTGCGGCTGTTGCGTGCGCCGGTGGCCGATCCCGAGCGCACTGTCCTCGAACGGCGGCCGCGTTTTTTCCTCGAGCGGGCCGTTGCGTCGGAGCGGGCAGTGAGCGCCGTCCCACGAGAGCCATTTCCATCGAAGAACCCAATCCTTGTCGAACGGAGGCACGAACATGGCTTCTGAAACCTTCAACGGCCTGAAGGTCGCGATCCTGGTGACGGACGGCTTCGAGCAGGTCGAGATGACCGAGCCGCGCAAGGCGCTCGACGCGGCAGGCGCCGAGACCCAGCTCGTGTCGCCCAAGGACGGCCAGGTGAAGGCCTGGAAGTTCACGGAGTGGGGCGACACGTTCCCTGTGAACATGCCACTCGACAGCGCCCGGCCCGAGGACTTCGACGCGATCCTGCTGCCGGGCGGCGTCATCAACCCCGACAAGCTCCGGACGCTGCCCGAAGCGGTCGGTTTCGTGAAAGCCTTCTTCGACGCGGGCAAGCCTGTAGCTTCGATCTGTCATGGCCCCTGGACCATCATCGAGGCGGGTGCCGCACGCGGACGGCGCCTGACCTCGTGGCCCTCGCTCCAAACCGATTTGAGGAACGCAGGAGCGGACTGGGTGGATCAGCCGGTCGTTGTGGACGGGAACTTGGTCACAAGCCGCAAGCCCGACGACATCCCGGCCTTCAACCCGGAGGTGATCAGGCTGTTCGCCAGCGCACGCGGGCAATCGCGGCAGACAGCGGCCGAGTGAGACCGGCCGACCCAGCCGGCGCTGCGGAGCACGCGCCTTTTTCGTGGGGAGGGGAGAACATGGAGCGGCGCCCGTTCGGTCCCGTGCCGCGCGAGGTTGCGGTGATCGGCCAGGGAACTTGGTACATCGACGACGCGCACCGGCCCACCGCGGTCGCCGCCCTGCGCCGCGGCCTTGATCTCGGCATGACCCACTTCGACACCGCCGAGATGTACGGCGACGCCGAGACCGTGGTCGGCGAGGCGATCACCGGACGGCGCGACGAGGTTTTCCTCGTCTCCAAGGTCCTCCCCAGCAACGCCTCTCGTGAAGAGACGGTGGCGGCCTGCGAGCGTTCGCTCACGCGACTGCACACTGACAGGCTGGACTGCTACCTGCTCCACTGGCCCGGTCCGCACCCGCTCGAGGACACCTTCGCCGGCTTCGAGCGGCTTCGCGAACAGGGCAAGATCCTGTCTTGGGGAGTGAGCAACTTCGACGTGCCCAACCTCGATGCCGCGTGGAAAGCTGGGGGCGGGGGCCGGATCGCCTGCAACCAAGTTCTCTACCACCTCCAGGAGCGCGCGATCGAGCACGCCGTGCTCCCCTGGTGCGAGGCCCACGGGATCGCCGTGGTCGCCTACAGTCCCTTCGGCCACGGCAGCTTCCCCGGCTCGAGCACGCTTGGCGGCCGCGTGCTGGAGGAAATCGCAGAGAGCCGCGGGGCAACCGCGCGCCAAGTGGCGCTCCGCTTCCTGGTGCGGCGGTCGTCCTCCTTCACGATCCCCAAGGCGTCCAGCCCCGAGCACGCCGCCGACAACGCGGGCGCCGGCGCGCTGTCGCTGACGGAAGCTGAGCTCGCTCAGCTCGACGCGGCGTTCCCGCTCGGCCCGCGACCGCGTCGGCTTCCCATGCTGTAGGCCCGTGATGCCCGCACGGCCGGTGCTGGCGCTCACGCGTGTCTCGTCCTAGTCGTCGGGCTAGACGCTTTGGTTCAAAGGTATGGAGTCCGTACGGAGTTCTCGCTCTTCAGGATCCCGGTGCAGCTACAAGGAGCGCATCGCGATGCGTGCTTTAGAGCAGGTTTTCGGCGCCGCTCTGATGCTGGCCGTCCTTCTGGACGTGTTCCTGACGGTGCTCTACGCCCGTGTCGGAACAGGCATCCTCAGCCATAAGCTCGCGCGGCTGACGTGGGGACTGTTTCGACTGCTCCCGGCTGGACCCTACCGGTCGATGGGATTGTCCTTCTGTGGGCCAGCCATCCTTGTGCTGCTAGTCTTGACTTGGTCGGTGCTCCTCGCGTTCGGCGCTGGATTGATCATCCATCCCGAACTGAGCACCGGCGTTCGGGCAAGCAGCGGTGAGACGCCGACGGACCTTGTTACGGCGGTCTACGTCGGCGGCAGCAGTCTCTCCATTGTCGGCGCAAGCGACTTCGCACCACATTCGGCGGCCATGAAGGTGATGTTTCTGTTCAACTCTGTGGTTGGCACGTCCGTGATTTCCCTCACTCTGACCTACCTGATGCAAATCTATGCTGCCTTGCGGGAACGGAATGCACTCGGGCTCAAGATGCACGCGATGTCCGCCGAGACGGGCGACGCCGCCGAGCTTGTGGCAGGTCTCTTCCCCGACAGCGAACTCAGCGGGGGATATGACAATCTGTCTGAGTTGGCCGGCGAGATGGTCGAGATCAAAGAGGGCCACCACTTCTATCCGATCCTTTTCTACTTCCGTTTCCGGGAGCCTTACTACTCCGTCTCCCGGACCACGCTTCTCGCCCTCGACACGGTATCCCTCATCAAAAGCGCTCTGGCCGACGACAAGGCGGGCTGGGTGAAGAAGTCTGCCGCGGTGCAGCAGCTTTGGAGCGTGTCGCTCATGCTCGTTTCGACGCTGGACGAAACCTTTCTTGACCAGGCGCCGGAAGCGGGGAGCGAGCCTATCGACGGCCAAGCTGAGCCGTGGCGGGCACGGTATTTTGCTGCCTTGCAGCGCTTGCGCCAAGCCGGGCTGCCGCTCGCGGCCGATGAGGAGACGGGAGCCGAGCTCTACGTGAAGCTTCGCCGCCGATGGGACCCGCTGATCGCGGCGCTTGCACCCGCCATGGCCTATTCGATGGATGAGATTGATCCGGCAAGATCACGGCCAGAAGAGGCCGAGCGCCGACCGCCGTTCTAAGAACGGCTGCGCTCGGCCTAGGCGCGCATCTGAGCAGCCGAAACCGTTGCCAGTGAACTGAGGTGCCTAAGACGCAGCGAACGTTTGCTTCCGGCACATTCCGGACGGCACGGAAGAATCTGAATCCAAACCAATCGAAGGCGGTTTTTTTGTTATCTCCGCTCCAAAGCCGCTATCCCGTTTCCGGCCAGCGTCAGTCGTAGAGAGGTGCCCGTGCAATAACCGCTTCCCGGCATGGCGTCAGGGAGCCGAGACGACTTGATCGGGTCGGAAGCAGCCCCTCGTGGCATGTCTGTCGTGCCTGGTTCCATACGCCGAGCTTATGCGAACTGGTTAGTCAATACCGCATCCCTGGACGGATAAAGTGTGAACCCGGCGGCGAGCTGGTTTCAACCCCGCTTAGATGGACTCCTCGTCTGATCAGACAGGATGCTCCCCTACCATCGTTGTTGGCATCTTCCGCCGACGTTCGCTGCGTCCGACCGCGCCACGTTCGGTTGCCGGACTACCAGGCTGGTCGGGGCGAACCGGCTGGTAGCCCAGGCGCAGCGACAGCAGTTCGGCGTGGTTCATCACCATCCGGGCGAGGTCCGGAACCCGCTCGGGCGAGACGCGGCGGCTCGAGCCGCTCGCGCTGATCGCCGCGAACACCCGCCCCGTCGCGTTGCGGATCGGCGCGCCCACGCAGCGCAGCTCCGTCTCGTGCTCGCACTCGTCGACCGCGTAGCCGCGCTCCCGGATCCTGGCGAGCTCGGCCCGGAGCTGCTCCGGATCGACGATCGTGTTCGGCGTAAAGCGCGGCAGCCCGGCCCGGATGATCCGGTCGATCACGGCCTCGCCCTGGAAAGCCAGCGCCGCCTTGCCGACACTCGTCGAGTGGCACGGCGAGGCCTCCATCGTGATCACGGTGTTGTGGGGGCGCGCCGCAACCTGATCACGCCGGTTGACGAACACCATCTGGGCGCCGTCGAACACGCACAGGTGCACGTCCTCGCCGCTCAGCTTGGCGAGCGTGTCGACGAAGGGCGGCGCCTCCCGGTAGAGCGGCAGGTTCGTCAGCGCGTTGCTGCCGAGCTCGAACAGCTTCAGCCCGAGCCGGTAGCGGTCCCGGCTCGCCTCCTGCTCCAGGAAGCCGACGCTGCGCAGGCTGTCGACGATCCGGTGCACGGTGGTGCGCGGCAACCCGGTGCGCTGCGCCATCTCGACGACGCTCAGCTCGCGGTCGGTCGTGGAGAACGCCTCCAGGACCTCGAGCATCTTGAAGAGCGACTTCACGCTCTGTCGACCAGCGTCGACGTCCGCCATGGGGATCCTTCCGGGTGCGGCCGCGCCGCCGAGAAGCAGGACGCGGACCAAGCCCGAACTAGTGGGTATCGGGCGCGGCGGCAACGTTGCCGCCGCGCTCCGCCTCGCGCGCTTACTCGGCCGCGGCCAGCAGCCCGCCGCGCTCGACCTCGAGGAGATGCTTGAGAGCGGGCGCGATCGCCTCCTTCTGGCGGGCGGTGGCGACCGGCATCGGTTGGCGCGGCACGCCGGCCTCGCAGCCTTGCAGCGCGAGCGCGTGCTTCACGCAGGCCGGCAGGTTGTCGCCGACGATCGTGTTCCAGAAGCGCAGCAGGCGCTTGTGGATCTCGAGTGCCGCGGCGTGGTCGCCGCGTTGGACCGCGTCCCACAGCGCCACGCAGGCGCCGGGCGCGGCGGCCGGGTTGGCGGCGATCGTGCCGTGGGCGCCGAGCGCGAACGAGGGGTAGAGCAGCGCGTCGACCGCGGTCAGCACGACCTTGCCGGCCGGCACGTCGAGCAGCAGGTCGGCCATCAGCTTCAGGTCGCCGGCGCTCTGCTTGACGCCCACCACGCCCGGCAACTCGCGCATGATGCGCAGCAGCAGCGCCGGGCTCAAGTAGTTCCACGGCACGACGTTGTAGATGATGACCGGCTGCTTGACCGACTCGCTCAGCGTCTTGAAGTGCCCGTAGGTGGCATCCTCGTCCGGCTTGAAGACGTAGTGCACCGGCGTGATCTGCAGCGCGGCGACGTCGACCGCCTCGATGGCGCGGGCGCGGGCGATCGCCTCGCGGGTCGAGTTGGCGATGATGCCGGCGATGAGCGGCACCTTGCCGCCCAGCTCCTCCGCGCAGACCTCGATCAGCCGCCGGAACTCGTCGGTGGTGAGCGTGTGACCCTCGCCGGTGCTGCCCCCGACGCAGACGCCGTGCACGCCCTTGTCGAGGAAGAACTTCACTTGGCGCCGGAAGGCCTTCTCGTCGATCTCGCCGTCCTGGTCGAACGGGGTGGTGAGGGGCGGGATGATCCCGGCGATCTTCGTTGGCATGGTTTCCTCCGGAAATGTCCGAAATGCGGACATACTTGTAGGTGGCGGTCGCGCGTGGCGTCAAGCCGGAACCCGCCTGGGGTCGTGTTTCTACGGAAGCTGATCGGGCCGCACCCAGTGACGAATGAGCTGCCGCGAAAATCGGGTTGACACGGCTCCCGGGTCCCTGCTCTTGTTTGTCCGCTATACGGACATAAAGCTCCGCGTGTGAGCTGTCAGAGCGAGGGAGGAAGCGTCATGAGCAGGACGTATGAGGCCGTCGGGCCCGGGACATTGGCGAGCCGCGCCGGCGCGGCGACCGAGCCGCAGGAGTCGAACGACATCCGCACGGTCGCGGTGGCGAGCGCCATCGGCAACATGATCGAGTATTACGACTTCACCCTCTACGCGACCGCGACCGCACTCGTCTTCAATAAGATCTTCTTCCCCAGCAGCGACCCCCTGGTCGGCTCGCTGCTCGCCTTCGCCACCTTCTTCGTGGGCTACTGCGCTCGCCCGCTCGGCGGCGTGCTCTTCGGCCACTTCGGCGACCGCGTCGGCCGCAAGACCGCCCTCCTGCTCACCATGGTGATCATGGGCCTCGGGACCTTCCTGATCGGCCTCATGCCGACCTACGGCCAAGTCGGCGTGCTCGCCCCGATCTGCCTGATCGTGCTACGGCTGCTTCAGGGCATCGGGATCGGCGGCGAGTACGGCGGCGGCATGGTGATGACCGTCGAGCACGCCCCCGCCAACCGGCGCGGCTTCTACAGCTCCCTCGTGCACGTCGGCGTGCCGGCCGGCTTCCTGATCCCGATCGCGCTCCTCGGCCTGCTATCCACCACCATGAGCGAGGCCGACTTCCTGGCCTGGGGCTGGCGGATCCCGTTCCTGTTCTCGATCGTGCTCGTCGGGATCGGCCTCTTCATCCGCTTCAAGGTCTCGGAGACGCCGGCCTTCCGGCGCGTGCTGGCTGAGGAGGGCCGCGCCGGCGTGCCGGTGATCGAGGCGGTCCGCCACCACTCGGGCAACATCCTGTTCGGCATCGGCGCCAAGGTCGCCGAGAGCGGGTTGTTCAACATCTACGCGGTCTTCGTGATCACCTACTGCGTGACCAAGCTCGGGCTGCCCCGCCAGACGATCCTGAACGGCGTCCTCGTGGGCTGCGCGCTCGAGTGCCTGACGCTGCCGCTGTTCGGGGCCCTGTCGGACCGGGTCGGGCGCCGGGCCGTCTATGTCGGCGGCATGCTGTTCCAGGCCGTCCTAGCGCTCGTGTTCTTCCGGATGCTGGATACCGGGCAGACCTCGCTGGTCTGGCTCGCGATCGCCCTCGGCCTGGCGATCGGCCACGGCTCGGTCTACGGCGCGCAGGGCGCGTACTTCTCCGAGCTGTTCCCGGCGCGCATCCGCTACAGCGGCCTCTCGCTGGTGCAGCAGCTCGGCCCGATCCTGGGCGGCGGGCTCTCGCCCCTGGTCGCGACGGCGCTGCTGGCCGAGTACGGCTCGGCCTCCTGGGTGGCGGGCTACATGGTCGCCATGGCGCTCCTCTCGGCGGCGTGCACCTTCGGATTGCGGCCGCTGCGCGCCGGGACCTGAGCGACCTCGCCGGAGGCGCCACCTCCGGCCTCCCCAACCCGCGCGAGACGCCGGCGCGAGGGCCGACCATAGGCGAGCAGCAAGTTATCTGAAGCCCAAGCGTTATATAACAGCAAGTGGGCTCGCCATCTCGCCAACCAAGCGGACCAAATCAGCCTGGCGCTTCGCGCCCGTCTTCTCAAAGATGCTCTTGAGATGACTTTTCACGGTCGCCTCAGACACACCGAAGCTCTCGGCCACCTGGGGCACTCCGCCAACCTCCACGATCCCGCGTACTACCCGCTCTTCGGCGGGGGTTAGGCCGTAGAGCTGGACCAGGGCGGCGAGCGCCGCGGTCTGCGCTATCGCGGCTTGGCGCACGAACACCGCCGCCGTCGCGTCGTAGCGCGCCCGCGCCCGACGCCGCGCACCGGTCCCGAGCGGCAGCACGTGGGCCACGTAGTGGGCCGCGTCCCCCGCCACGACGGGGATCGCCGTCCCCTGGCTGCCGACCGCGAGGTCGCCGCTCTCCGCCGCCCGCAGCACCGTGCGCAAGGCTGCGTCGGCACGCGGGTCCGTGAGCGCCAGGCGCTCGCCGAGCCGCGTCGCGGCGCTGCCCCGCCCCAGCATGGCGAAGCCGGCGCGGTTCGCGTGGATGAGCCGGGCCCGCGCCCCGACCAGGAAGAAGCCGGCCTCTAGACCGTCGAGCGCGTCGGCGAGCGCGGCCGCCTCGACCTTGTGCAGGTCGAGCACCCGCCCGATCAGGATCGAGCGCCGCAGGTGCGGGTAGAGCAGCATCGCCCGGTGCCGGACCGTCTCGTCGACGAGGCCCTGGTCCGCGTGGCGGGCCACGCCAAACAAGGCGAACCCGGTGATCGGCCGGTCGAGGGTGACCTGGAGCCCGTCGACGAGGCCGATCGAGCGGGCCCACTCGCTGTAGAGCGGCGTCTGCTTCCAGCGCTCGTAGAGGACGGCCTCCTCGGACATGCAGACGGTTTCGCCGGCGCCGAGCGCCTGCGCCATCGGTATGTACTCGTTGTAGCGGATGTAGTGGTCGATGTATTCGCGGATCTTTCCCGGCTCGATGCCCCAACTCAGTTCCATGTTAAGCGTGCTGCTAATGATATCGTGCGATGCCAAGGTCGTATAGAGACCATTGAGGTAGAGGCAGGATTGTTCGAGCACGACGGGCCAGTGCTGCGGGTCGAGGGCGGCATCGTAGATGTGCCCGACAAGATCAGAGAACTTGTCCAGTTCGGCAACTGTCATGTAAACTCCAGGCTTCTGCACGCCGCTGCAGTTCTCCGCGAGCATGCAGCTGCCGGTGACAACAGGATGCACAAGGCCGATCCAACAGTCACCGCGGCATCCGCACGCGATCTCCCCCGATCGGAGGGGGACGTGCCCCGCATCGCTGATTAGCCTCGTCGGTCAGGTTGATCCGCAACCTGTCTCCCTGGTCGGCTCGTGCGTGAATGGAGTTGGGGGAGCACCACATGCTGGAAGCTGCCGCGGGCCTCCTCCCGTGCCTCGGGCTGTGCGAGGTCCTGAGCCGGCACGGCCTGTTGCTCGGGCCGGAGGCGTGTGAGCCCTGGCCTCCCCCGACCTGCTGCGCCGCGAGCTCCTGCCCATCGTCGCGGCCCTCGTCGGCGCCACGCTCGCGACCCTTGTCATCGCGCAGGAGCTCACGAACTAGCGCCGTAGACAGCACGACGAAGTGGCGGTCGCACACGAGGTCCGGGCCTGATTTCCGGGTCTCCCGCGAGCTGCGGGAGCAAAGCGACGAGGTGGCAGGCTCGTTCGCGAGCCTCGGATCGAGCCTGTGCGGTGTGCTCACCACCGCGCTGGTGCTGGCGCTCGCGAGCTGGCCGTGAGGACCGACCCGAGGCGCCGCGATGGCGCAGGTCAGAGCCTTGCCTTTGTTCCGAGACCCTTCGCGGCCGGGCTCGTCTTGCTAATCGCGGCGGTGTGTCCGGCCTCGGCGCCAGGGCTCGGCCTGGGCGGGGCCGCGCTTGCACGGCCGGGATCGCCGGGCGTCGTGTTGCGGCACGCGGCCTGCGTGGGCGGCTTCCGGGCACTGCTCACCAAGTTACCACACCCGCTGCCGTCCGGAGCCGAGGTGCTGGCTGATCTGCGGGTGACACAGAACGCGCTCCTAGACGCCTGTGAGGCGGATGAGATGAGCGAGGCGATCGAGGCCGAGCGCGATGCGCGCTGGCTGGATGCGTGTCGGTTTTGGCGGCCGGAGGGGGTCACGTGCGAGCGCCTCCACCGTGAGCTGTCGCTCTACCGCGCCGCAGACTGAGGACCGGAGTTCTGGGGCGCTCGCGTCAACGAGGCGGCATGCGCTGGGCAAGCAGCACACGGAGCAGCAGCTGGGCTGACGCGACCAAAGCACCCGATGCCGCCACGCTCGCGCATCCTGTCAGCATGACTGCTCCTCGCCTCGGCTCAGGAGCCCGGCGTCCGCGGATGCCTGTCAGCCCAGGCGAGCGCGAGAAAGGCTCGTTGTCTCCAGCAGGTTGACCGCCAACACCTTCTGCCCCGTCAAGCCGCACAGATCCCGTGCGCATCATGGGTCAAGAGATGGGTAGGCAATCTGAGCCCGAAGCCGTGCCGAGCGATCTCAGGGGCTTAGCGGCCGACGACGGCGGAAGAGGCATCTGCCTTGCTCTGGCGCGGGTGCCGATTGCTCATGTCCCGCTTGGGCGGCGCTAGTCTTTAAGCTCAGTGGGCATCAGGCGACTGTCTCTGGGGCGCGAAGGTGTTGCCGTCCAGCCTCGGTGACACGGATCTGAGCGTCCGCAAGCCGGGCGCCGGAAACGCGCTCGATCAAGCCTGCGCTCATGGCGTCCTCGAAGATGCTCAGGCGGGGGCAGGACGTGCGCCACGCATCCATTGTCTCGGCGTAGCCACGCGGCTTGTCGCCGATCCACTGGAGGAGTTGAACGGTCAGGGCTTCGTTCGGCATGGCGCTAGTCTCCTACTTAGGGGCAAGCATACGCGAGCGGGAGGGATTGCGGCCATGGGACCCCCCGCTGCGACCGCCCGCCTCTACTCTCGGCAGCCCGATCCAGTCACCGCCGCCGCGCTGGCCAAAGCACGTGCCGCCCGACCACTCGGTAGTCGGTATGGGCTCTGCCGCACAGCAAGGGTGGTCGGGGATGCCGACCAAGGCGTTGCCTCCGTGCCGAGACGCGTGTCCGGCGTTCGGCATCCCCTAGCTCAGGCCCGAGCAGGCCCGAGGTTATTATCCATTCTAGAGGCTCTTGAACGGATATCAGCCTCACCCTTTGAGACCACTGCGGGCGTTGGGGGCTACCTTAGGTGGAAGGCAGACTAGCCACCGGCTTGCGAGGCCCTGCGGGAAGCAGTTAGACTGGCCCTCAACTGAGGGCGCCACGGCGGCGCGGTTAAGATCTTCTGAGGACTTCCAGGAGGTTCCGTAATCCGTTCCATACTGCGGCTTATGCGAAATCGCTCGCGCGACTACAGCCTTGGCTCATCCGGCTAGCGGACCCCTGCCGTAACCTCACCCCTGTGTGACTTGCCTCACAGAGAACTGCATCGTCGGCGCGCACCCTGCTCTCACCTGACACACAGAGGAGCAGGACATGATCAAGACGGTTCTGGGCGCGGCTCTCCTGGCCGCTGTGGCCAGCGTCTCACTCACCGGCTCCGCCGAGGCACGTGGCTTTGGCGGACGTGGGTTCCACGGCGGTGGCTTCCACCACGGCTTCCATGGCGGTGGCTTCCACCGTTTCCACCGCTTCGGTGGGTTCTACGATCGGTGCGGCTTCGGCTGGGGTTCCCGGCGCTTCTGCGGCTATCGCTGAGCGACCGGCGAAGGGGCGGCTGCTCTGTGTACTCCCCCAGGCAGGGCGGCCGTACTCCTCGTACTCCTTGCTGACGCAGGGCGGCTCACATCTCATTGCTCGCCCTGGATCCAGAGGGTCTCGACGCCTTGAACCACGGCATAGCAAGGCCGGTAGCCGGCCTGCACCAGGGCGCGAATGGCCACAGCGGTAGGATGGTTCTCCTCACCCTCGGCCACGAGGCCGTCGACCAGCTCGCGAAGGCGGTCGGCCTCATAGCTACTGAGATCCCGCTCGCTTGAGCGGAAGGCTCGTGTCGCCAGTGTGAGTGCCTCGGTCGCGAGCCGTTCGTTGATCGACACCACCAATCTCCCCAGCGGTCCAGGCGGCGGCATCTAAGATCCGGGCGCGTGTCGTCCATCAGAAGTCACGAGATGACCAACCCGCGGGCTACTGCAAGCGCCTCCACGCGATGAACAGCTTGGGAGTCTGCTGCAATAACGGTTTGACTCTGGCGAAAGCCGTGGTGCGCGCCTGTTCGGCACAGCGGACACGGTCCGTCGGCAGCATGATAAGGGGACATAGCTCACCACGCTGCCGCAGCCACCGCTCCTGCCAACCCTGGCCCTCACTCTAAGTGCCATAGACGAGCCTGCGACCCTGCCCCCCGGCAGCTACTTGAGGGTTCCGAAGGGCTGAGTTTACAGGAGTATCTCTTCTCAGTATGCGTGCCGGTCACGGATTTGACCCCTCCCTCCAGGGACACCGGCCGGCGCGCGAGGCGGTTCCAGGCCAGCCACTCCCGGGAGACGATCCGCACCACGTTGGAGAGATTGCGCCAAGCTGTCTGCTGGCGCTCCTCGACGGTCAGCAGCCCGAGCAGGCGCGCCTCCCGGATCGCATTCTTCACGGTAGAACGGCTGACGCCTGCCAGCGCCGCGATGTGGTCGATGTGCAGCCGGCAGTCCCCCCGCTTCGCCACCTCGCCTGCAACGACGGCCAGCACGGCCTGCTCGGCTGGCGTGAACTTCATGGCCAGGGTGGGTGGCAGCCTTCCTGAAGCCGCCCAGCGGCGCCGGCGCTCCATGCTGGCATCGGACCGCGGACGGCTGCCTACGAGCTTCCTGGGGGCTTGTGGTGCGATCGGCAGCACCTTCCTGGCCTCGATCAGGCCGGACAGCTCCTCGGCCTCAGCTTCCGTCACCTGGCCCGCCCCGTAAGCCTTCCAGAGCACGGCTGCCACGTCCGGCAGCCTCATGCGGGGCGCGGCCGTGATGGCCGCCCGGATCTGGTCAACAAGCATCGTTCCCGGCCCTCGTCGGGCCGCGGCAGATCGTTCGGAGGCGCCGGCAAGCGCTCCGTTCCACAGACAAGCCTCCACCGTTGCCGGAAACGACGTTCCGACTTGACTCCCGAGGGAGCGTCTGGCGATATCGGGGGGCAGATTGTTCCCGACACCGCTTCGGCGGATCCACGGCCCCCTCCCGGCAAGGAGCGGGGCCGTTGGCTTTTCAGGGTCTCACTGCGGCGGCGGTGGTCTCCTTGGCGACTCGACCGGATGCCGAGCGCCTAAACGGACATCTGAGCCGGAGCGGAGCGGTTCGTCAAACTGGCAGCGGCATCAGGCTGTTCAACGTGCGTTGGCTAATGGCTGCCCGAGCCGGTCGGTGAACTCGCCGTAGCCCTGAATTGCCGGGGCTCTATGTGCTGCTCTCCGAGAATGGAGGCACTGATGCCCGACAAGAAGCCCGAGAGCGAGGACGGCCAAGAGAGCCGGCGCAGCAGCGAAGTGCACGTGCCGGAGCCGCAGACTGGCGGTACTCACACCACGACCCACAGCAGCCAACCTCAGGCGCCCAATCCGGCGATCGAGCGCGATGAGACCAAGAAGCGTGAGAGCGTCGTTGACGGTC
Organism: Methylobacterium crusticola; assembly: GCF_003574465.1. Taxonomy (GTDB): domain Bacteria; phylum Pseudomonadota; class Alphaproteobacteria; order Rhizobiales; family Beijerinckiaceae; genus Methylobacterium; species Methylobacterium crusticola. The sequence continues at coordinate 22,581 of NZ_QOWC01000100.1, forward strand.
GCCTCGACCCTGATGCGCAATCGCCCGACAATGAGCGCGCCAAGCCTTTCGACCCCAAAGAGAACGATCCGGCCTAATCGAGGGGGCGCGAAGAGGCAGAGCAAGCCCCGCCAGCCGTGAGGCTGCCCCGTCTAACGAAAACGGCCCCGCCGCCGGTCGTGGCCGGTCGGGCGAGGCCATTTCTCCGCCTTGATCTCTGTCTCTCCGGGTCTCTGCCCGGCTGCTTCAGGTTCTGCCTCCCAGCCCTGAAGTCATAAGGGCACAATACGGGGCAACCTTGAACCGCAAGCTAAAAAGCGCGGTGAATGGCCCAGCAACAGGTGTTGCCGAAACCTTGCCTATCGCTCCTGCCGTGACATCTCGGTCCGGGGCGCCACGCTGTTCATCCGCAGAGTTCATCACCAGGGTGCAGCAGTGCCTGCCCCTTTCGCGAAGGACGACCGCATGAGCACCGGGACGGTGAAGTGGTTCAACACCACCAAGGGCTACGGCTTCATCCAGCCCGACGACGGCAGCAAGGACGTGTTCGTGCACATCTCCGCCGTCGAGCGGGCGGGCCTGCGCGATCTGGCCGAGGGCCAGAAGTGCTCCTACGAGGTGGAAACCGATAAGCGCAGCGGCAAGCAGTCCGCCGGCAACCTGCAGGCTGGGTGAGGATCCAACCCGCGGCCGAGAGATCATGTGGGCCATCAGCCGGCGTCGCGGTTCCTGTTCTCCGCTGCATCGACCCTCTCGTGACCACCCGGCCCACTGAGCCTCACAGGCCGGCGGGGAGAACTGGTCCGCCACCAACCCGTCATCACGAACTCCCTCGCGATCCAGCCTGCAGGCGGAACCGGACCGCCACAAGGGTACGTCCGCGAGAGAGGGCGCCCGTGTAGCAGCCTCAGACAGGCTTACAAGCGACGTGGCGTCTCACCTTGCGGCTCGGCGGCCGAGGCCGCTCGCCCTGGCCAATCTCAGCCTCTGGAGCAGCGGAGCGAGCTTCCGGCTCCCTCAGCTACTCAGGCGAGCCCCGCCGAGGCTGATCTTCCGCTTCGAACCGGATTGAGCGGTGCCGTGCGTCGGCGCCGTGTAGGGCTTGCGCGACTGCTCGTAGAGGGTGTTGCCGACCAGACCTGCCGCGCGCCGGAGCGCCGCGCCCTCGCAGGTAGCCGCGATCCTGAGGCCCAGTTCGTGAGTGTGGCTGCGCCCGTATAGGTAGACCGCGAGCCGCGCCCGCTCAGCCTCGGAGAGTTCGTCCGTCATCTGGGCGATCGCGTCAGGCTGGGCTCGAAGCAGTCGGCCGAGCGTCTCCGGAGATACGGGGCAGGCAGCGGAAGGGTCGTCGACGCTGATCGAGCGGCTCTGGATCATGATCACACCTGCGGCTCGGGATGCCGCCAGGGTCACCTGTGTTGGTTAACGGGACGTTTCCTTGCCCCGCGACCAAGCGCGCGAGTAGTGCGGGACGAGCCTGCGCGGCCACGCTGTTACGAGTTCGTCAACCATCCTGCGCCAGCCTGAAGGTCGCCGCCCCGGAGGTCCCGAGGCGGCAACGGTAGCGGCCCGGCATCCCACCTCACCTATCACGCCGGGCCGCCGCCCATGCCACAACGGCCCAGCCACGATGGCGTCCTCCGGCAGGGCGAGAGGAGCCATGAACACCTTCCAGGTCATCATCCAGACGCCGGCTGGAAAGCTGACGCTCAGGCGGGCCACAGCTGCCACCGCCGTGGAGACCGGCTGCACCGTGGAACGGGAAGGGATCGGAAACGTCTGCATCTCATCCCCGAGTGGTGAGCCGATGCGACTCGCAGATTTCGCCGCCTCGCTCGTCAAGGATCAGCCGGACTGGGATCCGGCCTGATGGGATCGTTGCCGCATCTCCCATGCCAGTGGCCGGCAGGCTGAGGCACATGAACATGATGTCGCCCATGCCCAGCGTGCTCGAGCTGGAGCTGCGCAATCAGCTTGCCGATCTGCGGGAGCGCCTCGCCGTCGCCCAGGAGGACCTGATCAGCATGGCGCACGACGCCGGCGCCATCGACGGCGAGATCATGTCCCTCAAGGCGCAGATGAGTGAGGCACGAGCCGACCGGGACGCTTGGCGGGAGCAGGCCGAGCGGCTCAGCCAACTCCTTTCAGCGATAGCACAAGCGAAGGTATAGGCGGCCTAAGCGCGCCTATTTTGACGCTGACTGGTTAAATGCACTTTCAGAAATGATTACGTTTTCGATTTTGGTCGATAAGGCCAAATCTTCCCAGTAACGGTAACAGTTACGGTCTTAGTAATTTTTGCCTGCTCCAATTTTTTTGTCGTTGGGTTTTTGTATTGTCCCTTCGATGTTGTAGTGACTGGATCTATGCTGCGTGTGTTAAGCCGAAGACTCTGGACAACGTCACCTCTAGGCTTAACATGTTGCTCGTAAGTACTGATCACGCCATTGGAGTCTGGTGACGAGCTTACTATTGCAGTATGATGGCCACGCTGGGCTGTATGTTCTCTTGTCTCTTCGAGGCTGGTTCCGTCAGTAAAGACGTACTTCGTAACAGTTATAGTTGTAATGACATGATCACGAATTTGGAGTATGTCTCCGGGTCTAACATCTTTGACGGAGGGGATAGAGTCACCCCAGATGTAATCGGTGTCTTCTCCTACTGGACCAAGATCATTTGATGTTTGAGCACCCGCATTTTTAAGTGCTTGCTCACCTAAATCCCAGCACTCGCCCCGCCCAATCTTCGTGCCGAGATTGCCTTTCGTCCAATTCACAACCTTCTGATTGACGGTGAGCTGTGCTTGTTGCGCGCCGTTGCTCATGGCAGGGCCCTCAGTGGTGAAGCAACCATGTCATTGCCGCAACGCTATGTCGAGGATGGGCCGCTATCACCCAGCCTGCCACATCAAAGTTTCCTGAAGCCGGCGTTCTGCTGGCAGGCGGGCAGGCACCATCTTTAAATGCCAAGCTTGATGCATCGGCCACCTGCTTAGTTAGACTCGCTTCCTGCGTCGGTCCCGGAAGCCCTTTCGTCTGGCCGACGCGACTGCGGGTCGGGCGTCGGCATACCTGAGACCTCGGTCGGCCTCGGATGCGATCTCACACTCTATGCCGGTGGCAACGTGCGCCATGCTAATCAGGCCCTCCTGGGCGACCGCGAGGCGCCCCTGCAGCCCGGCAAGCTGGTTCCGCAATTCCTGCTCGACCAAGCTGGGCATCGGCGAAATCACGTTCATGCGCTTCTCTACCATCCGAGGCTACCAGTTAGCTACCAGCTAAGGTTTCTTGATAGTGTGCTCCCGCTGTAGCAGCTCTGTCGCACGCTCAAACGCTTCACCGAAGCCCCAGCCCATGGCATCTGCGACACGAGTGAACGCCTCGATCGCCTCAGGCCTTGTTTTGATATTGAACTGCACGTTGCGGCCAGTACGGCGACGGCGCTGCTGTCTTGGTATCGGCTGATCGGCGACCTCACTCTTTGCGGGTTCCCGACTGCGGAAACCCGCCACCTCAGCCGACTTTTTTGTAATCTCAGGCTCTGGCTTTTGGCTGGCAGATGTCGGCTTCGGCCAAGCAGCAGGGTCGAAGTCGTCCAGCTCATCACCGAAGCCCAGCGAGGGACGCTCCTTCGCGTTCATCATGCCGCCTGCTTGGCAGTTGCCACGGCCTTCAGCTTCGAGATGACCTCGCCTACGAACTCACGGGCATTCTGAACAGCCTTGTCGAGATTACTGACCTGCGATGCGTTAAGGTCCGCCAGGGTACCTCCATAATCAAAGAGATCCCGGAATGCTGCGCGCTCGACGATCGGCGTGGCGAAGATTTCTATGCCCCCGGCCTGTAGCTGCTCAGTAACATTGCGCAGGGAGCGGGAGGTGACGGCTGCACTTGTCCGGGTGAGGACGACAGCGTGAGCGATTTTGCGGCGGGACATCTTTTCCTGGTTGCGGATCAAACGAATGGTCTTGGCGCCACCCTTGGCGTCCATTGAGGATCCCTGGACCGGGATTACGACTAGGTCGGCCATGCCGATGGAGTTCGACACCATCAAGCTTGCGGTCCCCTCAAGATCAACGATCACGAACTGCGATGCAAGGCTTGCGGCTTCGATCACGTCGACAATCGTGTCCTCTATTACCTCACCGATGATCGTGACGTTTGCTGGCTTACCCGGCAGCTTCGCCCATTGAGAAATCCAGCGTTCCGGATCGGCATCGATGACCGTGACAACAGCCCCCTTCGCGGCGAGCTCTGTCGCGAGGAGTAGCGCCGTGGTCGTCTTCCCAGCGCCTCCTTTGGGGTTTGCAAACGCGATGACCGGCATGGCGGCTCCTGCGAGTAGGTCGGTGTAAGCGAACACCAGAATGTCTACCAGATAGCTAACGGCTAGCGGTAGCTACCAGATAGCTATTGGGCATTCTCTCTAGCCGCTAGCTACCTGGTAGCTTTTGGCTAACCGATCGCTACTAAATAGCATCAGAGAGGCGCCCTGTGCCGGAACGGATGCTGGTTTGATGTCCAGCCCTGGTTCGTGCCGAATGCCAGTTTAGGCTGGGGGGCTCAGGACCACCGACTTGACCGCCTTGAACCGCTCGCGCTGATCTGCGGGTCGTCCGGGGTATCAGCAGCCGGCGGCGGTAGAGCACTGAAGCGGATGCCTCTTCCGCCGTCGTCGGCCGCTAAGCCCCTGAGATCGCTCGGTACGGTTGAGGCTGAGATCGCCAACCCACGTTCTAGTCCACAAGGCGCACGGGATCTTCCGCCCTCTCCCTGAGCTGCGCTCTCTTCGCATAAGCTCGGCGTATGGAACCAGGTACGACAGACATGCCACGAGGGGCCGCTTGCGACCGATTGTGTTGAAAAACTCAGAGGCCGCGCCTGTTGCCTCGCCCATACCTCGCTGTGAGGAAAACTCGTCTCTTTCCGGCGCTCGGCATGCCGATGTGGGCCGGACCGCGCGAGCCAGTACAGAAGATCTTTCTACGCGCGAGCTGGTGTGGAACCGCGCATCGGCTGCATCCCGAGTTTTTCAACACAATCGGTGGAGAGCGGACCTTCTACCCCGCGACTGCGTCCGGCCCTATGCTGTACACCTTTGGAGCGCCACGCCGATGAGAGCAGCCTGGTACGAGCGTAACGGTCCGGCCGGTGAGGTCTTGCAGGTCGGCGACATGCCCGACCCGCAGCCAGGGCCCGGCGAGGTGCGAGTGCGCGTGTATGCGTCGGGCGTGAACCCCTCGGACTGGAAGACGCGGTCGGGCTCCCGGCCGATGGTCACTCCCCGGGTGGTGCCGCACAGCGACGGTGCCGGCATCATCGACCAGGTCGGCGCCGGCGTGGATCCAGTCCGTGTCGGCGAGCGGGTCTGGATCTGGAATGGTCAGTGGAAGCGACCGTTCGGAACGGCGGCCGAGCTGATCGCGCTCCCGTCCGAACAAGCGGTGCCGCTTCCCGAGACCATCTCCTTCGAGGCGGGAGCGTGCCTTGGGATCCCAGCTTTAACGGCGCACCGGGCCGTCACGGTGGACGGCTCGCTCGAGGGTCAGACGGTTCTCGTCGCGGGCGGGGCCGGTGCGGTGGGACTATACGCCGTTCAGATGGCGAAGCTGCTCGGAGCTGCGCGGGTGATTGCCACGGTCAGCTCGCCTGAGAAGGCGCGGCATGCGAGCGAGGCCGGTGCCGACGAGGTGATCGACTACAAGCGCGAGGATGTGGCTGAGCGAATCGTGGCCCTCACAGGCGGGCGTGGGGCTGATCGCGTAGTCGAGGTGGACATTGCAGGGAACGCGGCCCTGCTACCCCGGGTCGTGGCGCGGGATGGCCTGTGCGTGGTCTACGGCTCCAACGCGCCGCAGGCGTGCCTTGAGTTCGGGCCGATGATCTTGAGCGGAGCGGCCGTGCGCTTCTTCATCGTCTACGAGCTGTCACGAGAGGCCCGACAGCGAGGGATCGCCGATCTGACCCGATGGATGACGGATGGCTGCTTGAAGCACACGATTGGAGCGACGTTCCCGCTCGACGCTGTCGTGGAAGCGCACGAATGCGTGGAGAGTGGGAGGGTGGTCGGCAACGTGGTCGTGAGCCCCTGATGGGCAGAGACCGGCCGGCGTTGGCGGCTGCTGTGCGCCAATCCCGGCCGTCTTTCGACGGATTGCCTCCACTCTCGAAGCGGACATGCTGGTGAGATGCCACCGCCCAAGCGCATCCGCCTGCCCGGGCCTGGCTGGACCGCCGGCGCGGCCGTCGAGAGCCTCGATGGGGTGAAGGCCTGCTCGGGGTCGGAAACAGGCGCGGCGGCGACGTCCGCTTCCCTAGATTGTCGCTCGAAAGCGGACCGGCGGAAATCCACCCCGAGCGGTCATTCCGCTGCTCAGGTCGAGCTGTCAACAAAACGACCGTTTTCCTTACACGTCTGAGACCCGCCTCAGTTGACGCGCTTGACGCGAGAGCGCCGTCACGCCGCCGATGTTAGGAAAATGTGGCAGGAAAACTACTGCCAGGAATGCCCTCCTGTGGCACTACCCTGACATGCTCATCGGCTACGCTCGCGTCTCCACCACCGACCAGAACCTCGACTTCCAGCGCGACGCTCTCACCGGCGCCGGCTGCTCGCACACCTTCGAGGAGAAGAAGTCTTCGGCTCCTTCCGGTCTGATCTGGTCGCCCTCCACATCGCCAACTTGATCAAGCACCCGGACGGCCTACGGGTCATCGTGCGCCGCTCGAAGACCGACCAGATGGGCAGGACTTGAATAAGTCGATCGCGCATGGGCGCTTCATCTGGCCTGTATCACTCGTCAGCGATTGGCTCAGCGCGGCTGGCATCGTGAAGGGGTCACTGCTCCAGCCTGAACGCGCCGCTACGGGCGTGGGGATGAACCCGGCGCAGCAGCATACCAAGGTATGTGCAGGACCGTTGCACGTATAATCACCCGAAACCCACGTCTATCTATGTAACTAGCAGAATGAGAGCAATTATACCTCCATCAGCCTTCGACCTGAGGGCCGCCAATCTGCAATGGAGGATCCAAAAGATGTCTCGCACACTGCTCTTCTCGCTCGCGCTCCTTGCTGGCACGACCGGTTCCGCCCTGGCTCAGGATGCCGGCACCTTCAATGCGTGGGGGCATACCTTCAACGTCCCGGCATGGCAGTCCAGCACCACTCGGCTCTCGGAGATCACCCTGACCACCGGATCGCTCTCTCCCGGAGCTTACCAGTATGCCGGCTCCCACGCCGGCGGGCCCGCCGACGCGCTGATCTCGAACGGCACGCCGCAGGCGGTGCAGCACCGGGTGACGGCACCGGCCTACCGCTACTCCGGCAGCCACGCCGGCGGTCCGGCCAACGGTTTGTCGCGCGATTAAGCAGTGTCCTTACTGCTTTCCAAAGCAATGCAACGACCCACAGTCGCCGCGCTCTGGCGCCTGCGCGGGATCGGAGTCCGTGGTGCGGGTCCACTTGAGATTACGGCTGCACAGCAGGCTAAGCGCGCCTGCCGTGCGTCGTGTTGTCGGGTTTCATCGCCGAGGCTCGCCCGCAGCGATGAGCTCTCAAAAATCATGGTGCATGGCTAGCAGTGCCACATTCTCTAGTAGTGCGGCATCGTCACGCTGCAACGCTGGACGCCGCTTCTGCCCTTGGTGCTGACGCACACTGCGCAGTTGGCATTTGTCAGGGCTGCGAACTGTCCCGCTTTGAGTAGCCGTTCGTCAGTACTCGGGACCTCGGCAGACCTCGGCTTCGCATGCCCAACTTCACCAACCAAGGAGCCATGTCATGAACACGTACATCCGTCAGGTCCTCGGGCTTGCGTCAGGACCAGTCTCAAATCGCATCGGCATCCATGGGATGCGCGTCGCAATCGCGATCGTCTTCCTCTGGATCGGTAGCGTAAAGTTCGCCCCTTATGAGGCTGACAGCATCACGCCTTTCGTCGCCCACAATCCGGTACTGTCGATGTTCTACAAGCATCCCGACCAGTATGCTCAACACATGACACGTGAAGGTGAGTTGAAGCCCACCGACCGCGCTTGGCAGACTGACAACGACACCTACGCGTTCTCGGATGGGCTCGGCGCCGTCGAGATCGGCATCGGCCTGCTGACCCTTGTCGGTCTCTTTTCACGCCGCTGGGGTCTCGTGGGTGCCACGCTCGCGTTTCTGACGCCGTTTGTGACCTTGTCTTTCCTGGTGACGACGCCGGAGGCCTGGGTGCCTGCGTTGGGCGACGCACAGCACGGCTTCCCGTACCTGTCTGGCGCTGGCCGGCTCGTGCTGAAGGACGTTATGTTGATGGCTGGCGCGTGGCTCGTGTTGGCTGACAGCGCTCGTGCCGCTCTCGAACATACAGCTCAAGCATCCCGAGCGGTTAATGGGCGTACCCGGGAGTTTGTGCTCGCGACTAACAACTAGGAGCCCGTCCGAGTAACGGGTTTGCGGATCGAGATTGGGGTTGAGATCA